>CAIWBA010000223.1 GCA_903910765.1 uncultured Bacteroidota bacterium
AGGAACAAATGATTTAGTAATTGTAGGCACTCCGATGTGGAAAAACGATTCTGAAATTGCTAAAAATCAAAATGCACACATTCATTTTATGGGGTATTTGGGAATCGAAAGGTTAACCCAGGTGATGGGCGCTGCGGCATGTTTGGTTTATGTTCCTTATTTTGAAGGTTTTGGTATACCTTTGGTTGAAGCGATGAAATGTGGTGTTCCAATTATTGCCGGAAATCGTTCTGTGTTGCCTGAAGTAGCTGGAACTGCTGCAATCTATGTGGATCCTTTTTCAGTAGAAGAAATTACTCAGAAGTTACATCTTATTGCAGATCAGGATGATTTAAGAGAGGAATTAGCATGTAAAAGTTTAAGCAGAGGGAAATTGTTTGATTGGAATAAAAGTGCTGAGCAATGTTTTGATATTATTCTTCGAATGGCAATAACAAATTTTTAAACAAATTACACTATCTAAATGTTCATAAACTATGGAAACTTCTTATATTTTAATAGCTGGTGGTAGTGGGTTAATTGGCAGAAAGTTATCTGAATATTTGTACGAAAGAGGGTACCAAGTGGGTGTGTTGACTCGTACGCCTAAATTAGAAACCGATATCTATTGGGATCCGAACAAAAAGAAAATTGATTTTTCTGTTTTGGAAAAAGTAACACACCTAATTAATTTAACTGGAGCATCTATTGGTGAAAAACGTTGGACGGAAGATCGAAAAAAAGAATTATTAAGTTCTCGCGTTGAACCAATTCAGTTTTTATTCGAAGTATCTTCAAACATGCCCCAGTTGAGACATTTCATTTCTGCTTCAGGTGTCTCTTGTTATGGATTTGAAGACGCATCAAAAGTTTACAGCGAAGAATCTCCTTTCGGTACTGATTTTTTATCTCAGATAGTGCAACAATGGGAACATTCCGCAGACCAATTTTCATCTAAGTGCAAGGTGAGTAAATTGCGAATCAGTCCTGTCATTGACAACGATGGTGGGTTCTTACTTAAAATGAAGCAACCGATTCATTTTGGTATGGGGGCCGTTATTGGAAGTGGAGAACAATGGATTCCTTGGATTTATTGGAAGGATTTAGTTAAAATGGTTGAGTTCATTCTTAAAAATTCGTTGGAAGGAGTGTTTAATGCAGTCGCTAACAATACCACCAATAAAGAATTTACAACCGTATTGGCTCATTCGATGCATCGTAAAATTTTCTTGCCTGCTATCCCACCTTTTATGATGCGATTATTGCTTGGTGAACAAGCTACACTTGTACTGGACGGTGTGAAAATTTCAAATGATAAAATTTGTTCGAGTGGATTTAAATTTTCCTATACCGATTTAAATACGGTGATTGAAAAGTTATAGCTTGGTTTAATTAGATAAGGGGGATCTCAAAAAATTGCTTTTTTTCTTTGTTCAACTTCAAACTTCAAATCCTAGAATATTCTACGGCTTTAATTTTTTTGCCTCGAAAAATCTAATTTTTAGAACTCCCCATAAATTTTTAAAAATATAATTTGAGTAGTTGTACTCCCCAAATTATAAACAGGTATCGTAGTAGTTTTCCGATCACCATTGTTGTCAATGTTTTCATTGCTGGACTTTTAAAATATCCTAAAACTACCATTAAAGGGTCTCCTATAATTGGCAACCATGAAAAAAAAGCGAGCCAATTTCCATATTTAATAAACCAGTTTTCTTTTTGTTGAATTTGATGCTCTTTGATTCCAATTCTCTGAAGCCATCGAGTTGTTCCCATTTTGCCTATAAAATAATTTGTGCTACCGCCCAACGAGTTCCCTAGTGTTGCAATTGCTAAGCATACCCATGGGTCAACACCATTCAGCAGAAAGAAAGTTAAAACGGCTTCCGAGCTAAAAGGGAGAATTGTTGCCGCTAGAAACGAGGCAAAAAACAAACCGATTAAACCATAGGTTTCAAAAAACATTCCGTAAGATTGAGTATAGATAAATAGTCTTCCGATCCAATTTATTTCAAAATTACTAGAATACTTCTTTTTATCTATATTTTTTTAATTTGTTCTTTCTAAACTCAATTATTTAGGGCAAATTTGTATCGAAATATTTTTATGAATGAGAACTAAATACATTGATTTAATCGACCAAACTTTTGATTTTCCGCAAGACGAATTTAACTTAAAGGATGATCGGTTAATTTTTCACGGAATTGATTTAATGGGATTGATTGAACAATATGGTACGCCATTGAAATTCAATTATTTGCCACAGATCACTTTCAATATTCAACGCGCGAAAGGATGGTTCAGAGAAGCGATGAATAATATAGGGTATATGGGGAATTATTATTACTCATATTGCACGAAGAGTTCTCATTTTGCATTTGTTTTAGATGAGGTATTGAAAAATGATGTCCACATTGAAACATCTTCCGCTTTTGATATAGACATAGTTCGTACACTTTACCAGACTGGAAAATTAGGGAATGGGAGATTTGTAATTTGTAATGGTTTTAAACCAGAGCAATACATTTCTAACATAGCACGATTAATGGACGAGACGGATTTGAAAATTATACCTGTTGTTGACAATATCCAAGAAGTTCATGATTTAATTACTGCCACAGAGGATTCTCAGCAAGAGCTTAATTTGGGGATCAGAATTGCTTCAGAAGAAGAGCCTAAGTTTGAATTTTACACTTCTCGGTTAGGGATTCGTTATAGGGAAATCGTTCCGTTTTATAAACAAGTGATTCAAAGTAATCCTCGTGTGAATCTTAAAATGTTACATTTCTTTATCAATACAGGAATCAACGATACAGCCTATTATTGGAACGAATTAACAAAACTATTAAGGGTTTATTGTGACTTAAAGAAGATTTGTCCTTCTTTAGATTCCTTAAATATCGGTGGAGGTTTTCCAATTAAAAAGTCATTGGCCTTCGATTTTGATTATGCTTACATGGTCAAAGAAATTTTAACCCAAGTAAAACGCGTTTGTTCAGACAATAATATTCCAGAGCCACATATTTTTACTGAATTTGGTTCATTTACGGTAGGAGAGAGTGGTGGAGCAATTTTTAATGTATTGCATCAAAAACAACAAAATGACCGGGAAAAATGGAATATGATAGACTCCTCATTTATGACCAATTTACCTGATACTTGGGCAATTAATCAGCGATTTATCATGTTGCCAATCAATCGTTGGAACGATGATTACGAAAGAGTATTGCTAGGTGGATTGACATGTGATAGCGATGATTACTACAATTCAGAACAGCATTCAAATGCTATTTATTTACCGAAATTCAATAAGAATAAGCCCTTGTATATCGGGTTCTTTAATACAGGAGCCTACCAAGAAACGATTGGAGGTTTTGGAGGTTTGAAGCATTGTTTGATTCCTGAACCAAAACATATCTTAATAAAAAGAGATGAAAACGGGGTGATAAAAACAGAATTATTTTCTGAAGAACAAACAGCAAATGATTATTTGAAAATTTTAGGCTATACTGCAAAAACGATAGAAGATTAATAATCCGTATTTAGATAAGGACTTAACTTATTTGAATAAGTATTAGTTAGTTTTTAAATCAAATTATTTATAGATGAAAAAGTTACAGAATTATATAGATGGTAAATATCAAGATCCATTGTGTGGACAGTTCATAGACAATATTGAACCCGCAACTGGTAAAGTGTATTCTTACATTCCAGATTCAGATGAACAAGACGTAGAGGTAGCTGTAAATGCTGCGGAAAAAGCATTTCCAATTTGGTCTAAAATGTCAACTGAAGAAAGAAGTCAAATTTTGGTGCGTTTATCAGAAGGAATTCAAAATAGAATGGATGAATTTGTTCAAGCAGAATCAAGGGACAATGGAAAACCAGTTACTTTGGCTGCACATGTCGACATACCTCGTGCTGTTTCAAATTTTCATTTTTTTGCAACCGCAATTACACATTTTTCCTCTGAATCCCATTATATGGAAGGATTGGGGTTAAATTACACACTACGTAAACCAATTGGTATTGTGGGTTGTATTTCTCCTTGGAACTTACCATTGTACTTATTCTCTTGGAAAATTGCACCTGCTTTAGCTGCTGGGAACTGTGTGATTGCAAAACCTTCTGAAATTACTCCTTATACTGCGTATTTATTAGGAGAGGTAGCAAAAGAAGCTGGATTACCTGATGGTGTATTGAATATACTTCATGGCTTAGGACATCGCGTTGGTGATGCGATCATCAAACACCCTAAGATCAAGGCGATTTCATTTACAGGAGGAACTAAAACTGGAGAATACATCGCACGCACTGCCGCTCCTATGTTCAAAAAATTATCACTTGAATTAGGTGGTAAAAATCCAGTGATCATTTTTGCAGATTGTGATTTTGATGAAATGTTAAGCACGACTATTCGTTCTTCTTTTGCGAATCAAGGTCAAATTTGTTTGTGTGGTTCGAGAATTTTAGTGGAAAGATCGATTTATGATAAATTCAAAGAAGCTTTTGTTTCAAAAGTTGAGAAATCGGTTGTTTCTTATCCTTCCGATCCAAAAGCTAATTTAGGTGCGGTGGTATCAGAGCCTCATATGGAGAAAATTTTGTCGTATATAGAATTAGCAAAAGAAGAGGGAGGAACAATATTAACAGGTGGTGAACGAGTAATTTTAGACGCTCCTTATCAAGACGGTTATTACATTCGTCCTACGGTAATTGAAGGTCTTGCTTATAATTGCAGAACCAACCAAGAAGAAATTTTTGGTCCAGTGGTTACAATTGCTCCTTTTGATACAGAAGAGGAAGCGTTAATGATGGCAAACTCTACACAGTATGGATTGCAGACGACCTTGTGGACTTCAGACCTAAAACGTGCGCATCGTGTTGCCGATGAAGCGCAATCTGGGATTGTCTGGATAAATTCATGGTTAGTTCGCGATTTAAGAACTCCGTTTGGTGGAGTGAAAGCGTCAGGAGTTGGACGTGAGGGTGGTTTAGAAGCATTAAGGTTTTTTACAGAAGCCAAGAATGTTTTTGTAAAATACTGACAACTATACCTCTCTATAGAAATCATTGTGAATCTTGTAAAATTCTCTTTTTAATGGTTCTTTTTTCTAATGGAAATAAGAGGTGTTAGAAAGAGGATTTTTTAGTGATGAAAGTTATTTGGTTCGCACAAATCTAGAATATTCTTCTTTTATAGAGAAAATATCCAACAGGAATTCGAACTGAGCCAAATGTTTCTCTTGCATTCATTGAATCAATCTGAAATCCGAATCGGTTTCCTTCGTATTTAAGTATTCCTCCGTTAAACGATGAAAGTGTAGTAGGTGGAACTACATCAGAAGAATAGAAGTAAATGAAGTTTTTCGTTTGTTGAATCTTTAATGGAGGTGAAAATAAGAATCGTAGTTGATTGTCGTTTTCCTTTCGAAGAATTCCTTTTGAAAATAATTGATTTAGTAAATTTTGAATGTTAGTATTGATTGATAATAACAAAGCAAATGCGGGGACTTTTTTATCTTGCAGGGTTACTGTTTCAGTAACATTAAAGTCTTCATCTAATTGAGATGTAATTACTTTTTCTTTCACATTGATGAATCCACCTTGGTGATACGACAAATCTCCTTCCCATGCATTTAAAAATGAATTGACAGGAAAACTAATTCTTCTACCAAGTTTTTCCATAAGTTGGTAATAAGGATCTTCAGGGGACGATCTAAGATCATTGATGTTTAGATGTAAATGAACTGTATTGTCTCTTTGTAAATTACTTATGAAAGATAATCCTTCTTTTTTTGGACTGATTTTCAGGTTTTTTTTACTGCGTATGTAGGTTTTTACTTGCACTGAACTTGAATCTGAATCATGAGCAACCAAGATTGCGTCAATTCCTTTTTCATTGACTTTTGGATGATTGATGTATACAACTGTTTTTTCTTTTTTGAATTCTTTTTCACGCTCAAATTTTTTCCAGTTTTTAGAAATATCATTTTTTTTGGAATACATTACATGGTACATTCTGCGAGGTAAATTGTCACCTTTATAAAGAAACACCCAATCAGCTCCATAGGTTAAATAAGTGTTTTTTTTATCTAAAGCAAATACGTGTTGTGTTCCTACAAGTGTATCTTTAATGACTGAATTTTGTCTTAGTCGGGCTATTCCAGAAATGATTTTACTACTATCGCTTACTTTTGCCAATGTTCCCCATTCCCCAGAATCATTCGCGAAAAAATAGATGTCCGTTTGAATATCGAGCCCATAACTTTTAGCTTGTGCAAGCAAAAACTCTGGTGAACAAAGGTCTCTGAAAGGAATTTTGTTGTAATACAAAAGAGAGGAGGTTTCTTCTGCAATATCTAGCAATTTTATTCTTCCTAAAAATTGCCCTTCTGGCATACGGTCTAATAATGATGGGTTTTCTTTTTACATGTTTGATAATTTTTTACAGCAATAATTTTGACCTCTAATCTTTCTTATATTTCTTTAGACAATTATTTGTAGCTTATTAGAAGCTTATTAAGAAGCTGCATAGCAAATATTTTACAATATATATATTTTACCTTGATCTTGTCATTACAAAGCTTATGTGCTTGGTAATTAAAAAATTTTTATGTGGTAAAATTTTACATGATATCTAGTATTTAGATATATGTATCCTAAATCCCTATTGTTTAAATTCTTTCACTGGTGTTAGCGTACAATTGATGGTACGCTAACATTATTGCTATAAACAATAACGAATATCTGAAAATTCCCCCTTGAATATTTTATTGTAATTAATTGATTATCAAGTTAATGTAGATAATCACTTCTTATTTTATATTTCTAACTTGATTTTATTATATTCTTACTTGCTATTTTTTTAGCTGAACATAATTAGATTCTTTTCGAACTGCGTTTATTCTTTTGCGCACTTCTATAATTTTTTTCTGGTATTTGACGGCTCTAATTTGCGTCCCCAAAGTGTATAATCCATACTTAGAATGTAGTTTTCAACTATAGTTGATTGCTATGTACCTACGTATGGATTTTTTGTTTTTAGATGCTTTCACAAGTAGTTATTAATATAATTACTTAAGTATAAAGCCTTCTATTTCAATCATTTTGTAAAAACAAATAGAATGAAAACAAAATTTATTTTAAAGATCTGTAGTAAGGCTAGAAAATCTACAATTTTCTTTTTACTCATAGTAATAACGACAAGTATTCCTTGTTTATTGTGTGGCCAGATTAAATTAAGTTATTCAATTGGCGGGATAGGCAATTTTGTAACTAAGACCACGCCTATTTCTACTTACAGTAATCCTTTATTGCTTACTGGAACCAAATGTTATACTATTTCAAATGGTTTGGTCAAGTTTATGCCTGTTAGTGCTGGTCAATTTTTCACTACTTGTGATGTTAACCTTGATTATGTTAAGTTAAGCATTAGTGTTTACCCCAATCCTGCAAGTACTTATACTGTAATTAAATTTTTAAATCAAATTCAACTTGAAGATAAGTTTAGATTACAAGTTTATTCTAGCGGTGGTGATTTATTAAGTGGGATTGACGTTTCTCAAAAACAACTTATGGCCGGATATAGATTGGCTTTAAACAAGTTGAACGCTGGTTTATATTATATACAAATTTCTTCCAATACGGTTTTGCAAAGTTATAAAATATTAAAAATATAATTTTTCCATTTATACCTACTACCCAAAAAATACCCAAATACCCAAATTTCAAATTGATTTTATGAACAAGAATTTATTTTATTTATTATTGATCTCCTTATTAATAGGAACTTCCTTAAATGCACAGACAATACCGGGCCAAAAAGTGCCTGGTGGTATGCTTTTTCAAGCATTGGCAAAGGACAATTTAGGAGCACCAGCTAAGGATAGAGAAATCTATGCGCTAGTAACTATTTTAAAGGGTAGTTCTACGGGAACTGTTGATTATTTGGAAAATTTCCAAGTAACTGCTGGTGCAGACGGAATTTTCACCTTGATTATAGGTCAAGGTATTCCATCTGCTGGAGGTGCAAAATCTAGTATATATGATATTGATTGGGGTGGTGCAGAATATTACCTTAATATTAAAATATTTATTTCACCAACTGTCGGTAGTTCTACCTATGATCCAAATTGGGCTTCCAATAAAACTTTAACTGATGTAGGTACTTCAAAATTATGGACGGTACCCTATACTTTTTATGCAAATAGGGCTTTGGTATCTGACGGCGCTTTAAAATTATTAAATACACTTCCTAGTGAAATGGGAGGAACTGGAGTTGCTAACCCAACGGGTAAAAAAATTACATTAAATAATAGCCTATCAGTTAAAGGAACTGGCGATTTTACTATAACAACAACTGGTGCGAGTAATATTACATTCCCAACAACCGGTACAATGGCTACATTGGATGGCGTTGAGGTTTTTACAAATAAAACTTTAGAATCCCCAATATTAACTGGTATTCCAACTACTCCAACAGCAGCTTTAACTGATAATTCCAATCAAGTTGCTAGTAACGAGTTTGTGCAAACAAATATAACAAATGTAAAATCTGCTATATTATCTTCAACACAGAGCGCTTTAAATTTAAAAGAAGAAAAGGCAAATAAGTCATCTGATGTTTCTACGGATGCAAATTCGGATGATAAATATCCTTCAACTAAGGCAGTAAAGTCATTTGTTGACAAAAGTATAAGTGGCATCACTATACCTGATGCAACGGTATCATCTAAAGGTATAATTCAATTAGCTGGTGATTTGTCAGGCAGCGCAAGTTTGCCAACCGTATCATCTGTTGGAGGAGTTAGTTCAAGTACTATAAGTACATTGCCAACTGTAGTAGCAACCAATACTACAGACATTGCGACAAACAAAACTAATATTGCTACCAATGCTTCTAATATAGAAGCCAATACAAAAGCAATTGGGATTAATTCAGCGGATATTGCGACAAACAAAACTAATATAGCGACTAATACGCTTACTTTAAATAATGCAACTGCAAATGCTACTCCAAATACTTTAGTTAAGCGAGATGAATTTGGAAATTTCAGTTCAAATGTAATTACAGCAAGTTTAGCTGGAAATGCTAGTACTACATCACGTTTATTGAATCCAGTAAATATTTATGGTAATAGTTTTAATGGTACCGAAAATATTACAAAAGCTTTAGCTCCTAATTATGGAGGTACTGGTACTGACAATGGTTTAAGTACCATTAAGCTGGGCGGTAACTTACTTACTTCAAGTGATGTTACATTGGCAGGTACTAGTTCAACTACAATTAGAACTACTAACGTAACTGATGTTACTCTTCCAACTGCTGGTATATTATCAACTATTGCTGGCGAAGAGGCTTTAATAAATAAAACTGTTAATGGTGTTAAGCCAGAAGCTTTAGCAAATGGATTTAAAATTGCTGGCGGTACGTCGACTTCTACAACTTTAACAGTGATAGGTGATGTGACAGTAGGTGGTGTAAATACCGGTGATCAGTTAATCACATTAACAGGTGATGTTGTTGGATCAGGTACTGGTAACATTAATACAACAATCAACAGTATTGGAGGTGTTAGTTCATCAACAATAAGTGGTTTGCCAGATGCGGTTTTAGCAAATACAAATAAAATTTCTTCTAATACAGCAAGCATTACTGCGAATACAACAATTTTAAACAATGCAACCAATTTAAATATATCAGGTACCTTGGTTAAAAGAGATGATGCAACAGGTGGTTTTAATGCTGGCGATTCAAAATTTACTAACCTTGAGGTATCAAACCTAGTATCTGCGAGTACAATATCAGCGACTACGACGAATGCAGGAGAGTTGACAGCAGGTAACACGAGATTAGGTGCTACGAACATAAGTGGAACATTATCAGCAACAGGAGCGACAACATTAAATACTTTGTCTGCTGGTACAACAACATTATCAGATGCAACAGTAACAAATAATTTAGGTGTAACAGGTAATACTACATCAGGTACCTTGTCAGTAACAGGAGCTACGACATTAGCGGATGTAACGGCTAGGAATGCAACA
>CAIWBA010000224.1 GCA_903910765.1 uncultured Bacteroidota bacterium
CAAAAGAAAAAATGAGATATAGTCGGGCGAATTGATATATAAGTTAATAAGAATATGATATTCGATGATTTTTGTTTAATTTTTATATTCATTATTTATATTTTATTAAACAATAAATAGATACTAATTTATCGTCTATGTATTAAATATAGAAGAACAGGTTAAAAAGAGTAAATTTAAAAAAAGCATATGAATAGTACCCCTTTACGATCACATTGCCCAATTACAACTGGAATAGATGTTATTGGTGATAAATGGACTTTATTAATCATTCGACATATGCTATTCCGTCAACAATACACTTACGGACAATTACTTGAAATAAAAGAAAAAATTGCTTCTAAAGTATTGGCTGAACGTTTAAGAACTTTAGTTGCTGATGGTTTAATTGAAAAAAGAAATCATCCAACAAATAAAAAGGTTTTTTTATATACTTTAACTGATAAAGGAATTAGCACCATTGAGATAATGACAAAAATTATCAATTTTTCAGTAACCCATTATCGCAGCCAAATGATTACTAAGCCGATCGATAAAACTAAATTATCCTATATTTATACGCATGCCAAATCAGAGAAGGCATTCATCAAAGACACTAAAACAGCGTATATAAAATTTAGAAAAAATTTATTGAATTTTTAATCTTCTATTAATTAGCTTTCTTATGGATTACTGTTTAATTAAACAAAGAAAGTAAATTTGGGGATGTTTTCTTGACAGTAAGATTTAAAATTAATAAACTATCGATCCTCTTTCAACTTGATCTTGGTAAATATTTGTAAATGCGGGAGCGCTAGTACTGAAAGGCTAATAAATAACAGTGTAAAAATACCTGAAGCATCTTTACTATTTAGTGTTAAGAATGTAATATAGACAAATCCAAACCAAGCCACAATTGAAAATGGGGCAGCTTTAATAAGCAAGCGCTTCCATCCATTGAAATCATTAGGCATACTAAAAGTGATTCTTATTTTATCAAAGGATAACAAGGAGTGCCAGAAGCCAAAATAAAAGGCAAAACAAAGCCATAGCGGCATGAAAAAGGCAAAAGTGATTAGCGTAATCTGTTGTAAAATAGAATAGTAATAGTACTTATTCTTAGAAAAAAATGATCCCTTAAAAAAGAATAAAACAGCATAAACAGCAAGTAATCCAATAAGGGTTAAAGGATAAATCTTATTTGCTAGATGAACCCATTGATTTTCATTAAATGCAGAGCGTTCCATTCTAATAAAAATTTGCAAGGCAAAATTGATATTCTTAGAAAGCAACAACAAAATCCACAATAACCCAATTACCGAATAGGCTAATTTATGAATAAGTTTTTCCGTATTACCAAGCCAATCAATTTCTCCAAAATGATAAGCAGTAATTAGGATGAAAATAACCAAAGCAGCGATGGGGAAAAAATACCAGACTAAAGCATAAGCAATAATATTGCCAATATATTTTAATAGAAAGATTTTTTGATTACTGTCTGACTTATGTAAATGTTGATCAATGTATAAATCCAAGGCGCCATGTGGCACTCCGAAGAGAATTAGTACAAGAATTAAGAATGAAATTTGAGTGCTAGTATTTAAAAAGAAAACCTGATCGACTAGAAATAAAAAAAATGCAAATAATATAAGATAAAGGCGAAGTTTTATTTGCATGGATATAAATTAAAAAAAATGGGGCAAGTAACCAACTTGCCCCATAAAGTTATTTTAATAAATTAAGCAGCTTTTCTACTTAAGCTATAAATAACCAAACCAAAACCAATTTTATTGACAGCATCGCCAATATTATAAATGATATTCATGTCAATTCCAATATTTTTGAAACTAGCATACCATTGTCCATCAGCTGTACCAATTAAATATCCTAGTGGATAAATTGCCCAACCAACTAAAACGAACCAACCTAATGCTGCATTCGCAGAAGCGACAGCAGTACCAGCGCCAGTTGCTAATTTCTTAACATCTCCTAACCATACTTCATATACGATGTAGAAGTAAGCGATAGCACTTATAGTTCCCCATAATGTTGCTTGTGCTGGAGCAACTGCTTCTCCCCAATAACCTGTAACAAGCATTACAACAGAAGCTAAAATCATTTTCCATAATAAACTTGTTGTACCACCTGCTTTTTTAGTGATTAAATAGAATTCAACACACATTAAAGGCACAGTTAATAACCAGTCCACATAACGGAAAAAGGTTGGACTATCATGCGTTTCAGCATAATATCCACGCATGTAATAATAGTGAACAGCTGCAATAAAAGTGATTAACCCAGATACAAGTACCGAGGTTCTCCATTCTTTACTAGTGTTGTTCAATTCTAAAAAGAAAAATACAGCCGCGGCCATCATAGCCATTGTGCCAACGAAGAAAGTGAAAGACACATAATCTGTCTTTGCAATCTGCATTGAGGCATCAAGAAGAAATAAATCCATATGTTTGAGTTTTGGTGAACATATTAATTCACAACACTCCACAATTCATTAAGGCTGTTTTTATGTATACGAATACACATAAAACAAAGCAATAGCAATCCAATCGTTGTAAACACAATTTAAAATTTATTTAATATTTAGGATAAATAAAATGTTAAATAAAATAAAAAATTAATGCAAAATTCAATTTTGTTAAATGAAATATTAAAATAACTTTAAAAATAATAAACAAAATATAACGCTACCAATCATGTAATAACGCAATCAAAAGCTTTCATATCCTATTAATATGAATAACTTAGCCGATAAATTAATTCAAATATGATATTTATCGTTCTATTTTTCTTGATTCATTGGTTTATGTCTCTGTTTTTTCATACTTTTTTTCTACATAGATTCGCTTCCCATAAAATGTATGAGACGAGCAAGAATTGGGAACGCGTATTTTATATTAGTACTTGGTTTTTTCAAGGTTCCTCGTATTTAGTGCCAAGAGCTTATGGCGTTATGCATAGAATGCATCATGCGTATAGTGATACTGAAAAAGATCCCCACTCACCCCATTTTTTTAAGGATATCTATGAAATGATGAAAAGTACTGTGTTAATTTACAGGTCATTCTTATCTAAAGAGGATGCCCCTGAGAAAGAATTTACAGCGGATTATTTGCCTATTTGGGAAAAACTTGACAAATTTGGTCATCATATTTTAACCAGGATATCATTCGTTATTGGCTATATATTGATTTATTATTTTTTTGCACCCAGTTTATGGTGGTTCCTTTTATTGCCGATACATTTTTTAATGGGGCCTATTCAAGGTGCAATTGTAAATTGGTGCGGTCATAAGTATGGGTATCGAAATTTTGAAAGTACAGATCAAAGTAAAAATTCAGGTCCTTGGGGTTTATTTTTACTTGGGGAGCTATTTCAAAATAATCATCATCATGCAAAAAATGATGCCAACTTTGCAAAAAAATGGTTTGAGTTTGATCTTACTTATCAAGTAATGCGTGTTTTTAACTTTATGGGTATCATTAAATTAAACAGGATTCATTAATTTATTTTACAGTATACAATTTGTAAATGTTTATTTTTATACCAAATGAATATTGTATTATTTGATGGGGTATGTAATTTATGTAACTCGACAATTTTGTTTCTAATTAAACACGATACGAATCATAATTTACATTTCGCTGCAACACAAACTGAATCAGGAAAAAATTTAATGCGCCAATATAATATTTTGGATGAAGAGAAATCAGTTTTTTTTATCAAAGATGGTATTGTATTTTCCAAATCAAATGCAGTCATTGAAATTGCAAAACAAATAACTGGATGGCCTCATATTTTCAAATATGGCATACTTTTCCCAGCTTTTATAAGAGACGGAGTTTACAATCTAATAGCAAAAAATAGATACGCATTAATGGGTACCAGAGATAGCTGTTCTGTTCCGTCCAAAGATCACATAGAAAGATTTTTACTTTAATACTAATCGAAATACATCGCAAAATGATTTATTGTTTTAATTTTTGTGAAAGGAAATGTTAAAACTAAAAAAAGTAACTTCAAGTTGATGAATACGAATACCCAAAATCTCTTACATCAGGATGGAATTGCACTATACTATGAAAAAGCAATACCCGAAAATCAAATAAAGCAACTATTTGATGAACTAATCAATAATATAAGTTGGGAAAATGAAAGAGTGGTCATGTTTGGAAAAGAAATTATTACCAAAAGAAAAGTTGCATTTTATAGTGATTCTTCAATTGCTTATACCTATTCTAGTAGAACTAAAGTAGGTTTACCTTGGAATGAAACACTTATTACACTAAAAAAGATCGTTGCGTCAATCACTAAAGAAAAATATAATGCTTGTTTATTAAATTTGTATCATAACGGTGAAGAAGCAATGGGATGGCATTGTGACAATGAAAAAGAGATTGTGGCCAATAGCTCTATTGCTTCTTTAAGTATTGGCGCTACTAGAAAATTCTCATTCAAACATAAAGTAACCAAAGAAACAATATCAATACAACTTGAAAACGGTTCACTATTAGAAATGAAAGGAGCCATTCAGCAACACTGGTGGCATTCTCTACCAAAGTCAAAGAAGATTACGGAATCTAGAATTAATTTAACTTTTAGGCAAATGTATATCCCAAAAAATGTGAATGAAAAATAGTAAAAATAAAATAGTAAAAAAAGGTGACCTCCCTACTAAGCTATGCCTTCATTGTAATCGTCCATTTACCTGGCGCAAAAAGTGGGCAAATGATTGGGGACAGGTTTTGTATTGCAGTGATGCTTGTAAAAAGCAGAAGTTTACACCTAAAATAAATTAATCTTACCGCTTACTAATTTTATTCATTGAGATCGTTTTTTGCATGGAGCACTTAAATCTCTTCATATCGGTGCTTCTTTTCATTAAATGCTTCTGACTCACTCCGCTATTTACTCTCTTTCGCCAAAGATTAAAACTATTACGTTTTAACTCAGATCGCATCAATTTAATAGTTTCCGATTCAGATAAACCAAATTGAATTTCAATAGCTTCAAAAGGCGTTCGATCTTCCCATGCCATTTCTATCACCCTATCAATATCTATTCTTTCCATGCTAGTCCAATTAATATTTTGTTGATTCTGTTAATCGAATGACCCAATTAAGAATCTTTCCAAATCAAAAATAAGCAATTAAGAGAAAAATAAAGTGTTGACTAGTAGTTAATTAGATTTTTAGGGGAATGAAATCAACTGAATTAAGGCGTGTTTTCCTTACGAACCCTTACCGATCGAATTACTAATATATTTGATAATTAGCATATATCAAATATATTACTTACTTTATGTAAGTAAATCACACACTCTATTGCAATTCTAACGCAATAACTCTATTTACAATTCTTGTAATCACTATCATTCTTTAGACTTTTATTTAATCATTGAAATAGGCTATACCTTATTTCTAAATCTTTTATTATGAAAATATTTATTTATTTATTGTTACTTGTTCCCTTTTTTGGAATAAGCCAAAAAAATGTGATGTATACACAACGAGTATTTCCAAAAGTGGATAAAGTACTCGAATTTGAAAAGGCGATATCTGCCCATGCGCAGAAGTACCACACTGGTGAATGGAGTTGGAGAATTTCCGAAATTGCATCAGGACCTGATGCCGGGGGTTACCAAATCAGCGAAGGACCATCCAGCTGGGATGCTATTGATAGCAGGGGCAATCTTGGTGCAGAACACAATAACGACTATTACAAAAACATAGCCATTTACCTAACGGAAAGGGGTAGTTCTGGTTATTCTACTTACCAGGATTCAATTGGCACTGTTGCATTGAATGACTGGTCTGAAAAAATCAGTATCACGCATTATGTTCAAAAAATTGGATATGGAACTAAGGTGTGGAATTTACTCCAAAATTTAAGCCCTGTATGGAAGGCACTTGGACAATCTGTTGCAGTTTTTGCATCCAATAATTCGGGCCAGGTGCAGTATTCCGTGGTTAAAAGATATCCGAATGGATTAAAGCAATTGGCTAAAAATAGCAATAGTGAATTCAAAAAACAATATGAACTAATCCATGGCAACTTCTCATTTGAAGGATATACAGATATTATGCAAAATTATGTGGCTGAGCAATGGTCTGAATTACTTTTTTACAGAAAGGACCTGAGTTCGAAATAATTTAGTATGGCTTTCCTAAACTTACTCCTGAATTACCAAAATCATAATATGTTCAGTTGTGTTTTTAATTGTTCTTGGTACAACTTGGATTAAAACAGTTCCTAATAAATCATAAATAAAAAATAATGAAAAAAATATTATTATTTACATTCGCAGTTATAATGTTAATTGCTTGTAACTCTAAACAAAGTGATACTTCATCTAACACAGATGATTTATCTATGGCTGATTTTAAAGAAAATTCAAAAGTCGTAACTGATGGTTTTGAAAATTTTTCAAAAAACGATTTAACAACTTTCAGTGACTTTGTATCTGATACTGTTAAAGTCCATGGTCCAGCATATGGCGAAGAGGCATTAACTAATAAAACAATACTAATGCAAAGGCTTCAAGGTTTTCACAAAATACTTTCTAACATTAAGGCAAATGATATTAAACTTTTACCTGGCGTTGATGAAGTTACTTTTAAACCAGATGGAGGTGTAAGAGCGTATGTTAGATGGACAGACGATGCAATTGCAAATGGAGCTAAAATTGAACATAAATTTTATGGTGTTTACCAATTCAATAAGGATCATAAAATTGTTGATATTGATGAATATATGGATGTTACTGGATTAATAATAGCTGCAACAAAAAAATAGTCTTAAGGTTTGGAAAATACGACTGAGGCCTCTAGTAATAGAGGTCTCTTTTTTTATTCTAAGACCTCGTGGATTCATCAAGCTAAAACAACAAAGGACCAATGGTGTAAAGTGAGTTATTGATTTTAGATTAGCATGAACGAAATTTTGAATTGCTGCCCTATACATTCTGAATTAGATAGGAAAATATTTGTATTATAAAAATACATCTAAATTTTACTTGACCACCATACCCACAAAATTAATATGGGTTGTCCCACCAATAAACGAAAATAGGATATTAGCGGCGTAATGGTAATTGACCCTAATGTAAAAGTACCTTTTTGAATAAAATAAATGTGAGCTGGGATAAAGGCGATCAACATTATAATAATACCCTTTACAGCTATAGATCGCGTTGCTTTAGGAATTAATAGTAGGGCTAATGCAATTTCAGCTATACCTGATAATATATTGATCTCTTTGGCCCAAGTGGACAAATAAGGTGGTATAATTGGAAAATAAAAAGCAGGAGTTGCAAAATGGTTATACCCTGCAAAAAGATAAAAGGCTATCAAAAAATAGAAGAGTATTTGTTTAATGATTTTTATTTGCATGTTTAAATGTAGATTATTTATATTTTAAAATGAAAATGACGCACGTCGCAGAAAACAATTATAACTATTTTTTGTTAATGAGCTTAGCATATGGAAATAAGGAAGATGTTGTGCGGACATATTCTTGATAGCTCTCTAAATGACCCCATTTCTGCATCCCTGAAATTTCTAAAATTCGAACACCGCTTACATAAACCAGTAGCATATATGTAAAAAGAGGAGAAATTAAAGTGGAATACTGCCAACTTGATAAGGATGAAAAAGACATGATTGAAATACCCAACCATAAGATTATTTCACCAAAGTAGTTTGGGTGTCTTGAATAATACCAAAGTCCATGACAAATAAATTGATCCTTATTTTCAGGATTTTTACGAAATGTAGATTTTTGCCAGTCAGCGATAATTTCAATAACAAAACCAGAGATAAAAACTAGCATCCCAATATAAAATAAGCCATTTAGAATTACGCCATTTTTACTTGCAATTGCTGTTAAGGCGCACATGGAACATAAAGAAACCCACATTCCTTGTAAAGTCCATGTCATGAAGAACCTTGTTGGTGAGGGTTTAATGAATTTAAACCTTTTATCTTCCCCACTTTTATGAATTCTTGTAAATAAAAAGCTTCCTAAACGAATTGCCCATAGGATGATGAAAGATGCTAAAAGAATGCTACCTATATTGAAATTTAAAGAAGAATAGCTTTGAAAACTTATAAAAGTTACAATGGAGATATAGGTAACACTTCCCGTTAGGTCATAAAACTTTTCTGTTTGAAATATAAAAGCCGGAACAAACATAAACCATTGTATAACAAAAGCGATCAATACAGCTTGCTGAATAACCTGTAGTCCAGTTAATAACGCAATGCTATATGCAATCGAAAAAGCGATGAGTGAGAAAAATAAATTAAGTAGCGCTTGCTTCATGATATTAAACTATTTCTAAATAGTATTTTTTAAGGAGTATAGAATATTTCTATTAAGAAATTTTATAAATTATAAATAAAATCAGATAAACAGCTAAATAGATTCGGTAGTAATTTCTTGTTTTGAGGTAATTTTTGTTATCGGGATACATATTTGTGAATAAACCGACAATCTCTTTTTTGAAAAGGGGTTTAATATTTATTTTCCAATCATCAGTTTGGTAAACAATTTTCCTAAACTTACTCCTAAAATAAGTGCTGGGAATACTCCAAATCATTAAAATGAGAAATAGTACTTGCTTATCTGTCATATATAAAGGTATAAATGTTTACTTGAATTATTTTGTATCAAATGCTTGCATTAGAAAAAATAATTAATGTAAGTTTTTGATTTTCAAGGCGTTGAAAATTTAGGATGCCAAAATCAAGCAATTTTAAAAGGGATTAGGGATGTATTCATAACAAAAGGGAAGTTAGATTATCATTATGTTATGTGTATTTCTTAATTAAGATAAAATTTTTTAGTACCAAAATGATACTTATTTTTAATTTCAAATTAAAATAAACCCAAATGAAAAAACTACTATGCATTGCATTAATGATTTCTTCTTTTATTGCTTGTAATGACAAACAAAATGAATCCAAGGTTGATGAGTCAATATCAACTGTAGCGAGAATTGACGACAATTATTCTCAAAAGGTTAAAAAACATATCCTAGAAGATTATACACATAATGATTATGCCAAATTTGATGAAATAGTATCTGATTCGGCTAAGGTTTATTTCAATTCGACTACAGCTATGAGTAAATCACAATGGAAAGAATTGGCACAATTACATCATGTATATTTTGACAGTATTAATTGGAATAAGAATGATTTGTATGTAAAAACAGACTCTATCATAAAGGATGAAAAACATGAAAACAATATTGTTAAAGCTGGATCTATATATACATTAGTTTGGTTTACCTGGAATGGTATTGGCAAGAAAACAAAAACTAAAGTTGCCAATCCTGGGCATATAATCTTTAAATGGGAAAATGATAAAATTTCTGTGGCAAGATTTTCTTTTGATCCTACTGCATTAAAAGAAGAAATAGCAGCTTCTCAAAAAAAATAAATAGTACAAATTAAGATTTTATAAAATCAAAAAAATAGAAATATGAAAAAAATGTTATTCTTAAGTTTAATATTATTAATATCAACTTGCATCTTTTCGCAAACTGTCAAGAAAGGAAGTTTATTAGGACTACACAAAGGCACTGTAACCTTAAGCCCTAATGTGACTATGGCACAATTCAAAGATTATTACTTTAATGTGTATGGTGCAGAATTTACCAAACTTTTTAAAGTGAAAATGTTAGAAGTTGCAGGAATAAGAGGTGTAGATGCTAAAAAAAATGATAATGAAATGGCTGTACTTTACATTTTTGAGCCAAAAGCAAGGGACAACTTCTTCGATGCAGAGGGCAAATTAAATAAACTAGGAACCGACTTGTTTGCTAAACTGAAAACTTATTCCGATGAAGCAAATAAACTGGGAAAAATTTCATCTTCTTATACAGATTGGGAAATACAATAAATCTTTAATTTAAAAAAACAATAAAATGAAAAAACTAGTATTATGTATTCTTGTATCAGCATCATTAATTGCTTGTACAAATCAAGAAACCAAAACTGAAAGCGCTGAGCAAAAACCAGCAACAATTGAACATATTTACAAACCCACCTATACGGACAATTTCAAAATTGGTGGCGAAGGCAATGTATTAATAGCTGAAAAATTCCATCAAGCTATATTTGCAAAAGATTTTAAGCAAATAGGAGAATTATTAGCAGATACTGCAGTTTTCTGGATGGATGACGGAAGCACTATAAAAGGTAAAGATTCTATGATGAAATTTGTTGAAGCGAATTTTTCAAAAATCAATATAAAAAATTATAAGCAGGCTGTTATTTTACCAGTAGTTGGTGAAAACGGACATGAGTGGGTATTAATATGGGATGAGGCTGATGTAGAAGCTGATGGTAAAACTACAAGAGTTCTATGGCAAGATGGATTTAGATTTTCAAATGGAAAAATTGTACTCATGAACGGATATGTTAAATATCCAAAATAGTATTCTTTAGGAAACGGAAAATCTTTTAAGTTTGAAAAATACGACTGAGCCTTCTAGAAATAGAGGGCTCTTTTTTTATTGGATAATTAGCCGAAAGTAGGCAAACTAAGGAGGCAGGAAAATAACAACCGATCCAAGATTTAAAGCAAGTCATTGTTTTACCAGAAGGGAGACTTGGATTTGAACCAGAGAATTTCAGATTATGAAAATTTTTTTAAAATTTTGTAATTAATTTAGTAACTTTAAGAAACTAATTTTAATTTAACCCCAAACAAAAATTTAATGAAAAAAATTTTAATCTGTATTCTTGTATCAGCAACTTTAACTGCTTGTAATAACAAGCAAATGCTTAAAAACACTAACCTTATACAGGAAAACTTAAAAGGTAAAGTACAGACACTTTCAGAAATAACTATAAACTTAGATAGTACAGGAAATGCAAAGTCAGATTCAACAATCAAAGTTTCCGATTTTAATACAGATGGTTATATTACAACAATCACATCAAAAGATTCGTCAGGTAAAATAACTGAAATCCAAACAAATGCATTGAATACAAACGGTACAGTGAGCGAAGTCAAAAAGTCAAAAGATGGCAAACAAATTTCTAGATTCGCAACAGAACTAGATAAAAACGGAAATTATACTGGCGGCAAGAGTTACGATTCAACAAATACTCAAGATGGCTATGTGACAGATTTCAAAACAAATGAATATGGTATTGTATACTCAGGTAAAGAGCATTCTATGAGCGGTAAGATTAAAAATAGCTGGGATGCAAAATATGATGGTCCAAATTTTATTGGATATACTGCAACTGATAGTGTAGGAAGAAAATCTAATGGGACAGTTAAACTGAATGATAAAGGCGATGCAATAAATGAAAATTATAGTTATTATGAGAATGATAAAGCGATAACTAAAGATTACACTCATACATACGATAGTTACGACAATAATGGCAACTGGACTAAGCGTACAACGTTTGAAGAACAAGGCAAAAAAACAACAATTGTAAAAAGAGTATTCACTTATTATAAAGATTAGTAGAATATTATAATCTTAAACCATAGCAAAATAGTACTTTAAAATTAAGTTGGTTAAAATACGATCGAGGCCTCTAGTAATGGAGGCCTCATTTTTTTAAACTACTTAACACAGAAACAACAAAGCGCACAATATTTATCGTAAGTCCTTAATTTTAAGAAAACTCGACTTTTTTGTCTACTTTAGATTGACGTTTACAGGATAATAATTTTCTTCTTAGCTGCTCACAGTTTTTAAAGACATACAAACTTATGAATGATCTAAAAGCAGGAGTTTATATCAAAAGCAAAGCGGCTTTAATTGGCAGTTTCTTCGAGAATACAACCATTCTGCTCGTTCAACACAATGAAGAAGGAAGTATAGGGTTTGTGACCAATAAGTCCTTTGAAAAGTCATTGCATCAACTAATTGAATTCAATCACAGCAAACCATTCCCACTGATGGATGGCGGCCCAGTTGATAGAGAACACCTCTTTGTATTGCACAAGCGACCCGATCTCATTGAAGGGGGCGAACAAATACCCAATGGTCTTTATTTGGGTGGTAATATGGACCAAGTGATTGACGCCATCAACACCAGGGGTGCCAATAAACAAGAAATTCAACTTTTTATCGGCTATTGCGGATGGGATGTGGGAGAATTGGAAGCGGAGGTGGAAGAGGGAAGTTGGACATTCAGTTATTGAACAAAACCGAAATCGACCGGTTTCCTTCGATATAAGTGGGTATTTTCAACACGAAAAGGTTTATGATAGGTTGTAATTAAAGGCGATGTTATATCTTTAGACAACCCATAAAGGATTAATAAAAAACTTATGAAAAATAAAAGATACATTTTATCCTGCATGATTATTTTGTTAACAGTAGTATTCTATTTTACTGTTGAAGCACAACAAAAAAATGTCATTCATCGAACTAAATTTTCTGGTGAATGGAAAACCAAAGAGCCGATAAGTATAGGCGGAAATATTTTTTGCTCCTATCTAGAAGGTGATCGTATGAATTCAAAAACAATGAAAATAGCGGAGGATGCAGATTTTCTAACTATAGAAAATCCAAACTCGGATAAAGGCGCAACGTCAACTATAAGCCGGGAGAAGCTGATCATCAATGGTAAAGAAAGCCAAATTAATCATAGCCAGGGAAACAGAAAGAAGTTTACTTTAAAGTTATCTGCTGATGGAGAAACTATGACAATTCAATCAATTGTATACTTTATGAATGGCACTCCTTACAATCCAAATGTTCAGGCACAAACATATACTACCGTTACAGAGGTTTGGAAGTTGAGTAATGACGGCAAGTCAATTACTATTCAATCCATTGCAAAATCAAATATATGGGAAGGTGAACGCTCCTGGAAGACCGTATTTGATAAAACCAACTAGTAATAAAAAATCATCAAAATGATAAAATATTTCAAGAATAATCTAGCGCTCTATTTAGCTATAGGTTTTACTTTAGTTTTTTCCTTGTATATAACATACATTTTAGCTCCTTTTGGTAGTTGCTTCAAAATTGATGCTGGAGCAAGATCATTAGGTATTTCATTTTCTTACTCTTTAGAAATGGTTCAAAAATTCTTTGAATCAAGGACTCAGGAGCAACTTCTTTGTTATAGAGAATTTCTTCAAATTTGGGACGCAATTTTTGCATTTGTTTATACTTTAATGTACGCAACTTGGATTGTATACTTTTTTAATAACAGGCGTCTATTATTGATTATTCCTATTTTATGTATGATTGCCGATTGGGCAGAGAACTACTTTGAATTAGTTATGCTAAAAACCTATTTAAATTCAGGTCCAATATCAGAAACATTAGTTTCGATAGGTTCTGTAACCAACTCATTTAAATTTATATTATCAAGTATTACTTATCTGATAATCCTCATAGGAATAATAATTAAATTAAAAACACTTCTAACAAAACCTAAACTGCATTAAAACGACATTTAGCGAGACCATAGGAATGAACAAGATGCAAAAAAGAAGAATTTAATATCAAATTGGATAATTAACCTTTGTTTAAAATATTAGACTTCAACTGAAAAAAATGGCATTAACCCTCACATAATTCTTTGAGTTTATCTAGCGCCTTTGGCCATGAGTCATTCATGTATTCAGTTAAATCTTCTGTGAGGCCAACTAATTCAACTACAATTTCCGTAATCCCACTATTTTCTTGGAACGTATAATTTTCAAATCCATTAGCCCATTTTTCGACTTCTGGACCAGATGTTATTTCCTTATTCGCTTTTACCAGTCCATAATGTCGTATGGAGATGTATTTATTTATGATATTATCTGCAATTTCCGAAACCATACCCCCTTTGTTGCCTTTCTCATCCAATCCTACAAATAATATTTTGCTTCCTTTATTCCAATTGCCCTCATAGGTAGATGTTGGATTAAACATAGCGGTCCATTGCTCATAAGTTGATTTATCACTAATGCCAAGCATTAAATCATAAATCTTATTGACTGGCGCATTTATTTTGATTGTGTATTGTAATTTATTCATTTTGTAAAAATATTAAAAATATACAATTATAAAATTAGCTGAAAGACAATGCAAATTTAAACTTTTCATCATACTACAAAGGACCCAGGATTTAACGTATGTCCCTGATTTTAAAATAATTATCTTTTACTAAAACCTAAATCAACCAATTTCACCCGATTTTTGGGGGTGTTTTTCTCACGCAGGGTGTTTAATACAATTCATGTTATCTTAACAAATAATTAAAGGCGTAAATGAGGTGGGATATATTAATTATTAAAATATATTACTTACCTTTTAAAAGTAAATCACACACTCTATTGCAATTCTAACGCAACAGCTCTATTTACACTTCTTGTAATCACTATCATTCTTTAGAATCTTATTTAATTATTGAGATAGGCTATACCCTATTTCTAAATCAGCATTTATGAAAAATATATTACTATTTATTCTATTTATTTGTTCATCAAATATCATTAAAGCACAAGATACTTTATCAACGAGGTATGGAGAAAATATATTAGTCAAAGTAATTGAAGTAGGCACCACAGAAGTCAAGTATAAAAAATTAGACCACTTAAATGGACCCGTTTTTTCAATGCTGAAATCAGATTTGTTAATGATTAAATACGAAAATGGAACAAGCGAGAAGTTTAGCAAAGAAGAAAAGGCAATAATAAAAGTAAAGAGAACCCATAACAGGCTTATTTGGGGAATTATTGGGGGTTTATTAGGTTTAGGTTTATTGTTTGCTTTGGGATCAGCGTTAGGTGGTGGTTTAATGATGTAGCGAGACCAGGATTTATTTGAAAAAATGGAATTTACCTTTTAAAAAAGATGCCCAACAAAATACACGAAAAAAATAAAATATGAAAAAATTACTTTTGATTGCATCATTATTTATCTATACCGATTGCTTTTGTCAAACTGAAAGACAAATTTTTGAATACCCAAATTTAAAGAGTTTAATATCTACCGCTAAGAAAGTTGCTATTTTACCATTTAATGTTTCAATATCTTATGAAAAAATGCCAAAGGGGATGTCTTTGGACCAAATAAAAGATAATGAAAAAGCAGAAAGTATTCAAATGCAACAAGCGATGTATACATATTTAGTATTAAAATCCGATAACTATTCCGTTGCTTTTCAAGAAGTTGAAAGAACAAACTATTTATTAAAAAAAAGTGGCGTATTTGAAAATATCGATGATATATTATCAGATTCATTATGTAGAATATTGGGGGTTGATGCAATAATAAAACCTAGCTGGGCTTATGCAAATACAGGGAGTGAAGCGGGTACCATTGCAAGTATGGTTTTGATAGGATTCCCTACAAAGGTTAGAGGTAGTGGTCGATTTGTGATGCAAATTAATAGCGCAAAAGATGGTGAACCGGTTTGGAGAATGTCTAAAGAAATGAGAGAGTATGGTTTTTCAAGCGCCAATGCACTTATGGAACGAATGATGCGAAACGTTGGAAGAGTTTTCCCATTTCAAAAATGATGGTAATATTAACATTTAGGCTATTTTAAAAAGCCCTAATGGCCCGAATAAGCAAATAAAATTAAACTATATGACTTACCTTTTAATAGTAAATCACTCAATCTATTGCAATACTAACGCAACAACTCTATTTACACTTCTTGTAATCACTATCATTCCTAAGAATCTTATTTAATCATTGAGATAGGCTATACCCTATTCCTAAACCAACGCGTATGAAAAATATACTATTGTTTATTCTGTTTCTTTGTTCTTCAAACATTATTAAAGCACAAGATACTTTATCAATGAGGTCTGGTGAGAATATATTAGTTAAAGTAATTGAAGTAGGCACCACAGAAGTGAAGTATAAAAAACAAGATAATTTGAATGGGCCCGCCTTTTCAGTGCTAAAATCAGATTTGTTAATGATTAAATACGAGAATGGAACAAAAGATGATTTTAGTAGTATTAAAAAAATAGAGGAAAAAGTAGTTGGCGTTGAAAATATGTTTGTTCAGGGTCAAAATGATGCTATAATACATTATGATGGATATAAAACAGCAGGAACGGCTGTTTTACTTTCAACAGCATTTCCTGGTTATGGAATTTTCCTAGGAATTCCACCTGCATTATTGACTTTAGATGCAGATCCAAAGGATGAAAATTTGGGATATCCCAACTTGAACTTAATGAAAAATGAAGAATACGCTAAAGGCTATAAACAAAAAGCAAAACAAATTAAAAGGAAAAAAGTAATTACTAATTATGTTTCAGGACTAGCAATTCAGGCTGGTTTTTTTGTAACAGCTATAATATTATGGGTGTCTGCCAGATAATTAATGACGCAAACCTCACGCAGAAACAACAAAGGACCCACGATTTAACGTAAGTCCTTGATTTTCATGTAGCGAGACCGGGATTTGAACCCGGGACCTCAGGGTTATGAAGATTTTTTGAGAAAATAAAGGTGTTGATTTGTAATGGTTTATGTTTTCACAAAACCGAAAACGACGGATTTCAGTCGAATTCAGGGGGTGTTTTCCTCACGCAAAGTGTAAAGAGTTATTTCAGATTAAATTTACCCATCATACCCCACTTTACTTCGTTAGAATTTTGATTTGCATTCCACAATACCTCTTTAACAGTTAACATACCAGTATTTGTATTAATTGAAACTAATTCAAAAGCTAATTTTTTTTCGTCTTTAAGGGAAATCCTTCCCTTCATTGGGCTATCTGTCCTAATGCAGGTAAGATTTATTTTATTGTTAGGGCCTTTATATTGGTAGTAATCCGTCCAGTTTTCATGACCATGAAAATATACTTTAATGTTATTATGCTTTATGATAAAGTCAGCAAACCCGTTTTGCTCAATGATAGTCTCCCCTTTTACATCATTACCGTCCTTATAATTTTCAGGCACTAAGTTTTCAAACTTATCTTCATCATTTATATCGTGCAACCCATTAGGATTTTGAAAAAATCTAGGTTCGACATCTGGAATAGAATGCGCAAATAATAAAACAGGCGTTGTTTTAGCAATGTTTTTTAAATCTTTTTCCATCCAAACTCTTTCTGCAGAATCCGGGTATAAACTTAAAAAAATGAAATGTACTCCTTTGATGTCTTTTGAAAAGTGAATTCTATTTAAGCTGCTATCAAAAATAGTTATTTGCTCGTGGGGAAACATTAAATTATAAATACCTATCATTGATGCAGGGTCCTTTTTAGGTGCCATCGGCCTATGAAATCCAATTGCGTTGCTCATGTCATGATTACCAGGAACAACGATTAAGTCGGACTTTGACCCATCTGCTTTTTTCAAATGATTATTGCCAATAAAAGTTTTTTTAAATTGATCCCAAGAGGTAGTTGCTGATTGTATTCCCATTTCCATTCTGTTAGCGATATCTCCCGTGATAATTAAGGCGTCAATACCCTCTCCCATTAACTGGTTTTTGGATAAGGTGTTCATTGCCTCCACCATTGCCAAATTGACATCCAAAGCTGGAACATTTTCCCGATTCCTAAAATGGTCTTTGGTCAAGCCAAAATGCACATCTGAAGTGAAAATAAAATTTATAACACTATCCTTGATTTGGGCACTTGCCATTTCACTAAAAAATAAAAATAGGAGTACCCCAAAAATTGAATATGGTTTTGTAAAATTCATTATCTATTTTTTTTAATCAATATTGGTTTATACCATAAATAAGTACCCGTAATTGTAAGTAGTAATAGTGAAAGCCCCATGATGATCGAGTACCCCTTTTTAAATAAACTTGACTTATTTGTTATCCAACTATCTAAAATAGCACCATCATGAATATCCTGAATAACCCCGCCAAATTTTTTTTCGATTAAAATCGGATCTCCGCTAGCACCATTAAGTAGAACACTATACCCTTCTTTATAATAGAATAATACAGTTCCCTTTGACATTTTAATTTCTAGTTTTTCTGATTTTTTATAGTTAGTACTGGCTTTTTCATTTAAAATTGAGGTTGCTAAGTTTTCTAAACTAGCTAATGGTAAAAATTTAAACGACTCTCCTTCAGAAGTTATTGCTTTATTTTCATACACCGTTTTTGTGAAAGCTGATTTAAAAGCTAGTAAAGTCCCTGTTAAACCTATACAAAAGAAAAATACAAATAATATTGAAGCGAATTTTTTATGTAAAGTCCTAAATTGTTGCAAAAGTGACATAGATATATAAATTTAAAAAAGTGCCTTAAAAATAATTCTAAGGCACTTTTTGAAAAATCTCTTTTAAATTAAAATTAGTGTTGGTTTCCTCTTCCATTACTTTGATAACATCCAATATCCTTACCAGGAGGCGTAATTTCAGTGGCACCCAATCTTAAATCTTGAATGACATCTGCTCTTGGAGAAAATCCAGTAAATCCAGCACCAATGCATGGTGAATTGGGTTTCAATGCAAAATTGTAATTCCCTACTACTGCAATATCACGCAATAATAAACCTGCAGGTAATGGCACTGGTGCATTAATAAATTGAGGATTATTTGCACCTACTACTGCTGTATTTGCTGTGTAGGCCTGTCCAATTACCCAACCAGCAGGTAAGTAAGTTGATGGTTTTGGAATATCTGTTTCTATCGCTTTACTTATAGCAGTACTTACCGTTAAAGAAGGTATAAATTGGCTGGCTACTGAAAGCGAATCTGCGTAGTAATAATTATACCCGTATCTAATATTTGCAGTGTCCGCAATTGGATTATTAACAACACGTAAACCAAATTTACAGTTAACAATTAAGTTGTTGTATGCCATACCGCCTGCTCCTTCTTCAAAATTAATCGAACCACCACGTCCTGCAGCTGCTCTTCTATAACCACTGTTTATAATTGTATTATTATAAATACGCACATTTGAACCAGGTTTTCCTACTGCCACATTAATATTTGAAATTTTAGGACCATTTGTTGCCATACCAATACATAAATTATAAGCAAAGTCACCAATGGTTCCTGCTTTTGAATTCATCGCTTCCCCTCCAGTGTAACCACACTTTTCAAACGTATTACGCATCACATGAATTTTACCTCCGTTAATTCTAAATGGATCATCTACACTTCCATAAATCCAAGAATCTTCTAAAATAAAACTTCCGTCAGGGTTAGCAAAATATACAGAATATGGACTAGAGCTACCTGTGAAACTTTTCATTGCAGAACTCATAGCAGCACCACCAAAGTCAATATGTGTCCATTTAATTACTATCAAAGGGCATGTTGTTGCACCAGTGACTCCTGTCCACTTTCCTTTTAATGCAGGGTCTAAATCTGGGTTTGCGCCCAATTGATCCGTTTTTGTGACACCTGGATAAGTTAAGGTAATAGGCGCTTCTTTAGTGCCTAAGGAAAGTAATGTTCCTTTAACGCCTAAACCTACTGGAACCCCTGCTGTACCTGTAAAATTCACAATTACACCTGGTTGGATAACTAAAGTATCTCCTGCATTAACAAAAATATCTCCACTGACTGTGTATGTTTTTCCTGCTAACATTGTTCCTTTTACAGCACCTGTTAATGGAGTAGATTCACTGATGGGCGATGCTGGGGTAATTACGGCTTCCCATAAATCTTTTGTTTCATCAGCTTTAGAACAAGAAACTAATCCTGCAACTAAAATGGCGATTAAATATGTAAACTTTTGTTTCATTATTTTATATTGATATGTTTATTAAAGTTTGTAACGGATTCCAAATAAATAGGTTGTTCTATAGTAATCTTTTTGAATGATGATACTATTTGCAGGATCAGATTGTAAAGCCAATGCTCTTGAACCACTTCCTGCCATATAGGTATTATAAGATTGATGTAAAGACAATTCCAATGGTGCATCAGTTAGGTTATTAATTTTACCATAGAAAGAAAAATGCTTTCCAATTTTCTTTTCAAATGAAAGGTCTAACTGTGTTGTTGGCGATTGCCAATAGTTTAGGCCAGCATACGGGCTAATGAAACTGATACGCTCACCTGTGTATACAACTGCAGTTTGAAAATCAAATCCAATTTTTGGATTTTTATAAATGAAAGATAAATTTCCAATATTATCTGACTGGCCTTGTAATGGTCTTGTTTCAGATACACGTTGTGAAACAATTTGACCAGCTGCATTTCTACTAGAATATATTAAACTATCATTGGTGATGCTCGATTTTGTATAGGTGTAATTAGCTGAAATTCCGAAAGACCCAATGAATTTTGTCGCTACTAATTCAAAACCATAGTTGGTGGCTTTGCCAATATTTACTGGCTGTAAGTATAAACTATTAATGTTTTTTGGCTTCACTGCAGAAATCTCAATTGGATTTTGAATGTCTTTGTAAAAAGCCCCTATTAATAATTGATCAGAACCTTTGCTATACATTTCATAACGTAAATCTAAGTTATCGGCCACTGTATGTTTTAAGTTTACTGGATCACCTACTTCTTTAAAGAATTCACCATCCGCTCCGTCTGGAATTAACTCAGCGAAGCCTGGTCTAGCGATAGCTCTATAATAAGCAAAACGTAAATTTTGATTAGACGTTAAAGCAAATTTCATTTGAGCACTTGGTAATAGATCTGTGTATTTGATAGTTCCAGATTTTGCTTGAACATCCTTAGTTAATAAAGTTTCATAATGCTGATTCGTATTTTCAGATCTTAAACCACCTAACAATTCAAACCGACTAGATAAATTCAATTTACCTTGAATGTATCCTGCA
>CAIWBA010000225.1 GCA_903910765.1 uncultured Bacteroidota bacterium
ACAGGGGAACCAAAGTATACGTCAGTGGCTTCCACCATTGTCAGAGATATTATCAGGAATGGGGGAGATGCTTCTCCATTTTTACCTGAAGCAGTTATTAAGACCTTAAAATAGTAAGCTGCGGTTACACAAATTTTTTAGAGTCCCTTTTTTACTTTTAAACTTCATTTATTTTTAATCTGTACGCTTCAATCACTTCGATGATGGTTGGGTAGGTTTGTTCTAAGCAATGTTTTGCGGTAGCAAGTGAATGCCATTCAATTTTTTCAATATCCTCAGAAATTTGAGGTATCCCTTTTTGTTCTGCCGGAATAGTCATATGAAACCAATAAGTTCTTTTAACCACTTCTTGATTTAAGTGCGTATCAAAATAGGTATGATTCGTAAATTTTAATAATTCATGTAATCGGATGTTTTTAATCCCTGTTTCTTCGGCCACCTCACGAATCGCACATGTTTGAATGGTTTCGCCATCGTCTAATTTACCCTTGGGTAAATCCCAAAATCCCCTTCTAAATATCCAAAGTATTTGGCCTTGTGGGTTGGTGACTAGGCCACCAGCAGCGATGATTTGTGTAGGCATAAAATGTGTAAAGTATTTAATAAATCTTGCAACGAATGTAGCAATTTGACTTTAATTTCGCCCTACGAATTTACAATTATGACAAATCAAAAAGCCGTAGCTGAAAAGTTATTACAAGTTGGCGCAGTAAAGTTAAGCCCAAACGAACCATTTACCTGGGCAAGTGGTTGGAAAAGTCCAATTTATTGCGACAATAGAAAAGTGTTATCCTTTCCCTATGTGCGTGATTTTATAAAAAGTGAAATGTGTAATGTGATATTTGAGAAATTTGATGGGGCGGATATGTTGGCTGGTGTGGCTACCGCAGGAATACCATGGGGAGCCATGGCTGCAGATCAATTAAAACTTCCATATATCTATGTGAGGCCAAAACCAAAAGAACATGGATTAGGCAACCAAATTGAGGGTGCCTATGCAACGACCAATAAAATTTTAGTGATTGAGGATTTAATATCCACAGGTAAAAGTAGTTTGCAAGTAGTGGATGTACTTCGTAATGCAGGGTTAGATGTGGTTGGTATGGTGTCTATATTTAATTATGGATTTGATATTGCTGATGAAGCTTTCAAAAAAGCAGGGGTACCTTTTATTTCCTTGACCAACTATGCAAGTTTAATTGAATTAGCTGTTGAAAAAGGTGAGGTAGATGCAAATACCCAAGACATGTTAATGGAGTGGCGAAATAGCCCATCTACCTGGAAACAATAAATGCACCGGGATTTATTGTTGTTAGTTACGTCCGCTTAACACAGCAGCCAGATTTAATTTTTGGGTAGTTTCAAATTCAATGGGTATCGTTTTTGTAAATACACCCTTTGACAAAGTGGAAGTTCCTTTTACACTAATTTTCATGGGTTTGTTAAAAATTAAATCAATACTATTTTTTAGTATACTGGTTAAATCTACTTCCATGATAGCTGGCAAATCAAATGCAGCATTTGCGGGGATATTAAATACGGTATCTAAATGATAATGTGTAAATTTTTCATCGTTAATAAAAATATCCGCGTCTAATTTATTTAATGCTAATGAAAATGAATTTGGATTTTCATAGGTAAATTCAGCCTTAAATACATTTTTTCCTAAACTGGCTTTTTCAATTTTTATTGATTTCAACCCTTTAAAAACAAAAGGCTGGGGTTGACTACATGAAGTTAACAATAACAAGAAAAGGGAAAAAATAAATAAGGAAGTGTTAATTCGAAACTGCATTTTTGATATTTGTATAAAATTATTAGTTATTTGTTGATTATGGAAATATATTTACCTATCGTAATTGATTATTTAAACACATGCCCCAACCAATTTTAAAAACTGACCTGCAATATTTTGGAAGCATTCATTTTGTGAAAACATTAATGGAAAATAGAAATGTGGTGTTTGATTTGGAGGCCCCATTTACAAAGATGAGTTTCAAAAATAGAATGGTTATTGTTACTTCACAAGGACCATTAATGTTAACGATCCCTATAGTAGGTGGCCGAGATCAAAAAACGCCCATAAAAGATATTACAATTGCTTATGATACACCATGGACGGCACAACATTTAAAATCTCTGACCACTAGCTATAAAAGGGCGCCCTATTTTGAATATTATGAACAAAGTTTACAAGTATTGTATGCAAATAAACCAGCGAAACTAGTTGATTTTTTATTGCTTTGTTCCGACTGGCTGCAAAAACAATTAAAATTGAATTGGAACTTTAATCAAACACAAGAAGAAGTTGCTTTAGATGCCATAGTAAAATATTATGATCCATGGTTACCAAAAAATTACAATCAAAATATCGTATTGCCAAAGTATCAGCAAGTATTTTCAGACCAAATTGATTTTGTTGCGAACCTGTCAATATTAGACATGTTATTTTGTGTGGGAGGAAGAGAGATTAGTAAATTATGGGCTCCTCCAATAAAGTAGTATCGTTGCTTATAGGATGTGTTTGCAAGAATTCCTTTGTCCACTTTTCATATTGCTTAATTTGTTCCAATTCCTCACTCTTCAATAAATAGTCTAAAGCTTCCTTCAAATTACTTGCTTTTGATAATTTTTCATTCAATAAGTCTCTCTTTAATTGGTAATTGGAGAAAATAGCGCGGATCAATAACTTATCTGCAATTTTATAGGAATCATTATCTAAGTCATCTTGATAATTGGCCAGCTTCGCATTTGATTCATGTTGTTTAATCCACATCGAAGTTTGATCTACCAAACTCGCATAGGTTTCATTCTTTAAATCATGCTGGTGTTTTTCCTTTACACCTTTTGATAATTTTGTGTGTTTCGAAACCTTTACCATCTTTTTATTAGAAATGGAAAAAGCGAAATTATTATTTTTTAAGGTATTATTTGAGCTAATAGTGTTTTGTGTATTTTTGATTGAATGAACAGATTGCATTGTGAAGAAAATACAACTTGCAAATACAAAGCCCAGACCTAATTTTAAAAACAATGTTTTCCCTGAATTAATTTTGATGTTATTAAAGAATTTAATTCTTTTTAACAATTCACTTTGTGATCCAAAAATACCCATGGTTAGAGATGTATTTTTAGGAAGCTGTTTATTTACATGTTCTGCAATTTTTAACAATGCATTCATGTAGTCAATTTTGTTCGCATTGTTTTTAATGACTATTAAATCGCAAGCGATTTCTCTTTGCAAACTCATTTCCTTATTTAATAAAATAGAAAATGGATTAAAAAATAAAATAGTTTGATTAAGACTTATGATGATATTAACTAAGTAGTCTTTTCTTATGATATGCGCAATTTCGTGGATTAAAATAGTCTCCATTTCTTTCGGAGTCAATTGATTGCATAATGCTATAGGAAGCAATACGACAGGCGTAAGCCAGCCAAAAGTAATAGGAGCGTCAATTTGGCTACTTAAACCAATACTAATATTTGCGCTGTTTTTAAAAATGTGAGGTGGAAGCGTATTTATTAAAAAAGCAGACTGACTAAAATTTGCTGACTTTTTTAATCCATAAATATATTTAAACTGAAATAAAATTCTTACTAAAAAGTAAATCAAAATTAAACAATACGTTAAACCGATACCCGTGAGCCATTGTATATTATTATTAAATGGAATTACAACATTAGCAATTTTAGTAGTAATCACTAACAAGTTAAAATCATTGGGTAAAAAAATGCTAAAAATGAATTGCAATAAACTAATCACTTGAATGGTCGCAGTAAAAACGAATAAATTTGCTGGTTTAATATTCCCCATCCATTTTACACACTCATACATTATATATAATAAAGCCATAAAGCCGATATTATTTATCAATGCATTGGGTATATTGGATAATAGCACCATAATACTAATGTATTATTTATTTTGTAATGAATTAATCATTGATTTGATTTGATCCAAATCACTTTTAGAAGTGTGATGCGTTCCTAATGCTTGTAATACTAATTGAGACGCATTACCGCTAAATAGGGTATGAATCATTTTAGTTAGGTATTGCTCCTGTGCAATTTCTCTTTGAATCGTAGGGGTGTAGATATGTGTTTTTGACATCACATTACGCGTAACCAAACCTTTTTCATTCATAATCTGCATTAACTTCAATGTTGTCGTGTAGCCAACATCCTTCGTTTTTTGAACTATTTCATGTACTTCTCGAACGGTAGCGGTTTGTTTATCCCATAGGATACTTAAAATTTCTAGTTCACTTTCCGTGGGCTTAAATGTCTTGGTCATGGTTTATACGATTGTATTCGTAAGCAATCTACGAAATGTTTTCTAATAAAAAAATCCACCCCCGAAAAACAGGGATGGATTTATGTTAAATTTATTAAAAAGTGCTTTAGAAAATTAAGCGCTAATTTTTTGCTTTTAAGTATTTACTGTATTTGGCATTTTGTGCTTCTGTTAAAGCTTGACCATTTACAGTAATTTGACCATTTTTAATTTGAATGCTTACATTATCTTTTGGCGCTAAGCCATCTTCTTGCAAAGCTTGCACTAAAGTTTTGGTGTCTGCTGTAATGGTTACAGTATGAGATGTATCAGCCATCAATTTTGCGGATGAAGCGGTATCTGTATTAATCACAGATATTTCAACAGTTTGTGATTTAACCTCCGTGGTTCCTTTACTAGCGTGTATTTGCGCTAAAGAAGGGGCGATGACTAATGATACAATTGACATCAATTTAATTAAGATATTCATTGAAGGACCTGAAGTATCTTTAAATGGATCTCCCACAGTATCTCCAGTTACAGAAGCTTTATGGGGTTCTGATTTTTTATAGAACATCTCACCATTGATCTCAACACCTTTTTCAAATGATTTTTTTGCGTTATCCCAAGCACCACCAGCATTGTTTTGGAATATACCCATCAATACACCACTAACAGTTGCACCCGCTAAAAAACCACCCAATGCTTCTGGACCCATGGTGAATCCAATTAAAATAGGAGAGATGATGGTAATTGCACCTGGTAACATCATTTTTTTCAATGAAGCTTCCGTACTAATTGCCACACATTTTTCATATTCTGGTTTGCCTGTACCTTCCATAATTCCTGGAATGGTACGGAACTGACGACGCACTTCCTCCACCATTGCCATTGCAGCTTCTCCAACCGCACGAATAGCTAAAGAAGAGAAGATGAAAGGAATCATTCCACCTACAAATAAAGCCGCTAAAACGTCTGCTTTGTAAATATCAATATGTTGGTTGTTCGGCATCGCTACACCCACAAAGGCTGCGAATAATGCTAATGAAGTTAAAGCAGCTGAAGCAATGGCAAATCCTTTACCACTCGCTGCTGTTGTATTTCCAACTGCATCTAAAATATCTGTTTTCTCACGCACTTCCGCTGGTAATTCACTCATTTCAGCAATGCCACCTGCGTTGTCCGCAATAGGACCAAACGCATCAATCGCTAATTGCATCGCTGTTGTTGCCATCATACCTGCAGCAGCAATAGCTACCCCGTATAAACCTGCACAATAGGCTGAACCAAAAATACCTGCAGCCAATACGATAATTGGCATGAAAGTAGATTCCATTCCAATCGCTAATCCACCAATAATATTTGTAGCGTGACCTGTACTAGATTGTTTGATAATACTTAAAACGGGACGCTTACCCATTGCTGTATAATACTCAGTAATAATACTCATTAAAGTTCCTACGATTAATCCAACTGCAATAGCGCCAATGACGCCATTTCTTGTGAATTCAATACCACGTAATGACATGGTTTCTGGTAAAATATAACTTACAAGGAAGTAACAAGCAATCGCTGTTAAAATCATTGAACCATAATTACCCATATTTAAAGCCTTTTGAACAGTTGCAGTATTCAAACCGGCATTTTCACTAATTCTTACAAACAAGGTTCCGATAATCGATAATAATATACCGACACCCGCAATCATCATTGGTAACAAAATAGGAGATAAGCCACCAAAGGCATCTACTAATCTACCACCACCTACTGCGGTAACTTCTTGTCCTAAAACCATCGTAGCTAATACAGTTGCGACATAAGAACCAAATAAATCGGCACCCATTCCTGCAACATCACCAACATTATCTCCTACGTTATCTGCAATCGTTGCCGGATTACGCGGATCATCTTCAGGAATTCCTGCTTCTACTTTACCCACTAAATCAGCGCCTACATCAGCCGCTTTGGTATAAATTCCACCACCCACACGGGCAAATAATGCAATTGATTCAGCACCTAATGAAAATCCTGTTAATACCTCAATGGTTCTTAACATTTCTGAAGGATCTCCATTTACATAGAACATGCTTTTTAACACTAAAAACAAACCACCCAAACCTAAAACAGCTAATCCAGAAACACCTAAACCCATTACGGATCCACCTGTAAAGGATACTTTTAAGGCTTTAGCCAAACTAGTTTTAGCGGCCTGCGCTGTTCTTACATTTGCTTTAGTAGCTACTTTCATACCGATATATCCTGCAGTAGCACTGAAAACAGCACCAATTATGAAGGATATCGCTATACTCCAATGACTTTCGGCATTTTTTGTTGCCATGAAGCCTAACAATAATGCTACGATCACTACAAAATAGCCTAGTATTTTCCATTCAGCTTTCAAGAAAGCCATCGCACCTTCAGCAATATAAGTGCTGATCTCTTTCATACGGTCGTTACCAGCATCTTGCTTCGATACCCAATTGAATTTCAATAAGGTATACAATAAACCTACAATACCCATTGCCGGAACGGCATAAAACAAACAATCATTGATACATTCTTTCATAAGAAACTTATATTCGGTAGTTAAAATTAAGGGGATGCAAAAATAGGGCAGAAAATCCAAAAAAAGGCAAAAAAAACGGAGTTTACTCTTCTAAACTTGTCGTATCCTCCTTGCCTGTAAAAACAGACGCAATTTGCTTGCCTTTGTAGATAGAACTATTGAATCGATTGCCCAATATGATAATAGTGGCAGTTTCACGTAATAACCTTGTAAAAACTGTGTTATTCCCATGCCACCAGCCATTATGATAAATCAATTTTTCCTCATTGGGATTGGTTAAAATACGCCAACCTAATCCATAATTATGGTAGTATTTATTGGTGGGACTTTTGGGTTCATAAGCCATATCCATAGTAGCCTGATGTAAATATTTACCCTCTGTTAAAGCTTTATCCCATAAAAACATATCCCTAGCAGTACTATATACATTTTTGTCACCATAAATACAATCGTATTTCTCAATTTTATAGGGCACCATGCGGGCATTATAGGAAGGCGTGTAGTTTCCTATGGAGGAAGCATCAAAAATATAGGTATTCTCCATTTTCAAGGGTTTGAAAATGTTCTCTTTCATATAGGCAGGAAAAGCTTGGCCTGTAATTTTTTCAATCACCAATGCGAGTAAAACATAATTGGTATTGCAATATTTAAATACACGATCTGGAGATGCTTGTGGTAAAGGCTTTCGTGCGACCATATAATCCAAAACATCCTGGTTATTATACAATCCAGTTTTAAATGGTGCTTCGTCTTTAATTAATTTTAATCGCTTAATCCATCTGCCTCTTTTGTTTTTAACTCTTACAGAAGCATACTTCTTGGTTTCCATAAAATAAGTGTAATCAGCCAAACCACTGCGATGTGATAATAACTGTTCAATGGTTACTTCCTTATAGGGGAATTTGGATAAATATTTTGCAACCGGAGCTTTGAGATCCAATTTATCCTGTTCCCATAATTTTAAGGCGGCCATGGCAGTAAAAGTTTTGGAAATGGAAGCCAAGTGAATGGGTGTTTCGGGTTGGATTAAAGTTTTATTACTATAATTGGAATAGCCTTGGTAATCTTCAAAAACGACCTGTCCATTTTTTGCGACCAAAATTTGACCACTAAAGCCTTTTTTACCTAGTAGGGTTTCATATTTTGCCTTCACCTCCAACATTAATTTATCCTTATCGGTGGCGCTTAATTTTTGATAGGCAAAAGGGTAATTGACCAATGCATTTGGACCCTGACTTGTTCCACAAGCCGAGCTTAAAAGAAAAATACCTAAAATTAAGGTGAGTCTCACAATCATCTGTTCGTTTTATAGGGTTCCAAAGGGATAAGTAACTACAAAATAACGCTACAATCACTTAATTTATTGTTAATGAGCACAAAACAGTTATTTTTTTTAACTTTGTAGCATGAGCAACATTGACAATACCAGCTATCCCAAGGCCAAAATCAAATTATTATTTTTAGAAAATATCAGCGATAAGGCGGTGCAGTATTTTAAAGAACAAGGATACACGGATGTTAAAAAAATTTCGGGTGCTTTAAGTGAGGAAGAATTAATTAAGGCAATTAAGGATGTTCATATTTTAGGAATTCGTTCTAAAACATTTATTTCAAAAAAAGTATTAGATAGTGCAAAAAAATTGCAAGCCATTGGTTGCTTTTGTATTGGCATTAATCAAGTGGATATAAAAGCATGTAAACAAAAAGGCGTTGCAGTATTTAATGCACCTTATAGTAATACAAGAAGTGTAGCTGAGTTAGTGATTGGTGCATCTATCATGTTGATACGGAAAATAGTGGACAAAAATAAAGCAGCACACGAAGGCATATGGAATAAAGAAGCCAAAGGAAGTTTTGAACTAAGAGGAAAAACAATGGGCTTAATTGGTTATGGCAATATTGGTACCCAAACTAGTATCATGGCAGAAGCTATGGGAATGAAAGTTAAATTTTATGATACTGACGCAAAGCTTCCATTAGGAAATGCACAAGCCGTTAAATCATTAAAAGAATTGGTAAGTAGTTCTGATATCATTTCCATTCATGTTCCTGAAACCAATCAAACAAAAAATTTAATTAGCGCTGAAGTGATCAAACAATTTAAGCAAGGCGCGATATTAATAAATTATGCTAGGGGAGAAGTGGTTGACTTAGATGCTTTAAGTAAAGCCATCAAATCAAAAGCGTTATCTGGTGCTGCTATTGATGTGTATCCTTGGGAGCCAGAAAAAAATGGAGATAAATTTGAAACCCCTATGCAAGGTTTATCCAATGTAATTTTAACACCACATATTGGTGGAAGTACAGAGGAGGCACAGGAAAATATTGGGGAAGACGTAAGTATTAAATTATACCAATATCTAGAAAGAGGCGTTTCAAACGGATCACATAGTATTCCATCCATAAGTTTACCTCCTGTAGATGGCGCGCATCGTATTTTACATATTCATAACAATGTACCTGGTGTACTGAGTGCCATTAATACCGTGATGTCAAAAAATAAAATCAATATTGTCGGCCAATACTTAAAGACCAATGATGAAATTGGATATGTAGTTTTAGATGTGGATTCAAAATTATCTAAAACAGCCTTTGATTTATTGAAAGAAGTGAAACACACGATCAGAGCAAGAATGTTATATTAGTTGCAGGTGTATACGAAATTAAAATTGCGCCAACATCATTTTAATTTCATCCACATCCACACCCGTGCTTTGTAAATTTTCATTCATGGATGCTACTTTAAATTTCATTTTCGATGGATTATTTTGTCGTGCAGAACTATGAATTTCCACCACACCTGTTTGCTGTAAAATTTCATTGATATTATTAGCGCGTACACCACTTCCTGGCATGATAATAATACGTCCATTCGCTTGATCCACTAATTGTTTAATTAATGGTAGTGCATTGGCAACATTGGGCACTTGGCCACTCGTTAAAATTCGGTGACAACCCGTTTCAATTATATCTTCAAGTCCTTGCATTGGATCAACACATCTATCAAATGCGCGATGAAAAGTTACTTGCATCGGTTTAGCTAAGGAAACTAGTTCCGCTGTTCTTATTTTATCAATGCGACCATCTGAATTTAATAATCCAATCACGACGCCTTTAAATCCTAATTCTTTTGCGACTATTACATCCTGTTTCATGATTTTAAATTCGGTATCCGTATATAAAAAATCACCGCCTCTTGGTCTAATGATTGGGAAAACAGGGACTGTTTGTTGTTTTGACATGGCCACCAAACTACCATAGGATGGGGTAGTACCCCCTTCATTTGGATTTTCACAAAGCTCAATTCTATGGGCACCCGCTTGTATGGCATCCAATGCAGATTGAACAGAAAAAACAGCTATTTCTAAAATGACTTTTGACATAGGGATGGCTAAAAAAAAATTTAATCCAATGATTTTGATTCATGTAATATATTCCCTTCATTGGTATGAACTGCAAAATTAAATCCTTTGTGAAGTGAGTAAGCACCAAATTCGCCTTGTTTATTTACTGCAATAAAACATATTTGAATATCCTTTGCTTTTTCTTTCTTAATTCTATTAATACGCTCCACTATTATTTTACAAGCTTCCGTGGGTGATTTTCCTTGTCTCATTTGTTCAACAACAGCACTCGCGCCTGCAACTCTAATTACATCTTCCCCTTGTCCTGTGGCAACAACGGCACCTACTTCATTATCCACATACAATCCTGCACCAATGACAGGAGAATCTCCAACACGACCACGCATTTTGAAGCCTGCACCACTTGTGGTACAAGATCCACTTAAATTACCAAAACTATCTAATGCGATCATTCCAATGGTATCATGATTCCATTCTCCATTAGATAAACGATGTGGTGCCATTTTATTTTCATCCAATTGACTCATTGCATTTTTGCGTTCAATATTAATGACTGGTTTGTAATCTGATTTTTTTAACCAATTATTATATGAATTTTTAGCATCCTTTGATAATTCACCGGACTCCAATTTAAATCCTTGTTCCAACGCAAATTGTTGTGCGCCTTCACCCACTAACATAACATGGGGTGTTTTTTCCATGACTCTTCTTGCTACTGATATTGGATGTTTGATACGTTCTAAAAATGCCACACTTCCGCAATTAAATTCATGATCCATGATAGAAGCATCTAAGGTTACATGACCATCTCGATCTGGATTTCCATTTAACCCAACACAGCAATTCATTTCATCTTCTGTAACCATGACTCCTTTTTCAACTGCGTCAAGTGCTTTACCACCAGCACCTAAAATCGTCCAAGCGCCTACATTCGCAGCAATTCCTGCATCCCAAGTAGAAAGCACTATTGGTTTTGCAACTAAATTTTTGGGAATAAAACCAGCTAATGTAAAACTTGAAATTCCTATACCTCCTAAATTGATAAATTTGCGACGATCCATTTTAGTGCAGCGTTTATGTTATTAAATAATCAAGTTCAAGATACAAACAATGTGTTTATTTATGTAATTTTAATACAATAAATAATTATGCAACATTTATTTGATTTATATGGATGGGAAGTGAATGTGTATGATACCATACAGCAAGGTTTAATCAATAGAACATATTCTGTGCAAACCCCCAAAGGTGATTTTATTTTACAATCAATCAATCATAATGTTTTCAAAAATCCTAAGGCCATTGATGCAAATATCAATGCGATAGGTACTTATATAAAACAAACCAACCCCGAATACCTTTTTACGCATTTGTTAACCACGCTTCAAGGAAATACATTAATTGAATGGGAGGGAGGTTATTACCGAGCATTTAATAAAATTGAAGGGTATGCCTTAAGTGTACTTGATCATAAACTTCAAGTAGAAGAAGCAGCCAAACAATTCGCAAAATTCACCTATACCTTAAAGAATTTTGATGCCAATAGTTTAACAGATACGCTTGTGCAGTTTCATGACTTGAATTTTAGGTACCAACAATTTACAACTGCCATTCAAAATGGAAATGCACACAGAATTGAGCAAAGCCAGGAGGAGATCAAATTATTGCTTGCATGCAAGCACTATGTAGACACCTATAATAATTACATACATCATAAGGACGTAAAAAAGAGGGTTACACATCATGACACCAAAATTAGCAATGTACTATTCAATCAAATAAACGGTCAGGAACAGGCTATTTGTGTGATTGACTTAGACACCACGATGTCTGGTTACTATATAAGCGATGTGGGCGATATGTGTCGTACATGTTTATGTCCCGTTTCCGAGGAGGAGAAAGATTTAAATAAAATATGGGTAGACGGGGAAAAATGGCAAGCGTTACAATCAGGCTACTTACATTATATGCAGGACGAACTGTCCAATTTCGAAATAGACCACTTCTTTTTTGGGGGTCAATTCTTGATATATATGCAAGCACTACGCTTTTTGACCGATCATTTGAACAATGATAGTTATTACGGTGCATCCTATGAAGGCCAAAATTACCAGCGTACTTTAAACCAAATTCGATTATTGGAAGCCTATAACCAATTAGGATAAATTAAATAATGAAGTAGCACGATATAAGTTATTGTAAATGTGATACTTAGCATATAAATATTACACTAATTG
>CAIWBA010000226.1 GCA_903910765.1 uncultured Bacteroidota bacterium
CACACCCGCTTTATACGCGAGCTTGTTTTTTACCAAAGGGAGTATTTGTGGGGAAACCAATATTGTTTCAGGCAAAAACAGAAAAATTACTGGATCTGGTATTGATAAAGCCAAGGAGCAATTAAAAATGTTGTTTTTTAATCCAGGTAAAAAAATAGCAGGCATCCCATTAATCGGAAATAAGTTGGACTTGTATGATGAATCAGCCCATGAGTTATATGATTATAAATTGGACTATGTTGATTACCATGGACAGTTGGTATATGTATTTGATGTGCAGCCGAAAGCGGATTTGGGATTTTTTGCAAAGGACAGGGTAGTCGTTGATCAAATGACTACTTGGTTTAATCCAAAAACTTTGGAAGTACTAGGGCGCAACTATTCCTTAAGCTATAAAGCAGGCGTATATGACTTTAATGTGCAAATGGAAGTAGAGATGACTTATTTTAATGGAATACTCGTTCCAAAAATATTAAGGTATAAAGGAAACTGGGATGTGATATTCAAAAAAAGAGAACGTGGCCTTTTTACGGCGACTTTGTTTGATTATAAACTAGGCCAGTAGTTCATCGCAAAAATTAGGGGATATCTTACACTACTAAAAAACTCTGCTCAATATATTTCACTACTTCAATTAAGCTACCCGTTTCATTAAATACGCGTAATTGCCGATCGGCACCAGTGCCTGTTTCAAATATTTGATGCACTTTCTCAATATGCTTACGGCTGCCTAGTTCGTCCACCACGCCATCCACAAAATCAAGTAATTCATTGATTAAATCCTTGGTTGGGATTTCTTTTTCCTTTCCAAAGTCAATTAATTTTCCATCAATACCATATCGGCTTGCACGCCATTTGTTTTCATTGATGAGTGCGCGTTGGTAATTAATGAAATTTATATTTTGACGACGCAGGGAATAAATTTTTGCGCAAATTGCTTGAAACAATGCAGTAATCGTGATGGTTTCTTGCACGGTCATGGGTACGTCGCAAATTCTAAATTCAATCGTATTAAAAACAGGGTGTACCCTTAAATCCCACCATATTTTTTTAGCATCATCTATACAATTAGTTTTAATGAGTAGCTGAATAAAACTATCGTAAGCTTCGATGCTTTCAAAAGTATCTGGGATACCTGTTCGCGGAAATTTATCAAACACTTTAGATCGGTAGGATTTATATCCGGTATTGCGGGTTTCCCAAAAAGGGGAGTTGGTACTTAAAGCATAAATATGTGGCAAAAAATAACGTGCTGTATTGGCAATATGGATGGCCATACGGCGATCTTCCATTCCAACATGTACATGTAGTCCAAAAATTAAATTACTCCTTGCAGCCTGCTGCAATTCGTTTAAAAGTTCCTGGTACCTGGTTTGATCTGACACCAATTGTTTTTCCCATAAACTAAAAGGGTGGGTGCCTGAGGCGCCAATACTATAACCTAGATCGGCAGCTATTTTATGCACCCCATTACGTAGTTCTATAATTTCTGAAAAAGCCTCATCTACATTTTTACATATCCCAGTGCCAACTTCCACCACCGCCTGGTGCATTTCTGCTTTAATCTTGTCCTTGAATAGTTTCTGGCCTTCATTGACAATAGCTTGTTGGTGGCTTTTTAATTCCTTCGTGGAGGGGTCTAATACCATGTATTCCTCTTCCACGCCAACGGTAAACTGTTGTAAACTTGGTGTAACCATATTACCTTGAAATTAAGCAAAGTTTGCTTTATAAAAAAATCCCCGACTTGATGAATCAAGACGGGGATTTTTTTATATTAAAATCTGACTAGGGTAAACCCTAATAAGTTTTAGAATTTAAATCTTAAACCCAATTGGCTAACCCAACGAGCACTGTAACTTGGTGCAGTGCTTGAA
>CAIWBA010000227.1 GCA_903910765.1 uncultured Bacteroidota bacterium
GGTAAACATAAATAGTCAATACTGGACCAAATATTTCTTCACACATGGTCAAATATTTTGGGTCGGTGGTTTCAATAACAGTAGGTTCAACGAAATAACCATTTTTCTTACTAAAGTTACCACCCACTAAAATTTTTGCATTCTTATCTTTCTTTGCCTTGTTAATATATTTCGCAATATTGTCAAAAGATTTTTCATCAATCACTGCGTTTACAAAATTTGAAAAATCTTCCACCGTACCCATCTTCATGGATTGCACTGCTTTCACCAATTTTGCTTTCACTGCTGGCGCAATATTTTTTGGTAAATAGGCACGAGATGCAGCAGAACATTTTTGTCCTTGGTATTCAAATGAACCTCTTGCAAGTGCGGTAACTACAGTATCCACATCGGCTGTTGGATGCACCATTACAAAATCCTTGCCGCCTGTTTCACCTACAATTCTTGGATAAGTTTTATAGGTAGGAATATTTTCGCCAATTTGTTTCCACATATAATTAAATACACCTGTTGATCCAGTAAAATGAACACCTGCAAAATCAGGATGAGAAAAACAAGTAGCGCCAATCGTTGGCCCATCTACATATACTAAATTTATAACCCCATCAGGAAGCCCCGCTTCTTTTAAAATGCGCATAAATAATTGCGCAGAATATACTTGCGTGTTGGCTGCTTTCCAAACAACCACATTACCACACATGGCTGCTGAAGCAGGAAGGTTTCCACCAATGGCAGTAAAATTAAAAGGTGTAATTGCTAAAACAAATCCTTCCAATCCACGCCATTCCATTCTGTTGTGCATGCCTGGCGATGAAACCGGTTGTTGCTTATATATTGTACTTAAAAAATGAACATTGAATCTTAAAAAGTCAATCAATTCACATGCGGCATCAATCTCAGCTTGATAAGCATTTTTACTTTGACCAAGCATAGTAGCAGCATTCATTTCAAAGCGATATTTGGTCGCTAATAAATCCGCAGCTTTTAAAAATATATGTGCACGTGATTCCCAAGACATATCTGCCCAAGACTTACGCACTTTTAATGCACTTGTAATGGCTTGATCCACATGCTTTTTTGTACCCATGTGAAAATGACCAAGGGTATGTTTAATTTCGTGTGGCGGATGAATTGCGATTTTATTTCCAGTACGAACCGCTTTCCCATTAATATACATGGGAATATCCATTGTTTTACTTTTCAAACTTGCGAGGGCCTTTTTTAATGCTAACTTTTCAGGTGTTCCTGGTGCATAAGATAAAACGGGCTCATTAGACGGTGTTGGATAATCAAAATAACCTATTTGCATATGGGATAATTTATAGCACAAAAATAAGCATTAAATGAATATGTTAAGGAAGATCTGCATTTTACTTAAACTTGCTTTACTTTTACATATAAATAAGTAACCTATGCAGTTTGTTTTGGTCGATATTGCAGATAGAGAAAAATTTTATCCTTTTAGTTTAACGCAATCGGTTGCACAATTCAGAATTGGGATTTATTCATTTCAAGAAAGATGGGAGCATTTGCTAAACAATGAAACAGCCATCTATACCGTCCCATACTTGCAAAAATTATATCATAATAGTGATTTTTTACAAAATAAGGAGGCAGCTATTTTTATTAACGTGACTTGTATTCCAACCAATGATTTAGTGGAAGCGATTTTAAATTTAAAAGTTGGAGAAAAAATAATAAGTAAGTCGGGTAAATGGATGGCTACTTATACCGAAGAACGATCTTTTGAAAAAATATTATTAGCCAATTACGCCCCAATAACTTTTGAACAAGGGGATTTTGTGCAAGATGCAATTGGCATGTTGCAATTACATACAAAGTTTATTGAGAATGATTTTGCTTGGGTTAAGAAGCATGTAACGGGTATTAAAATTGATGCAAGCAATAAAGTGATTCAGCCCGAAAATATTTTTATTGAAAAAGGCGCCGAAGTGCATTGTGCTATTTTAAATGCAAGTACTGGCCCTATTTATATTGGTAAAAATGCCATGATCATGGAAGGCACTGCCATTCGTGGACCCTTTGTTCTTGGGGAAAAGGGGGTAGTTAAAATGAACACGAGTATTTATGGTGCAACGACCATCGGACCTTATTGCTTGGCTGGTGGAGAAATTAAAAATTCTGTTTTGATGGGCTTTTCAAATAAAGGTCACGAAGGATATTTGGGAGATAGTATCATTGGTCAATGGTGTAATTTAGGAGCTGGCACTTGTAATAGTAATATTAAAAACACAGCAGGACCCATACAAATGTGGAATGAGGCCAAACAAATTTGGGAAATAGTGGGTCAAAAAATGGGTATGCTCGTTGGTGATTATAGTCGTTTTGCTATTCAGTCAAGTATAAATACAGGCAGTTATATTGGCGTGAGTGCGAACATATTTGGGAATGGGTTATTGCCTAAATTTATTCCAAATTTCACTTGGGGAGTTGTTCCAGGATATCAAATTGACAAAGCCATTGAAGACATTGGTAATTGGAAACAATTAAAAGGTTTTGAAATGTCAGCGGATGAGAAGCAAGTGCTTCAAAATTTATTTAAAAAAGCTTCCTAATCCTTTATATTTATTCATTTTACAGTTTTTCCATAGCTTGTATAAACTGATAAATTGACCCCAAATCATCTATTTTTTAACTACCTTTGCATCGCTAATTTTAGTGATTAAATAGTTTATCGAACATGAGAAAACAAATAGCTGCGGCCAATTGGAAAATGAATTTAAATAAGCAAGAAGCCCAAGACTTGCTGAAAAATATATTAGATAAGCTACCTAAATTAACTGATAATCAACAGGTTGTATTTTCAGTCCCGGCAATATATATATCAAATGCGGTGCAACAAATTCAAGGAATATCCAATGTTTTTGTAGCTGCACAAAATTGCCACCAAAACACCAATGGGGCATTCACTGGTGAAATATCGGCACCTATGTATTCATCGGTTGGGGTAAATCATATTGTAATTGGACATTCTGAAAGACGTGAATACTTCGCTGAATCAGATGCCTTATTAGCTGAAAAAGTAAATGCAGTATTGGCGAACAATAGTACACCCATTTTTTGTTGCGGTGAACCTTTAGCTATCAGAGAAGCTGGGACACAAAATGCTTTTGTGGAAACCCAATTAATTAATTCCTTATTTCATTTATCCCCGGAGCAACTTTTAAAAGTGGTCATTGCCTATGAACCCATTTGGGCAATTGGCACTGGTAAAACTGCATCCAGTGCTCAAGCACAGGAAATACATGCTTTTATTAGATCGGTATTAGCCACTAAATATGGTGCGGATATTGCGGATCAAATTTCAATTTTATATGGCGGAAGTGTAAAAGCAGCTAATGCTGTTGAATTATTTTCACAACCAGATGTTGATGGAGGTTTGGTCGGTGGCGCATCTTTAATTGCTACCGAATTCACTTCAATCATAAACGCACTTCAATAGATTTTAAAGCCTATTTTCACTTA
>CAIWBA010000228.1 GCA_903910765.1 uncultured Bacteroidota bacterium
TTATCATACACCGCTGAAAGCCATCGCAGGTCCATTTGTGCAATCGCCATTATTGCATAATATACCTATTGATAAAAAATTAAATCCAGAATGGATAAAGTCCTTATATCATCGGGGATTTGTGACTACTTATAAAAAAACTAAAAATGAGTTACAGTATATTGGGATGCCTATTGGCGGCATTTTCACCGGCACTGTATATTTAGGTGGCGACGGAAGGCTTTGGTTATGGGATATTTTTAATGAAAATCAAAATGGGATAGATCCTAAGACCATTGATTGGGAATCAGATTTGCATGTTGGTAAAAAAGTGCGTCCGCAAGATGGATCCGCGTATGTACAACCTGCAAAAGATATTAGGCCACTTGAACAAGGCTTTGCTTTTAAAATTATATCTGGGAAAAACATAATCATTAAAAAATTAGAAGCAGCTGATTGGGATGAAATTTTATTCGAAGCCACTTATCCAATGGCAAAGCTGCATTATATTGATCATAGTTTAGGCTTGGATATTACAGCAGACGTTTATTCTCCTTTTATTCCATTGGATGAAAAAAATTCAGGCCTTCCATGTACCATCTATTCTTTTTCAATAAAAAATAAAACAAAGAATGATATCACTGTTTCAATATTGGGTTGGTTGGAAAATAAAATCATGCCCAAAACAAAAAAAGACACAGATATCAGATTGAATACTTATGAGTCATTGAATGGCTTGGCGGTTTTAAATAGTAGTGTAAAATTAAATGGCAGTGAAAAGCAGGAAAAACTACCAGATTTTGGTACCATGGCAATTGGCGCAATGCATGGTAAATTTACAGTCAATACTTCATTTGTTTTACCCATTAATGCGGAATCCTTTTCAAATCAAAACTTATTACCGACAGAAAAGTCAGTATCAGCAGGACCATTAATGAATTCCGTATGCACCAATTATACTATAAAAGGGGGGCAAGCCATTCAGGCTAATTATGTAATCGCTTGGCATTTTGCAAATTTGACTTTAAATCCAGTCATTCAGGGTAAGGGGCGTTTTTATAATCTACAATTTAAAAATGCCGTTGAAGTAGTAAAATATGTAGCTGCAAATTTTACAGTACTTTCAACACAAACAGCATTGTGGCGACAAACATGGTATGATTCAACATTACCATGGTGGTTTTTAGAACGTACATTTTTAAATATATCAACATTAGCAACCACTACTGCACATCGTTTTGAATCAGGCAGATTTTATGCTTGGGAAGGGGTAGGTTGTTGTGAAGGAACCTGCACACATGTGTGGCAATATGCACAAGCCATGGGTCGTATTTTTCCTGCGATTGAAAGAGATACAAGAGAACGCGTTGATTTAGGTTTGTCATTGAAATCAGATGGGATGATGTTGTATCGTGGTGAAGTGGTGAAAACACCTGCGATTGATGGACAGGCAGGTACGATATTAAGAATATACAGGGAGCATAAAATGTCACCAGATAAAACATTTTTACAAAAAAATTGGGATAAAATAAAATTGGCAACCACCTGGGTTTTAAATCAGGATAAAAATGGAGATGGCATGGAAGATACGCCGATTGAAAATACATTAGATGCCGTTTGGGATGGGGAAATAGCTTGGTTGGTAGGCATGTGTATTGCGGCAGTAAAAGCGAGTGAACAAATGGCCATAGAAATGGGTGATGCTGGATTTGCCAAAACTTGTGCAACTTATGTAAGCAATGGAACTAAAAATATGGAAGCGCAACTTTTCAACGGAGAATATTTTATTCATAAACCAGATGAAATTAAAGGAAGAGAAAAATTAGGATCTTATAATACCTGTCATATTGATCAGGTGTATGGACAAAGTTGGGCACACCAGGTTGGTTTAGGCAGAATCATTGACAAAGAAAAAACAATTTCAGCGCTTAAGGCATTATGGAAATATAATTTCACCCCTGATGTTGGACCTTATATTAAGGAGCGAAGAGGTTGGCGTCCATATGCGCTTGCCGGCGAAGGCGGTATGGTGATGAATACCAATCCAAGTAATGAAGCAAAACCGTATGGTGAAAAAACGACATGGCAGCTAGGTTATTTCCATGAATGTATGAGTGGCTTTGAACATCAGGTGGCTTCACATATGATGGCAGAAGGTATGACCGATGAAGCACTTATCTTAACTAGGATGATTCATGATCGATACTATGCTGGAAAACGAAATCCATTCAATGAAATAGAATGCAGTGATCACTATGCACGCGCAATGGCGAGTTATGGTACTTTTATTTCTGCATGTGGCTTTGATTATGATGGGCCAAATGGGTATATAAAATTTGCCCCAAAATTAAATACAGATAAATGTAAAGTTCCTTTTACATCAGCAACTGCTTGGGGCTCCTATGAACAACTACAAAGTGAAAAAAACTTTTCGGCAATACTCCAAGTTAAATATGGCAGTTTGTTTTTAAATAAAATTACCCTTGACGCCAAAGCACCCGTTAAAGCAGCTAAGATTTATATCGGAACAAAGATGGTCAATGCAAAAATGGTAAAGGAAGGTCAAAGCTTTACTTTTCATTTTGAAAATAAAATTGAATTAAAGAAAGGCCAGGAACTAAAAGTTAACCTTAGTTAAAATGCAAGTTGAAAAAAATAAAGTTGTTGGCATACATTATACAATTTCGGTGGATGAGGAAGGCGAAGTATTTTCGAACCTCGATTTTGAACCAGAGGAATATGTACATGGTGCCATTGCTATTTTCCCAATGGTCGCAAAGGCACTAGAGGGTCATCAGGTGAATGATGAAGTACGAATAGCCCTGCCTCCGCAGCATGCTTACGGAGCAACGAATGATAAATTAATTAAAACATTCCCCAACGCTTTATTTGAAAATGTGGGTGATTTTGAAATTGGCAGTTTTATTCAAATACCTGATGGCACTGAAGCAAAATTATTACAAAAAAACAATGACACTATATTGGTGGATGCGAATCATCCATTCGCCGGAGCGACCCTACATTATACTATAAAAATTGTATCTATTCGGCAAGCCACTGAACTTGAAATTCAAAGAGGCCTTACTGAAGCCATTATAAAATCATGTGATGGTTCCCCTAATTGTTGCTAAATTTAAGCTATGAAAAACAAACTGTATTTATTGGTTTTAGTTTTTGTTGTGAACGCATTTGTTACAAAAACTTTCGCACAGGAATTATACAAAGCACCCTCAAATCAAATAAAAACAATTTGGGTAAGTCCTGAAAATCCGACTGGCGCCAAAGGCGCTGCAGGTATAACGAATAAGGGGGCAAAGGGTCGTGCATTTATTACCTTAGAAGCCGGCGAAAAAGTTGCATTATTAGATGCTACTGGTGCTGGCATTGTGAGACGCATGTGGTTAAGTGGTACCATACCAAGATCAGCTGAACAAATGCAACATGTGCGCATTGAGATGTATTGGGATGGAAGTAAAACACCCGCAGTTTCAGCACCCATTGGTGATTTTTTTGGTTTAGGACTGGGTAAATCTAAAGCGTATAAAAATGCATTGTTTTCTAATCCAGAAGCACGCTCTTTTAATTTTACAATACCCATGCCATTTCGGACAGCAGCAAAAATTGTTTTAATTAACGAGTCAAGTTCACATGCACTCGTATGGTATGATATTAATTATACTTCAGAAAAAGTACCTGATGATGCTATGTACTTTCATGCATATTGGCATCATGTAGCAAAAACAACGCTGGGCAAGGATTTTGAAATTTTGCCTACGATCAATGGTAAAGGACGATTCATTGGGACCAATATTTCAGTTGTAAGTGATAGCATGCTACGAGATACCTGGTTTGGTGAAGGGGAAGTGAAAGTGTATTTAGATGGCGATAGCAAATTGCCGTCACTATCAGGCACAGGAACAGAAGATTATATTGGTTCAGGATGGGGGCAAGGTGAATATCAAGATCAGTTTCAAGGCTCATTAATTTCAGATGATAAAAAAGGGGAGTATTGTTTTTATAGATATCATGTACCTGATCCAATTTATTTTCAAAGTCAATGCAAAGTGACCATTCAGCAAATTGGGAA
>CAIWBA010000229.1 GCA_903910765.1 uncultured Bacteroidota bacterium
AGGTAGTCAAGTGAATGATTATAAATTGCCCCAAAAATTTCCATCCTTCGAGCGTCAATCATTGAAAATACCTGCAATTTTTTTTCATTCACTAAGGCATCACCAGTTCCCTTTAAATGACCCATAGCTGCCTTGGCTAATAAGGTGAGGGTGGAAAGCCCAATTAAGGGTTTATTTAGGGCAAAGGCTAAGCCTTTGGCGCTGGCAAGTCCGACCCTTAGGCCTGTATAACTTCCCGGTCCCATGGTTACGGCAATAGCATCTAGATCTTTCAGTTGTATTCCTGAATCCTTACATAATTCATCCACACCCGCTTGTACAAATTCCCCATGGGTATTTGAGATGCTATTTTGTTTTGAAGCAATGACTTTGAGGTCTTGGGTGATTCCGATAATGGCATCAGGTCCTGAAGTATCAATATGGAGAATGGTATTCAATGTTTGTAATTGTTTTACAAAAATAGGCGGTGAATTGATAGAAAAATAAGAAATTGCGCATATTAATTAAATATATGCCTAAACAAATCATTCAAACCAACAAAGTCCCAACACCTATTGGGCCTTATAGCCAAGCTGTGATCGCCAATGGATTTTTATTTGCGAGTGGTCAAGTTGCATTTAACCCAGCAACAGGGGAACTAGTTTTAACTGATATTTTATCTGAGACCAAGCAGGTGATGGAAAATATTAAAGCCATTTTAGACGAAGCAAAGCTAAGCTTTGCGCATGTGATTAAAACGAGTATTTTTTTAAGTGATATGCAATTGTTCGCACAAGTGAATGAAGTGTATGCAAGTTATTTTTCTGCTGATTTTCCCGCGCGCGAAACAGTTGCAGTAAAAACTTTACCACGTAATGTAAATGTTGAAATAAGTATTACCGCAGTAGTGGATTTGTAGTTTTTATTTTACGACGACTTGGTAACAAGTTTCGAAAACAATATTTTCCTGGGGCTTCACTATATGGAGCCCCATTTTATTATTAAAAGCATTAGGCGCTCCGCTCAAATTTTCAATAGCAATACTTTTTCTATCTGGAGGCGTATACAATTGTAGATATGGATAAAGCGAAGATGGATTTATTTTTAAAATAAATTGTTCATTTTGCAAAGTGCAGGAACTATTTTCTGCACTTAGTTCATAGCCATCATCTAGTTGCAAATGCCCAATTTTTAAACCTTTGCTAAAACGATCATCTTCAATAATATTTCCAGTAGGAAGCAGGTCGCCATCATATTCCATTTTCCCATTGCTTAAAAATTGTAATGTACAATTGTCTATGCTTTCGCCTAATGTAAAGTAAGGGTGCCAGCCATCAACGATAGGAATAGGAAGGCCAGCTTCATTTATAATAGTAGTTTGCACTGAAACTTTATTATTTTTTTCTAAGGTCCATTTTACTTGCATGGTGAAAGGAAATGGATAACCTTTATCGCTTCCAAGATAATGGTTTACTAAATTAACGGAAGCCTGTTGCTCATTTGCTTCAGTAGCTAGTGTCACAAATTCAGCATCGTACATAATGCCATGTATCGCATGTGCACCCATATAAAAACGATCCATGGTATAGGTCGTATTTAAATGCATGTACTGCCCTTTATATAATCGACAAACATATGGGCTCATTTTCGCACTTCTAAATCCTTGGCCTTCAAATTCGTTAGCAGCATTTAAATCGTTACCCATGATAAATTGATGGGATTCGCCCCCATGACCTAAACACCAACTGTTTAAAAGGGCACCTTTTGTCAAAATATCAATGGTTACACCCAATTCAATGTCTATTAATTGAATCAATGCAACATGATTGATAGTATTTTGCTTGATTTGAAACCGCATTGTATTTTGTTTGAATGGAAAATTAAAACTATTCTACTAACTTTGAGTCGTAAAGGAATTAAATATGAAAAATTGTTTTGTTTTTGGATTGTTGTTATTGGCAAATAGTTTGGTAGCGCAAGGCTATAAAAGATACGATAGTACCTTAAAAATTGGCAAAGCAGGATTTAAAATATTTTGTTTAAATAAAACGCCTGATCGTAATACTTTAACCATTCGACCGATTGGTTTTAAGTCAGAAGCAAGAGAAGCATCATTAGAAATTAAAGCAAGGGTATTGTCTGCGGAAATCGATGATTTAAATAATGACGGCTTTCCAGAAGTAATTATTTTTATTGAAGAACCTAAAGGAAATAAATCATTGTTCTGTATAAGTTCTAAGGAAAATGAGCGAATGGAGCCCATCTTTTTTCCTGATATTACAGATGACATGAGATTAAGTAAGGGTTATCGTGGGCAAGATGAGTTTAGATTATTGGAAGGGGTGTTGTTCAGAAAATTTCCCATTTTTGAAGCTGATACTGCAATCAAACAACCCACGAATAAAGTGCGACAAATTTTATATCGTGTAATCGCTGGAGAACAGGGTAGTTGGAAGTTTAAATCTTTCAAGGATTTTGACATGAATGCAGAAGTAAAATAAAGAGCGCAAACATTTCCCTTACTTTTCTAATTCATTTTACGACTTTAATTTTGCCCATGGGTAATAATTATTTTCCCCACTGCTTTTTCAGTACCTAGTTCATCTCTTGCAAATACTAGATATATCCCGGTGGCAACTTTATTACCATCATAAGTTTTACCATCCCAAATAGCTTGTCCTCCTAAAGCCCTAGTCTGAAATACTAATTTTCCACTGAGTGATGTTATTTTTATTATTGCGTTATCTATTAAGCCGCGCATCGCAATAGGACCGGTATAGTTGGGTGAAATGGGATTGGGAAAAATATTGATCTGTTGCATAGGAGTTGCCCCTGAAGTAGCCGTACTTCGATAACTAGCCATTTGTTGGGCGGTATTAAAAAATACTTCACCAGTACTAGGCGCAATCGCAATTTGACGTATGGTGTCATTGGGCAAAGGGCTGTTGTTTTTGGTAAATCTTTGGATAATTTCAGTACCATCGTTACTTAATAACCAGGTGCCGTTATTAGTGCCCACCCATTTACGATTAGCGCCATCTGCAATGATACAATTCACATTTTCTTTTTGAAATAGTAATCCTGCAAATCCATTGTTATTTTTAATTTGTGGCAAATAGGCTTTGCAGTTACTTATTTCATTACAATCAAAAAGGCCAATACCATTATTGGTTCCAACCCACATGGTGCCATTCTTGTCATCCATCATACTTGTTACAGTGCTACTGGGTAAGTTATTATTATAGGTGTTGATGATGCGCCATTTTTCGCCAGTGGCGTTAGGACTATACACAATTATTCCTTGGTAATTTGGTGCAATCATCCATGCCTGCCCTTGTTGGTTGATGAACATTTTATTAATTCCAATAAGTGAAAGGGTGTTAGGTGGCGTAATTAATTTCCAATTATTATTTTGTCTTTGTAAAATTCCTTGGCCTTCTAATAGTGTCCAAAGGGTACCATCGCTACTAAATTGAATATTACTATAAAATCCTCTGAAAGCTACTGGGCTGACTTGCTCAATGACGCCCTTCTCGGCCGTGTATTTTAATAGCCCATCACTACTGGTCAGCCAAATAGCACCATCAATGGGATCCACTGCACTTGAATAACAAGCAGGCAAATTTTTATTATTTATTGTGTTAATGGTTTTCCATCCATCCTCACTATACATACTAAATCCTACATCTGCACCACCCAATGGGGCAATTAAATATTTTGAGTTTATGTAAATCTGGCCATTGACATTTCCGGCCGGTCCACCCAAAGGTATCAATTTGGCATTTGTATTTTTAAGGAGTAGGCCATTTGCGCTGTCAGCTACCCAAATATTATTTTCATCAAATAAATAATCAACGGGGTTTGATAAATAAATGGAATCAACTATGTAGGTGCTGGTTTTATCTGAATTTATTTTTAATAAGCCTCCTTTGTTACCATTACTAAAACTGGTATATAGTCCATCCTTATTGATTACTATTTTTTTAATTTGTCCGCTATTCAAATTAAAGTAAGGTGTTTTTGCAGGGAGCTGATAAATGCTATTTGTACTAGCACCGTAAACGATATTATTATATTGGGTTATTTTACTGATACCTAAATTATTAAAGTCGCTAGTATTTTGCCATTGATTTGCAATAATCCAATTATTTTTTAATGGACAGGTCCAAATGCCATTTTCAGTGGCTGCATATAATACATCCTGCGTGCTTACTATTTGAAATATTTTAGTGGCTTGCCGATTATTATTCGGGAACCAAGTATCTTTTATTTCATGTTTAATTAAATCAATTACAATGATGCCAAAATCGGTGGATAGCAGCGCCCATTGATTTAATAGGTAAATGTGGTTTATTTTTTTACTTGGATATAAGTTCGAAAGTAATAAATCTGTGATCGCATATACTTGGTCTCCCTTGACGATATCTATATTACTATTGTTATATGCGATAATTAATTGTGATTGCGCTACATCCCAAGCGGTGCATGCAATACTTGCATCATTAAGACCAGTAGATTTTCCTAAGAGTGCAACTTTATTACTTGGGGTAACTGAAAAAACTTGTTGTGTAGTTGCACCAATTATCTTTTTTTCTCCATTGGCATTACTCGCCATTCCTAATTGAATAACAGAACGGTTATTATAATGTTCCCGCCATTGCCCAATGCCACCTAGTTCATTTTGCCCAATACTTAGCAAGGCTAAGCTTATAAATAAAATTAAAAATGATACCCGCTGAAGCATTATATTTTTATTAGGCAATTATTTTTTTTCAAGTGCACTGTAAATGGCCTCTTGAATTTTAGGGCGAAGGTTTAATTCACTATATGCTTTATTATTACGTGTTGGATAAACGCGATTACCTAAAAATATATACAATAATCCGTTTGCAGGATCAGCCCAAACACAAGGGCCTGTAAAACCGGTATGACCAAAAGTGGAAGGAGATACGCTTGCGCTGGGATATGGATCCTTTAAACTCGCATTATTTTTTTCAGGTTTATCAAAACCCAAACCACGTCGGCTATTTTCGGTATTGTAAGCTGTGAAGTGGTCAATGGTGGCAGGGTTAAAGTATTTTTTACCTTCCCATTCCCCCTTATTCAAAAGCATTTCATACAATTTAGCTAAATCAGTGGCATTGCTAAATAAACCAGCATGCCCTGCAATACCACCCATGACTGAAGCGCCTTCATCATGTACGGATCCCTGAATCAATTCATGTCGATAGTAGTCGTCCACTTCAGTTGCAGCAATTTTATCAATACTTGTTTTTTGTAAGGGTAAAAATCCTGTCGATGTCATACCTAATGGGGCATAAAAATTTTGCGTAGTGTATTCATTTAAATCCATGCCTGAAACTTGTTCCACTATTTGACCTAAAAATATAAAATCATTATCGCTATATACATATTTACCTGGGGTGGTAATTGGACTGTTTAAAATTTTATTTTTTATGGTATCCATCCAATTGTCCTGTAAGTATTTGGTAGGCGTGATCATTTTATGGTGCGTTTGATCGCTAACGGACACTACTAAATTATTGACAAATCCACCTTTTGGATTTATTAAGAATTCATAGAATTTAATGAAGGGAAATAAGCCAGCTTGGTGTAAAAGCAAATCCTTTAATGTAATTTTTGCTTTTTCATTTCCAACTACCCAAGGCAAGTAATCACCAATTGTTTTATTAATATCGACCTTTCCTTCCTCCACTAATTTCATAATTGAAACCGTGGTTGCACTTACTTTAGTGACAGAAGCCAAATCATAGCTAGTTTCTAGCGTAACAGGTGCTGAATTTTCACCAGCTATTTTACCATATGCTTTGTTAAAAACAATTTTATTATTTTTTGCTACTAAAACCTGACAACCAGGGATTGCTTTTTTTTGTATCGCATCTGCAACTATCGAATCAATGATATTTAATTTTTCAATATTAATTCCTAACGGCGCTTCAGCAGCTTGTTTTTTTGTGTATATCGGGCTCGATTCAATCGTATAAGTTTCACCCATCGGTAAATTTTCACTAATTGTTACCGGCAGTGTTCCCGTTGCTTGAATTTTACCTTCTAACCAATCCAATGCTGCATTTTGGGTAAATGTATTATCCTCGTATGCAAATAATATATTTTTTATTTTATTAAAATCAGCAACCGCATAGGGATTCCCAAAAATAAGGTGCACCCAGTTTGCTGGATTATTTTCATTTAAGAAGCTAATAAAGGCCGCTGGAATTTCAAAATGCTTCGCAGGTCGGCGATTGTAATTATGTAGCCCAATCATTACCTGATCATATTCAGCCAATGTTTGGCTAAGGCTACTCATTTTATTAGTATCACCTGCACCTACATAAATGATTTTCACTTGGTAAAGCTCAGCCAATTGCTTTGTTAAGCTATTTTCTTGTGATTGATTTAATGCGACATACACCATTTTTTTATTTTTATTTAAAATAGGGTGTTGCACATTTTCCTTCAAAAAGGTTAATGATTGCGAAGCCATTTTTTCCTTAATAGCGGAAACTGATTTATTTAAGTCTGCAATAATATTTGTAGTATCAATAAAAAGGGCATTACTTAATCCATGTTTGTATTTGGCTGCTAAAACTTTTCGTACCCGATCCTTAATATCTTTTCTAGAGATTCTTTTTTCTCTAATCGCGGATCTTATTTTTTTAATGGTTTGATCTATATCGCCAGGTAAGCAAAGCATATCATTGCCTGCAATGATGGCTTGGACATTGGCCTCGCCCTGTGGGAAATAATTACTTATTGCTTTCATTTCCAATGCATCTGTAACACTGATGCCTTTGAATCCCAGCTCATTTTTTAGTAGACCATTCACGGCTTTCGGCGATAAGGATGTTGCCAAATTTTTTGTTGCATCAATGGAGGGTACTGACAAGTGCGCTACCATGATAGATTCAATACCTGCGTTAATCAATGCTTTGAATGGCACTAATTCCATGGAATCCAATTGCTCCCTTGTTTTATTAATAATAGGAATATCTAAATGAGAATCTACCGACACATCACCATGCCCTGGAAAATGTTTTGCCGTTGCCATTACGCCGTTATCCTGCATTCCTTTCATATAGGCAATGCTATAATCAGTTACAATCTTTTTGTTTTGACCAAAACTTCGATCATTAATTACAGGATTCGCTGGGTTATTATTAATATCTGCGTCGGGGGCATAGTTCACTTGTATGCCTAATCTTTTACATTGTGCCGCAATAGCTGCACCCATTTCATATACTAAATTACTAGCCGGCATCGCTCCTAAAGAAAGTTGTCTTGGAAACATTTCAACACTATCCAAACGCATACCTACGCCCCATTCTGCATCCATCGTAATTAATAAAGGTGTTTTGGCAATGGATTGATAATAGTTGGTATGTAAAGCCTCTCTAACGGGACCGCCTTGAAAAAAACAAAGGCCACCGACATTGTATTTTTTTATTAATGATCCAAGTGAATCTACTTTATTGTTATCCCAATTGCTATGCGCTCTAATAATCATCAACTGCGCAATTTTTTGATTAAAGGATAGGGAATTGTATTTTTTTCTTAGCCATTTTTTTTCATCATTACTTTGCGCTTTGGCTGCTTGTATCGTCAATAAGGAAATGAATACAATTTGAATAAACTTTTTAAGCATAGAACATTTTTTTGTTAAAATAACTCCGAGACTCGTTATCGTATAGTCGGATAATAAGTATTGCAATTTAAGGATAAAAAAAAGCTTACCCTTGTTTGAGTAAGCTTTTTTATTAGGTGACCGGCGAGTGCAACGTCCGGTTGTATATTTTGTATCCGTGAAGAAGGGTTCCAAAAGTTTTGAATCCTAAACTTTTATTTAATAGGGTATCCATTGCGATTTCCCCAGGACTAAATTGGCTTATGCCTTTTCTTCTTCTTCCACATCTTCGTCTGCAGGTAACACTGGTTCAACACCTGCTTTTTGAAGCTGCGCAAACCATTTCACCATCTTTTTCATATCGCTTGGGTAAACGCGTTCAAAATCCATCTTTGGGTATACCTTTTTAAAGTAAGCTTGTGTCGCTTTTGGGTCCTTTTCGTCGGGTAATTTTTCCTTTGATTTGCCCATTTCAATAAATATTTCCGCTAGGAACACATTATCGTGGGTCGTGAACACTTCAATACTTTCCAAATGAGAGAATTGGTGTGCTCTTGAGCTAATGAATTGAGTGGTATTGTTTTCGAGTGATCTTGCGATGGCGCCGTCACTTTTACTAGTCAATAATTCGAATAAACCTGACATACCTGAAACCGAGATCAATTTGTTGTATTCCATATAAACGGTGCGTTTTTTTTACGGGCGCAAATTACTGAAAAACACCCAATTTTCATTTTTTAAACTACCTTTGTTTATCATAAAAAATCAAGCATATGCCTGGGTTTGAATTATTTGGGGAAGAAGAAAAAAAACAAGTAAATGAGGTCTTGGAAACCGGAATTTTGATGCGTTATGGCTTTGATGGGCCTAGAAAAGGAATCTGGAAATCCAAAGAGCTAGAAGCTGCGGTATGCAGTACTTTTGGTTCACAATATGCACAACTTACCTCTAGTGGGACCGCTGCCTTGACAACAGCGATGGCTGCCTTAGGCGTGGGTGCTGGAGACGAGGTAATTATGCCTGCTTTTACTTTTGTTGCAAGTTTTGAAGCAATCTTAAGTATGGGTGCCATTCCGGTATTGGTTGATATTGATGAAAGCTTGACTTTATCACCGGCCGCTGTTAAGGCAGCCATTACGCCTAAAACAAAGTGTGTGATGCCAGTACATATGTGTGGCAGTATGGCTGATATGGATGCATTGGTGGCGATTTGCAAAGAACATAATTTGATCTTACTAGAAGATGCTTGTCAAAGTATTGGTGGAACATATAAAGGAAAGCATTTGGGTACCATTGGTCATGCAGGTACTTTTTCTTTTGATTTTGTTAAAACAATCACTTGTGGGGAAGGGGGTGTAGTGATGACCAATGATAAGGAGGTATATACCAAATCGGATGCATTTACTGATCATGGACACGATCACTTAGGGGTAGATAGAGGTGCAGATTTACATCCAGCATTGGGATATAACTTCCGTATTAGTGAATTACATGCAGCGGTGGGTTTGGCGCAAATAAAAAAATTAGCTACTTTTTTAGCAATTCAAAAAAAGAATAATCAAATTTTACGCGCTTATTTAGAACAGGTACCAGGCATTCAATTTAGAGTAGTTCCTGATCCTCAGGGGGATAGTGGAAGTTTTTTAACTTGGTTTTTACCCACTGCCGCTGCTACTGAAAAAGCGATTGCCGCATTTAAAGATGCAGGTATTATGGCAGGTAATTTTTATTGGTTTGCCAATAATTGGCACTATATCAGAAAGTGGGATCATTTAAAAAATGCGACTAGTTTATACCCTTTGTCTGGGGCACAACAAAATGCATTGCTTGCATTACAACATGCTGACTTTTCAAAAAGTGATGCGATTATGAGCAAATGTATTTCCACTGCGATAAGTTTATTATGGACGGAAGAACAAGTGCATGAAAAGGGCGCTAAATTTTTACAGGTGTTACAACAAACACTTTCCTAAAAGTTATACCCCATGTCATTAGGACAGTCATTGCAACAAAGGCAGCTACAGCGTTTATCGCCACAGCAAATTCAATTAATGAAATTGTTGCAAGTTCCGTCTGCGCAAATAGAACAAAGAATTAAAGAAGAGATGGAGGAAAATCCTGCATTAGAAATGAATGCAGATTTATTAGATACGGATACGGCAGGGGCAACGGATGATTTAAATGATGAGTTTTTACAAGGCGCTAATGAGGAAGAAGAGGCAGTTCCTGTTGATGAGTTTGAAATGAGCAATGAGGATTTAAATGAATATAATTATGACGAGGATGTTGCTGATTACAAAACCAAAGATGACTATTATCCAGAATTAGATAACGATGTTGTTATTCCTATTAAAGCAGAAGTGAGTTTGAATGAGCTATTGCTCAATCAATTAAATATGTTAGCATTAGATGAGACTTCTTTTAAAATTGCAGAACAAATTATTGGTAGCTTAGAAGATGATGGATACTTGCGTCGGGCATTAACATCTATTGCCGATGACTTGGCATTTAAGCAGAGTATGTGGGTGGATGAAAAGGAAATTGAAAAAATTTTATACCAAGTACAACAATTTGATCCAGCAGGTATTGCTGCAAGAGATTTACAGGAGTGTTTGTTATTACAGTTAAAACGAAAACAAGCGGATGCCCGAATGGCTAATAGTGTTGATGCAAATCCTGCAAGTTTGGATCCTATTAAGTTGGCGATAGTGGTGATTGAAAAATATTTTGAAGAGTTTACGCGCAAACACTATGATAAAATTCAAAAAAGTTTGCATTTAAATGAAATTGAAATAAAAGGAGTATTGCAACAAATTTTAAATTTAAATCCAAGACCAGGTGCGGATACGAGTGAGCCGCATAAGTCTGAAATGTATATCATACCGGATTTTACAGTGGCAATTAATAATGGAATTGTTGAGTTGACCTTAAATAGCCGTAATGCGCCCCCCTTAATCATTAGCGATGATTATAAAATGATGTTAAAGGAATATGAGCGTGGTAAAAAACAAGACAAATCTCAGAAGGAAGCCGTATTTTTTATTAAACAAAAAATTGATGCTGCAAAATGGTTTATTGAAATGATTCAGCAAAGGCAGCAAACCTTATTGAAAACGATGAAAGCAATTTTAGCGCATCAACAAAGTTTTTTTACCACGGGAGATACAACACAGCTGCGTCCTATGATTTTAAAGGATATTGCTTCTGCTACAGGGCTGGATGTGTCAACCGTAAGTAGGGTGGCGAATAGTAAGTATGTCCTCACTGAATTTGGCACTTATCTATTGAAATATTTTTTTAGTGAATCACTGACCACTGATTCTGGTGAGGAAGTAAGTACCAAGGAGGTGAAAGCCATATTGCTCGAATTCATTCAACAAGAAGACAAACACAAGCCATTAAGCGACGATGAGTTAACACATCAGTTGCAGCAAAGGGGGTACAATATTGCTAGACGTACCGTTGCTAAATACAGAGAACAATTAAATATTCCTGTAGCCAGATTGCGAAAGGAACTTTAATCAAAATTA
>CAIWBA010000230.1 GCA_903910765.1 uncultured Bacteroidota bacterium
CCCTTACTTAGTGATTAATTTTGAAGGAAATGCTAAAAAAACCTTTGACTTCATTGAGCATAACAATTATGATTTCAAAAAAAATCATATCCATGCTTACATGGCGACTAACTTATACCTAAATCATCAAAATGCAACAAAGGCACTTGAGTTAGCCAACGGGATTGAAATGACCTCTGCTTACTTGAACATTCCATTTTGGCATTATGAAAAAGGTTTCGCTTATTTTAATCAATTGAAATTTGATTTGGCACAAAAGGAGTTTACCTATTTTACCAGTCAGTTTAAAGGCAACTTTTATATCAAAGATGCCTATGAAAAACTGAGTTGGATTGCTTATTTACAAAACAATATCAAACTAGCCGAATTTTATCGTAATGAAGTTATTGCGAAGGGATCACAAATAACAGATGCAGATAAACTTGCCCATCAAAATGCAAAAACGGGTATTTGGCCAAACGCGCTTTTGTTAAAAGCACGTATTTTAAGTGATGGTGGCTATCAAAAGCAAGCATTAGCGACTTTATCGGATAAAACGACGGCTGATTTTAATACCCAAACAGATAAGGCGGAGTTTCCCTATAGATTAGGACGTATTTATGATATTATGGGTGATCCTGAACAAGCCATTAAGTTTTATAAGTCAACCATACAAAAAGGGGCCCAATTGCCTGCCTACTTTGCATCAAGAGCTGCGTTGCAAATTGGATTATTATACGAAGCAAATAAGAAATTCAAAGAAGCGATTGAGTATTATAACATTTGTATTAATATGAAGAATCATGCCTTTAAAAATTCAATGGATCAAAAAGCAAAATCTGGCATCATAAGATGCAATCGTAATTAGCTAAATATTGATCGTTTTATTTTTTGCTATTTGATAGCTGAATTTTATTAGTTTGATTATATTTTTAACTTTTTCCATATCCACAATCAAATCTTTTCTCGCATAATCTTTAAACGGCTTTAAGTTATCAGCCTTTCCTTGTAGTTGCTTTAAATTTTCTAATGCAACATAGCCTAACGCTGGAATCAGTGATAATTTAATTTGAAATTTTAATTTTTTTGAATCGTCGTAGGCTAACTTTTCAATGCTTAGTTTGTACTTGTGCACTTGTGATACATATTGATCCCTTATTTTTTCGAATTCGTTTTGTGTATTGGCAAATGTATATATGCCAGCCATGGTATCTTTGTATATATCGTATAAGTCGTTTGTCATTTGAATCATGCCGCCTAACTGATACCAGCAATTATCAATAGCTTCATTCGCCGACATTTGAATATAATGCCTACACATTAATAAGCTATACCCACCTTTACGCTCAGTAATAGATAAAATACGTTCTAATAAAATATCATTTTTTAATTGTTCTAATGAGTCTATTTGTGCCTGATGAATATTATTGAGCACTTTTTGATATGCTTCCTTGTCTTGAACAAGGTTAAGTAACTTTAAATGTGTATTAATTAATACTTCCTCATTAAAGCTTTCTGGTTTAGCATGGGCTGGGTTTAAAAACATTTGATTTAATACCTCTTTACTTACAATGTTTTCATCCATTAAATCATCATACAAACTAGCTAATATAAAATATAGTTTATTGTTTTCTCTCTCAATAGTATTCGTATACCTGTTTTCAAGTTTTGCAAAACTATCGTTAATGATATATTGCTGTATCCCTTGAAATTTTTTAATTTTTTTGAATGTAGAAGGTTCAAATTTTCCATTGAATTTTATTTCAATATGTGTTAATAATTGCACTGCCTTACGTTCAGATAATACTACACCAAATAGCATTCTAGCTAATAATTTCAAAATACAATAGCAATAAATTATTACATACATAATAACTAAGTTAAAATAAATTATTCAAACTTAAAATTGATAAAATTGTGGTTTAAACTTTTTGCTTAAATTAGCGTCTAATTAAATAAAATAGCATGAAAATCGCCTTTATAAAATATTTCAGCCTTTTACTACCATTGTTTATAGCATATAATTTACAAGCGCAAACAAAAAAATCATCGGATTCAGTCACTTTTTCAATTCAATCAGAATATTTGAGTAATTACATATACAATGGTAGGGCTGATTCAATTAAATACCCCTATCAAACAACCACTGCTTCCTTACATTTTGCCAATGGTGTTTTTTCTAATTTTAGTGCTAGTTATTTACTAACCCCAGGAATGAAAGGATTTGATTATTTTGAATTGGATTTGGGATATGAATATAAAATGGGTAAAAAAATATATGGCGAACTATATGGTTCTAAATATTTTTATTCAGGAGGCGCTAATTTAATTAATGGTAATATCACAAGTGATATTGGTGCAAGTTTGAATTATGATTTTAATTATTTCCAATTTAATAATGTAATCGATATTTTTTTTACAAGCAAAGCGGATATTCAATTTACACCAGGTATTGAGAAAACGATATATATTTCAAAAAATGAAAATTCCATTTGGACTTTAAATCCATATTTTTATTTGAATTTGAGCACAGTTAATTATTATGAATCAAATGTGAGTCGTCGTCTTAATGGGCTAAGAGG
>CAIWBA010000231.1 GCA_903910765.1 uncultured Bacteroidota bacterium
GCAAATTATATTTTTGATATTAATAAATATATTCGCTTGAATGCATCTATTCGTTACGACGATTTTACCTACCTTTTTAATAATCAATTAAATACCGGTACCCCATCTGCCAATAACCATTTTACCAATTGGACGCCAAAATTAGGAATCAATTTTAATCGAAATCATCATGGCGTGTATGTCAACTATAGCGAAGGATTTGTCCCGCCTCAGATAACTGAAATTTACAATGCCGTCCGAGTTCCTTTTTTATTGCCTCAAAAATTTAAAAATTTTGAGATAGGTAGCTGGTATCAGAGTAAAAATATATACGCGGAAGTTTCCCTCTATCAGCTCAACGGCGAAAATGAAATTATTTCGGTACGACAAACAGATGGTGTTAACCTCAATCAAAATTCAGGGGCAACGAAGCACATAGGTATTGAATATCAAATGAAGTACCAATTAAATGCACAATGGGAATTACAAATTAATGGGACCAACACAAAACACACTTATATTAATACCTTAATCAAGGGGACAGATGTAAGTGGAAATGAAATGAATGCCGCACCACGTAATTTTACAAACATAAGCGCAACTTGGAAGCCCAATTCAAAATGGAGATTATCGATCGAGGAATTACATCAGTCTAAATATTTTATGGACGAAACAAATACCACAAGCTATGGGGGGTTTGATGTTTTAAATATGCGCTTTGGTTATACTTTAAAAAGGACCGAACTGTGGTTAAATGTATTAAACCTTACGAATGCCTATTATTCAACAATGGCAACCAAAAATTTTAGCGTAAAAGGTACAAGCGCCTATTCATATTATTTAGGCGATGCAAGAACAATTACCATTGGATGGAGATGGCATATAATAAAATAAGAAGCCGTTGGGCTTCTTATTTATATTTTTTAGTACGCAGCTGATTGCAACCAGCCTTAATTAATTCATCTAATTACCTCCTACGCTAATCCTCATTCCACCCATTCCACCACCTCTTTGCATATCCTTCATGATGGTTTGCATTTCTATTTGGAATTGTGCACGGTTTAATTTTTTTCCTTTAGTAGGCTGCTTTAATTCCTTGGGTGAATATTTAGGAATATAGTTAAGCGCTGATATTACATTACTACCATTATCGCTATCTACTTCTAAAATTGCCCCTGGTAAACCACTGTAGGTATCAGGCCCAATAGATAAAGGAATTGCTTCTGTATACCAAACTACCAATTCAATTTCCTTTGGCTTTCTATCTGCTTGCTTTGTTGTATCCCCTCCGTTTCGTCCACCACCACCACCGCCACGACGATCTCCACCAAATCCACCAATTCGCATGGTAAATGCCATTGGAGCTACTGAGGTTGTTGCTTTTTTACAAACATAATTAGCAATTGTTTTAGTCTCATCCGATAATTTCCAGCTATTTGGTTTTAAGGTATCAATGATTAAATAATCATTTTCAAATATAGAACGCGCTTCATATTGCATTTGAGAAGCAATATCAGTGTACGTATTTGTTTCTGGCATTCTGAACATAAAACCCATGCCTCTTGAACCACCACTGCCGGGTGCGCCACTATTCGCAAAAGGATCAGGGGCGTCCTCACTTGGAAGGGTTTTAAACATGGTTGCTTGCTCATTAAAAATAAGTTCAAATTTTTCAGATCTGAATTCAGGAATATTTCGTCTCATTTCAGGATCCGTTATCATTTTATACAAATTAGTTTTTCTTTCGAAAATTAACTTGCCTTCTTTTACTTGAGCCGTTACATTTGATAATGATAATACAACCATCGTTACCAATAAAATCATTTTGCGCATATACTTTTTTTAATGTGTTTATAAAGATAATTAATTTTACATTCTAATTGTCATTCCGCCAGCTCTTCCGCCGTTTCCGCCTAAACCAGATTTTTGTAAGCTATAGATAAAGCTGACCATAAAATACTGATTAATAACATTATAATACTGATCCACAATTTGGTTTTGAGATACATTACGGCTAATGCCTGCATTTTTATTCAAGATATCAAATGCACTTACTTTTAATTCAGCGCGCTTGTTCTTCATGAAAAATTTAGAAAAATTCGCATTCCAAATAGGAATTGCTGTATTGAAACCTTCTGCACGACCTGAGTTAATGGTATAATTAAAAGACTGATTCAATAAAAAATTGAATGGTAAATAATTATCCATCTCCGCACTAAATACCTTGGTTAAATAATTGGTGTTTAAGGCAGAATTAATTTGATTGTTGGTTTTATTGTAAGAGTAACGTGCAGATAAATCTAAATCGATCTTTTCATCAATTTGGAAATTATACCTGAAGGAGGGTCCAAATGATTTTGTAACAATGGTATTTAATAAGCCGTTGGTGTAAGAAATATTATTATTCAATCCTGTGTTCAAGCCAAAATTAAATCTTGAAAATAGCTTCTTCATGCCAAATCCATAATTCAATGAACCAAATACACGGTAAGCACCGTTTACGTTTACTGGTTTAGAAAGCGTAACCCTAGAAGGTAAAATACTATCGTAATTGATGATGGAGTTATTAGTCGTAGATGCATTCACAGTTGCAAAGAAATTCTTTTGAGAAATCACTTTTGACGAGAAGAATCTGATATTAATATTGTGTTGGTAGCTGCGCTTCAAATCTGGATTACCAATGGTTTGTCTGTTAATATTGCTTTGATCCAACACCGGTTGTAATTGGGTGATGGACGGTTGACTAGTTGAAGTACGATAATCAATATTCAAATTTTTAGTTTGAGAAAAATTATATCGAAACATTGCAGATGGCAAAATGTCCTTAAAGTCCTGATTCAATTTTGTTTTTGCACTCACATTTTCTCCATTCAATTTCGCATTTTGTAATGCAAATCCGGAAGCAAAATTAAATTTACGTTGATTGGTGCGATAGTTCATTCCACCGCCTGAATAAGTATACTCGCTATTAAACTCATTCGTTAAACGCGTATTTAAAACATCATAGTTTCCATTTGAACTTTTATCGTACACTTTTTTACTACTACTTCCAATGCTTTGACTCAAATAAGCATTCATTTCTAATAATGATCTTTTGCCCAATGGCTCAGTATATATCACATTTGCCGAATAGGTCGTAGTATTTCCTTTACGCAAATTTTGTTGGTCTAAAATTGAATCTTTTACTTTAATACCCCCAGTATAAAATCCTTGTGTTGTATATTGACCACCGTTTGAATTTGAATTATTATACCCATTGGTAATGGTAGATGAAATGGTACGGCCTTTTTTAGCAAATTTTTTCTTTAACAATAAAGTGTTATTAAAATTAGTCGCATCCGTTGCACTTGTAGATTTTGTTGTAGAATTATTTGTTCTTGTGCCATCTGGTAAAAGAGTTTCAGAGTTTGAATTACTTTCTGATGTGCCATTTGAAGAACCAATACTAGGTGTTAACTTATAGGAAAAGGATTCAGATACCTTATGATCAATCGTGCTTCCAATACTTTGTTGTTTACTAATTGATTTACTTTCAGAATTATCGTATCTATTAAATATATTTCCTGGCGTTAAATTTTGCGTATAGGAATTACTTTTATTAAAACGATCTATATCACTCAAGGATAAATTCGCATTAAAGTCAGTTCTTTTATCATTAAATACATTGGAGTAATTACCACCACCTGAAATGGTTGTTGCAACACCTTCGCCACCACCACCGCCGCCATTTCCACCGCCACCACCACCAAAGGAAACGGTCATTCCACCACCACCGCCGCCTGGACGGCCACCACCACCGCCGCCAGAGAAGCTAGAAAAGTCACGCGCTGAAAAATCCTGGCGATTAATATTATTACCTGAACCAATAATGGAGAACTGCTCATCGTTATTGATTCTACTTAGATTTCCTCTTAAATCAAATCGTTCTGGGACACCACCACCACCGGTTAATTTTCCAAAACTGGATTGGTTTCTGTCCTTTTTAACTTTCAAATTAATGGCTGTTTCCTCACTACCATCATCAATACCTGTAAACATGGATTGATCTGATTTGCGATCATATACCTGAATTTTATCAATCGCATCCGCTGGTAAATTACGCGTAGCCATTTTAGGGTCACCCGTAAAAAATTCCTTACCATTCACAAATACCTTGGTGACTGTTTTACCATTGACCGTAATTGCACCTGATTTATCCACCTCAATACCGGGCATCTTTTTTAATAAATCCTCCACCACTGCATTGGGTGCGGTTTTAAAATTTTCGGCATTAAATTCAATGGAGTCTCCGTTAATCACCACTGGAGGCCTACGCGCAGTAACTGTCACTGTTGACAAACTGCTTGCATCCTGCATATAAATGTTTGATAAATCTATTTTTGCATTTTTACCAGTTTTAAAGGCGATCCATTGTTGTATAAAACCAACATAGGAAATGGATATTAAATAACTTCCCACTGGGACCGACTTTACGGAGAAAAATCCTTGATCGTTACTTCTTGCAAAGCTCACTAATGAAGAATCCTTTGCTTTTACAATTGAAATGGTTGCAGAAGCCAAATTGCGCTTGCTTACACTATCCACTACGGTACCCTCAATAGTAAATGTTTGTGCCATACCCAACAAACTCATTCCTAGAAACATCGTTAATAAAAATCCTTTCATGTTGATTATTTTATTCATTGTTTAAAATTACGACACAATTCGTAACTATCGGTTTTGCGGGCGTTTAAGGGCCCATTTTTTATATAAAACAGCTCATTTTTGGATAAGCGGTAATTTCAAATTAAAATTGGGTTGACACAGCCCCTTTTAGCGCAATTCAAAGCTAAATGGTCATGTAAGCAACCGCCTTTTGATGCTTATTTTGGTAGATAGTTTAACCAAAATATAGGTTTTTATGTGAACGGGGGTATCGCAATTTTGGACCCTATCAATAACAATTTAACCACTACACTAAAAACTAAAAATGGAGCCAACCATAATTAAACAAAAGACACCCTGAATTACATAAACGTTGATTTAACTGTAATTATTTTATTGTAAATTTAATTTCTAAAAATAGGTATATGCAAAACTCAAGACGAAAATTTATTCAAAACGCTTCCTTGGTGTTAGCAGGGGCAAGTTTAAAACCAAGTGTGATATGGTCAAAAAATGACACCATTGCGAAAGTTAAAAATTTAATTGGTATACAATTATATTCTGTTCGTGCAGATATGGGCAAAAATCCTTTAGGCACTTTAACCGAATTGGCAAAAATGGGATATGAGTATGTGGAGCACGCCAATTATATTAATCGAAAATTTTATGGTTGGACTGCTACTGAATTTAAAAAAGTATTAGATTCTTTGGGATTGCATATGCCAAGTGGCCACACCGTTATGGATTTAAATCATTTTGATAAAGCAAAAAATGATTTTACAGATGCATGGAAATATACGATTGATGATGCAGCAACACTTGGTCAAACATATGTGATAAGTCCATCCATTGATTCCAAAGTGAGAAAATCTTTTGATGCATTTATGTTTCAAGTAGAATTATTTAATAAGTGTGGGGAGTTATGTAAAAAACAAGGAATGAAATTTGGCTACCATAATCATGATTTTGAATTTAAAGAAAAAGTAAATGGAGAATTAATTTATGATTTAATTTTAAAACATACGGATCCTTCATTAGTGGTACAACAACTTGATTTTGGTAATATGTACGGTGCGGGCGCAAGAGGTAACGACTGGATTAATAAGTACCCTGGCCGTTTTCCGTCCTTACATGTTAAAGATGAAATTAAAGTTGCCAAAGGCGAAATGGGTGATGGTTATGAGAGCACGATCCTAGGCGATGGCCTAGTAGATCCAAAGGCAATTGCATTATTAGCTAAAAAAATTGGTGGCGCACATCATTATATTGTTGAACAAGAATCCTATCAAGATAAAACACCACTTGAATCTGCTAAAATAGATTTAGAAAGAATAAAATCTTGGGGTATTTAAAAATTGCTAAAACTAATTTAGACAATATTGTACATCCGATGCGTAAATTAAAATTTATACATCGGATGTTTTATTACACAAAGCCACATCATATAAACTTGGATGCATTAAATAGTGATCATACAATTTTGTTAAGAAAGCTATTTTAACAAGGCCTGCTAAATTTTTTACATCAAACTGCTGCATCATTTTTGTTCGGTGTCCTTCAATAGTTCGTTTGCTATGTCCTACCTCATTGGCAATTTCCTTACTGGATGCTTCTTGACAAATTCTGACTAAAATATATTTATCATAAATAGTTAGTTGTTGCATAATTTCAATTTGCTTTATTTTTTCCATCTGATTCATTAATGCAAAAACTTTTTCAGCAATGTTTGCGCAAAAATATACTTTGTCTTGTTGCGCCATTAATAATGCCTTGACCCATTCTTTTTCAGAAATATGTCTTGACACAATCACCGAAAAACCATGGTCAATTAGATGATACAAATGCAACGCGTCCTCATCATTAAATAACACCATGATAGGGACGCTTTTTTTTATAAGATTAATTGTTTTATAGGTGGCAGGGTTTGCGAAGTTTAACATGCCACTATCTAATACAATTACCTTTGGGTAATCGTAATTAGGATGATCCTCGGACATGATTTCATGTAACATACCTAGGTTACGTATAATGATATAACCATTAAATTGGGGATGTTCGTTAATGAGTGCCCCGCATCCCAATGCATACAGGGTTTGTTGGTCACAAATGATAACTTGACTTTGCATAAAATGATTTAATGGTTGACAATAGCATAAAGCAACTGAAACCCCATAATTCATTGATAAACAAACTTATGTTTCCATATCAAAGGCAATTAAATTCATTATAATTACCCCTAATCAAGTGTTTTCTATGTACGTATCATAATAGCTAAAAAACATAGGATTTATTAACGCTTAAATTAAACCCCTTATTAATTTGTCAGTATTATATATTTTATAACTTCATTCCTAATTACTAACCACTTCACTATTATAACCATCCTTGCGTAACCTATTTTATCCTTTTGTTCCTGTGGGACATTTGAAAGTTTGGGTACTTGCTCCGGCTTTAGATAACCCAGATCCTAATTTATCATACTACTATGACTTTAGTCAAAGTATTGCCGAATACACACGTGTATTTACAGAACTTGACTTACCCTGGAAATGGCAACCTGTTACCTTAGAAACTTATAAAACCATTGTTCAAGAAATTGCCAACGAGCGACAAAAAGGCGTTTTTTTTCCAGTGGTTTTAAATTTATGTGACGGAGATGAAATTAATGGCGCGCCAGGATTATCTGTTATAAAAGCATTAGAAGAAAAACAATTGGTGTATACGGGCGCTGACGATTATTTTTATGACATCACTACTTCTAAAATTCCAATGAAGATTGCATTTGATCATGCAGGTGTTCCTACCCCAAAGTGGGAAGCCATTAAAATAAATGAACCGGTAAAGCCCATTGATTTAATTAATAATTTAGGAAGTCCATTAATCGTAAAGCCTGCAGTGTCAGGGGGTAGCTTGGGATTGGGGATTAAAAATGTTGTTGACAATCCGACTGACTTACAGTTGCAATTAGATAAAATGTTTGAAGGATATCGTGGCTGGAATTTATCCACCGATGGTATTGTTGCAGAATCTTTTATACAAGGGCCAGAATATACCGTAATGATTGTGGGTTCACATCATCAACCAGAATATGCAAAAATATATCCGCCTGTGGAAAGGGTATTTCATGCATCACTTCCTGAAAAAGAAAAGATTTTGTCCTTTGATCGTTTATGGGAAATTTATGAAGATGAAACTCCGATGCCGGCCGATGAAAATTTTTATCAATACCAATCTAGCCCTGACGAAATAAAATTAGCGATTCAACAAGTTTCTTGGGATGCCTATGCCGCAGTTAATGGAAAAGGATATACAAGAGTGGATGTGCGTGTGGATGCAAATACAGGACAGCCTTATGTTTTAGAGGTTAATGCACAATGTGGAATTAGCGAAGATGAAAATTATACGTCCATTGGTGCAATTTTAAGATTTGCGAATCAAAGCTTTACTGAATTAATCATACATATTATCAACGACGCATTTGCGAGACGAAAAAAATAAATTTATGCGCCCCCTGCCTATTTTAAATAATCCAGACAGTTTCAAAAATTTAAAAATTTGTGTTTTACAGCCCGACTATAGTACTTCGGGTGTGGATTATCAAAATTATGACCCCAAAAGAGATTTATCTGCCATATTACCTGAAGCAAAAATTGATCATGTTTTTTTAAATAAGCTCACTACCTACCAACAACTCAAACAACTTAAGGAAAACAATTACGATATATACATTAATTTATGTGAAGGTTACTTGGAATGGAAAGTGCCTTCGATCGATGTAATTATGAGTTTGGATTTATTGGAACTTCCATATACAGGACCTACGGTAAATTTATACGACCCGTCGAAAACCATCATGAAATATTTGGCTTTTTGTGAAGATGTAAAAACGCCTGCACATATATTAATTGAAGCTGAATCCGACCTTACTTTACTTCCGGGTAATTTAAATTTTCCACTTTTTGTAAAACCGGCCAAAGCCGGTGATAGCTTGGGTGTAGACAATGCATCTAAGGCAAATAATATAGAAGAATTAACGATAAAAGTTAAAAATATATTAAGTGAATTTGGATCTGCTTTAGTGGAGGAATATATTGATGGCCGTGAATTTACGGTACTTGTTTGCGGAAATCCAGATGGAAAAACTTGTACGAGTTTTACACCAGTTGAATACATTTTTCCAGAAGGATTTGCATTTAAAACTTATGCATTAAAAACTTCTGAACTACACCCTAATGCAAATATTCCTGTTAAGGATATAGCCTTAGCAAATAAATTAAAAAGTATTGGCGAACAAGTTTTCATGTCCTTTAATGGTATGGGTTATGCGCGTATGGATTTTAGAATGGATGCAAAAGGCGATATTTATTTTTTAGAGATCAATTTTACTTGTTCTGTTTTTTATGCGGAAGGGCTTGAAGGTTCTGCCGACTATATATTAATGCATGATGGTGCTGGCCAAAGAGGATTTTTAGAACGCATTATAATTGAGGGCTTAGCGCGATATCAAAAAAAGGAGAAATTATTTGTCATCAAAGGAAATGCGATTTCAGGATACGGCATGTACGCGAAATATGACCTTCCAAAAAATACATTATTATTTAAAGGGGAGGAAAAAGCGCAACGCATTGTTACAAAAAAATATGTGGATGAGAATTGGGATGAACGCGAAAAATTAAATTTTAGACGTTATGCGTATCCGATTGGGAAGGAAGTATATATTTTATGGGACCTGCAACCAGAAGCATGGTCACCGCAAAATCATCATTGTGAAGCTAACTGCTCTTATGTTGGATTAAATGTCCTTACAAATAAGGAGGTTAAAAAAGGAGAAGAACTCACTTTAGATTATGCGCAATTCTTAGACCACACCATGGAGCCTTTTAATTGTAATTGTGGTGCAAGCACTTGTAGAGGCTTAATAA
>CAIWBA010000232.1 GCA_903910765.1 uncultured Bacteroidota bacterium
AATTATAACCCGCATTCCCATTGTAAAATTTAACGAAATCATAACGTATAAAAAAGTGCACAAACCACGATAAAGCGGGTAGCTGTCAATCAGTTAGTAACCACTTACTTGAATGGATTTGGGAAAGTAGCAATGGTTGTTTTGATAAAGGGCAACCATTGGCTCATTTTTTCAGTACAATAGGGCCACCACTTTTGTAAATAAGCATAGCTAAATGCATCTTTCATTTTGGCAGCTTCTAGTACCCCTAAAATTTGTAAAAAATAGACCAAGGCGCTCCAAATCGTAAAATAAATAAAACCGTATAGCACAATACCCAATAATTTATTCAACCAGCCTAGCATTAAAACTTCAGCGGTTTGTTGCAATAAACCAGAAATCCATCTGATTAAAAATAATACAAGCAACAAAACAATAATAAATGAAATGAAAGGCAACCAATGGCTTTCAATTTTTGTGTATTCTTTTAATAGTCTCGCTACCCAACCTGCTAATTGATAGGCTACGATTAATCCTATGAATAATGAAAAAAAGGAAAGTATCGCTTTGATTAATCCATTACGAATACCTTGCAAAATTGCAACAATAAGTAGGGTGCCTGTTAAAATATCTAACCACATATATTAAGCAGTAAGAAGTGATTTAGCAATCGCCGAAATTATTTTACCATCCGCCTGTCCTGCTAGTTGTTTGGTGGCAACGCCCATTACCTTACCCAAATCCTGAGGGCCCGATGCACCTAAAGCATTAATAATAGCTTGCACAGCCGCTTTCACATCTTCCTCACTCATTTGCGCAGGTAAAAACTTTTCAATAATCGCAATTTCTTCCGATTCTTTAACTGCCAGATCAGGTCTATTTTGTTGTTCATAAATGGCTAAGGAATCCTTGCGTTGCTTCACTAATTTTTGCAATAATTTCAATTCCGTGTCAGCAGAAATTTCACCATTGGCTCCCGGATCAGTTTTTGCTCTTATGATTTCAGCTTTGATCGCTCTTAAGCCTCTTAACATTGCTTCATCCTTATTTTTCATTGCATCCTTCATCAAGGACATCACTTCAGTTTCTAAACTCATAACTTTAAATATTTATTTGTTTTCTGCTATTTGACTAGCACTAAATTTTTTATAAAACGAATAGGCAAATTCTTTAAAATCATTGGCTATTGCTTGATCCTGTGTTGCTCTTAAATAGGTTTCGCCCATGCCCATTAAATTCTGATAAAAAAAATCGGCCATTTCATCCACCATCATATCCTTCGTCCATAAATCAATACGCAAAGCGGTTTTATCAGTTGGATCCCATAAAGTAAGCATCATCGCTCTAGCTTCTTGTGTTTCATTGGCAGTACTATCAGAGGCAGACCACTTAATATTTTGGGGAATTTTTTGTTCGTCTAAATCTATCAGAACATTAATAGTTGATTGATGCATAATCTAATTTTTGTAACGCAAAAATACTATTTTATTACATAAGATACACCCTAAGGTTTTAAGTCAACCGGAATTTTAACACTCCCACTTGCCGGGGCAATCATTTCTAAATTAGACAGCCAATCTGTTCCCATATTGGCGCGGGCTTGGCGATACACTTCATCCCTATAATATAATTTAAAATGATCTGATAAAGAGGCGGATACATCAAATGAAAATACTTCACCAGCCCTTAACCAAGATTCAGGGATATTATTTTTTTCATCCATTAAAAGTGGGACATCATAATGAATAGCCCATTGTATCCAACAAGTTTTATTAAAATTAATAAGCCCCCAAAAAATTGCATAGGAAGCCGCAATCCACTCCAGCTTTACTTCATGAATACATTTAATAAAAATAGATGCTTTGTATTTATAGCCTTTTAATAAGTCTTCCGCAATAGCGCATTGCTTATAAGTATCAAATACAAAAACCATGGCCATGGTAGTTTGTTGCCATTTTTTAAAATGGGAAAATTCTTTTAAGGTAGCAACAAAATTAGCAGGCTGCATAAAACATAAAAAATAATTTGAACCCTGCGACAAATCTGATTTTGTTTCAGATAAAATAAGCCAATCGTATACGGGAGGGACAACTACTGGTAAAATAGCATGTTGAATATTTGAAACCTCTTTTTTGTAGTGACTATTAAAAGCCGCTTCTGCCCATTGGTTAATATAAAATACACCTGCCGCTTTTTTTATAAATTTTTTGAATTTATGTTGT
>CAIWBA010000233.1 GCA_903910765.1 uncultured Bacteroidota bacterium
ATAAATTTGATCGAGGCTTTTCAGGAGTTTAAAGATGCTGAAAATATAGATCGCCCAACGATGATGAAAGTGGTTGAAGATGTTTTTAAAACTTTGATCAGAAAAAAGTACGGTAGTGACGAAAATTTTGATGTAATCGTAAACGCCGAAAAAGGAGATTTGGAAATTATTCGTCGTCGTCAAATCAGACCCGATGATGATGTGGACAATCCTTTAGAGGAAGTACCATATTCTTACGCAATCAAGATAGAGCCTGACTTTGAGATAGGTGAGGACTTATATGAGGAAGTAGATATTCTAGATTTTGGTCGTAGAGCAATTTTGGCTGCGAAACAAACTTTAGCTTCTCGTATTAATGATTTGAAGAAGAATGTACTAGTTAAAAAATATTCAGATCGTATTGGTGAAATTATCAATGCAGAGATTTATCAGGTTTGGAAAAAAGAAGTTTTGTTACTAGATGAAGAAGGTAACGAATTGATTCTTCCAAAAACAGAACAAATTCCACAGGACTTTTTTAAGAAAGGAGAAAACATTCGTGCCGTAGTTGCAAGAGTGGATATGAAAAATAATTCACCTGTTATTATTTTATCAAGAACAAGTCCATTGTTCCTTGCTAAATTATTAGAAATTGAAGTTCCAGAAATTTTTGATGGTTTAATTACCATTAAAAAAATTGTGCGTGAACCAGGCGAGCGTGCAAAAGTGGCCGTTGAATCATTTGATGATAGAATTGATCCAGTAGGTGCTTGTGTGGGTATGAAAGGAAGTCGTATTCATGGTATTGTTAGAGAGTTGAAAAATGAAAATATTGATGTCATTAATTTTACAACCAATACACAATTATTAATTCAACGTTCTTTAACGCCTGCTAAAATCAGCTACATGAATATTGACAATGACACCAAGCGTGTTGAAGTTTATTTGCCAGCGGATCAAGTTTCATTAGCCATTGGTCGTCGTGGGGTAAATATCAAATTAGCCGCTGAATTAACGGGCTATGAATTAGATGTTTATCGTGAGGACGAGGAGATTGTGGATGAGTTTGATATTGATTTAGATGAATTTAGCGATGAAATTGAAACCTGGATTATTGATGAATTTAAGCGTGTGGGTTGTGATACAGCGCGTAGCGTTATTAAATTAAGTGCGGATGAGCTAGAAAGAAGAACAGATTTGGAAAAAGAGACCATCGCGGATGTTCGTCGAATTTTACAAGAAGAGTTTGATAAAGGTGAATAACCTTGATTTTTGAAAGTATATTTGTATTAGGTTACTCGTTCCTAAAAAAAAGGGGCAAAAAACAACAGAATGTCAGAATTGAAATTACCAAGATTGTTAGCAGCTGCTAAGGAATTTAACATCGGTCAAGATACCTTGATTGAATTCCTTTCAAAAAAAGGTTTCCCTAAGGATGACCTTAAGCCAGCGGCTAAATTAACAGAGGAGCAGTATTATGCATTGCAAGCTGAATTTCAGGGCGACAAGGTTGCCAGGGATAAAGCAGATCATGTTGAATTGCCTAAAAATGCAATCACTGATAAAGCAAAAAAACCCGAAGAAGTAGTTGCTAAAAAAGCAGTGGTAACTGAAGTGCCAGAAGCACCAATAGTCGAGGAAGCCGTTGTTGAAAAACCAACAAAGCCTAAAGCAGCAAAAGCTAAAAAGGAAGTAACTGAAGTTGCTCCTGAAGATGCTACTACTACAAATATAAAAGCGCCAGAAGTTGAAGCACCTAAGGTGATCAATAAAATAGATTTATCGCAAATAGATTCTTCTACAAGACCTAAGAAATCTGCAAAAAAAGCAGAGGAACCAAAAGCCCCAGAAGAGAAGGCAGTAGCCCCAACAAAAGCGCCAGCAAAAAAAGAAGCAGTAGCTCCGAAAAAAGATGCACCAGTGGATCATTCCATTGCACCTGAAAACGTGCATGGAAAAATTGAAAATATTAGAGCTGATAAATTAGAAGGTCCAAAAGTGATGGGTAAAATTGATTTACCTGTTAATAGTGATACAAGACCTAAGCCAATGAGTCAGGAGGAAAAGCGTGTTCGTAAACGTATTCCTACACCAACGGGTCGTCCACAACAAGGTGGTGGACAACAAGGCGGCGGCTACCAAGGACAACAAGGTGGGAATCGCCCGGGTGGTGGCGCACAAGGTGGTAACCGTCCAGGCGGTGGCTACCAAGGACAAGGCGGTAACAGACCAGGTGGTGGTGCAAGACCAGGTGGTGGTGCTCGTCCAGGTGGCAATCGTAATGCACCTCAAACTGCTGAGCAAAAAGAAATCGGTCAAAAAGCAATTCAAGATAAGATCAAGGAAACCCAAGCTAAATTATCAGGCCAAGGTGGTCGTGGTAAAAGTTTGAAATCTAAATATCGTCGTGCCAAAAGAGAAGAAGCTGCTGAAAATGAACAAAACGAAGTAAGCGATAACAAACTACAAGTAACGGAATTTGTTACGGTAAGTGAATTGTCAAGTTTGATGGATGTAAGCTTCGCAGATATCATCAGCAAGTGTATGAACTTGGGTATCATGGTTTCTATTAACCAACGTTTAGATGCGGAGGTTATTGAACTTGTCGCAAGTGAATTTGGATTTGAAGTTGAATTTGTTGGATTAGAAGATGTTGAAGAAATAGATGAAGAAGAAGAAGCAGAAGATTTAGCGAATTTAGTGGAGCGTCCGCCGATTGTTACCATCATGGGTCACGTCGATCATGGTAAAACATCTTTACTGGATTATATCCGTAATGCAAATGTAGTTGCAGGTGAAGCAGGAGGAATTACGCAACATATTGGTGCGTATGAAGTAACCTTACCAAATGGTAAAGCAATTACATTCTTGGATACGCCTGGTCACGAAGCCTTTACAGCAATGCGTGCGCGTGGTGCGAAAGTTACTGATATTGCGATTATTGTTGTTGCTGCGGATGATGCAGTGATGCCGCAAACCAAGGAAGCAATTAGTCACTCACAAGCGGCAAGTGTTCCAATGATTTTTGCGGTTAATAAAATTGATAAAGATGGCGCAAATCCACAAAAAATATATGAGCAATTATCTCAAATGAATATTTTAGTGGAAGCTTGGGGTGGTAAATTCCAAAACCAAGAATTATCTGCGAAACAAGGTTTGAATGTTGATACTTTATTAGAAAAAATTATTTTAGAATCTGATTTATTAGACCTGAAAGCAAATCCAAATAAGGAAGCGACAGGAACAATTATTGAAGCATCTTTAGATAAAGGACGTGGTTATGTGGCTACAATATTAGTTCAAAATGGCACCTTGAAACAAGGTGATTTAATTTTATCAGGACAATATTATGGCCGTGTGAAAGCAATGTTTAATGAGCGTAACCAACGTATCGAAACTGCGCCACCTTCAACACCAGTCGTAATATTAGGTTTAAATGGTGCGCCTCAGGCGGGTGAGAAATTTAAAGTATTTGAGGATGAATCAGAAGCAAAAGAATTAGCAACTAAGCGCGCTCAATTATTAAGAGAGCAAGGCTTAAGAACTAGAAAACATATTACGTTAGATGAAATTGGTCGTCGTTTGGCTTTAGGAAATTTCAAGGAATTGAATATTATCATTAAAGGTGACGTGGATGGATCCGTGGAAGCCTTGAGCGATTCCTTACAAAAATTATCTACTTCTGAAATCGCCATTCGCGTGGTGTTAAAAGGGGTAGGTCAAATTTCTGAGTCGGATGTTTTATTGTCTGCAGCATCAGATGCAATTATTATTGGATTTAATGTACGTCCAAGTATGCAAGCCAATAAGTTGGCGGAAGCAGAGGGCGTAGAAATTAAATTATACTCTATTATCTACAACGCTATTGATGAAATTAAGAGCGCAATGGAAGGTATGTTGGAGCCTAAAATTCAAGAAAAAATTGTTGCCAACGTGGAAGTACGTGAAGTGTACAAGTTTGATAAAGCGACCGTGGCAGGATGTTTTGTATTGGATGGTAAATTAAGCAGAAATAGTAAAATTAGAATAATTCGTGATGGTATTGTTGAATATCCTAAAGGAGAAGGACAAGCTGCTGAATTAGGAAGCTTAAAGCGTTTCAAAGATGATGTGAAAGATGTTGTTTCCAATATGGAATGCGGATTGACCATCAAAAACTTTATTGACTTAAAAGTAGGTGATATCGTAGAAGCGTTTGAGGAAGAAGAAGTGAAGCGTACTTTATAAAATAATTAAGATTTGATTTTTGGGAAAACCGACCACGAATCAGACCTTTAAACATTAATATTATTTAGATGAAAATAGTCAACATTGTTTTTTGTTTGTTTTTTTTATCCATGTCGGTGCATGTTAATGCGCAAGTAAAAAAGGTATTAGCAGATAAAATAATCGGTACAGTAGGTGATAAATTTATTTTAAAATCTGATATCGAGAATACAATGCTTGATATGAAAAGGCAAACACAGGGTGACGAAAATGTGGTCCTTCCAAATACATGTCAAGTGGTTGAGCAGCAACTAATGCGCAAAGCTTTGGTATTGCAAGCAGAAAAGGATTCTTTATTGGTTACTGAGATTGAAATTGAAAATGCGATTGATAGTAAAATCAGGTTATTTTTACAACAATTTGGATCTAAAGAAGTGTTGGAAGAAGTTGCTGGTAGAAGCATTATTCAATTAAAAGAGGATTTTAGAATTCAAATTAAGGAGCAAAAGTTGTCTGACAACATGGAAGAAAAAATTGTCGACAAAATTAAAATCACTCCATTTGAAGTAAGGGCATTTTATAATAAAATTCCAGTAGATAGTTTGCCATTATATGAAAGTGAAGTAAGTATTGCAGAAATTATAGTTCATCCCAAAGCAAATCGTGATATTGAAGAATATGTTATTCAACAATTATCTGATTATAGAAGACAAATTGAATCTGGCATTAGCAAGTTTGACCAATTGGTTAAATTATATTCTGAAGATCCAAGTTCTAAAGAAAATTTAGGTCAATTTAATATCAACAGAAACGAAAAAACTTGGGATCCTGCATTTATGTCTGGTTCCTTCCGTTTGAAAGAAGGGCAAATTTCAGCACCCATTAAATCGAAATTCGGGTATCATATTATCCAACTTATTTCTCGTTCTGGAGATGATGCTGTTGTTAAGCACATTCTTAGAATTCCACCAATTACCAAGGATGAAATAAATGACACTAAACATTTATTGGATAGTATAAAAAAGGAAATTGTTGCGAATAAAATGAGTTTTGGAGAAGCAGTAAATAAATACAGTGACGATGATGGAAGTAAATTTAGTGGTGGTGCAGTAACAGGCGGTGATGGATCTTCCTACGTAAATATTGATCAATTAGATAAGGACATGGTGGTCATGTTAAAAAATTTAAAGCCAGGAGATATTTCTGATCCACAAGTATACCAAGATGAGCGTGGAAGACAAACTGTTCGATTAATATATTTTAGAGAAAGAACTACGCCACATAAAGAAAACTTAAGAGAAGATTATAACCGTGTTTCTCAACGTGCCTTAGAACAAAAGAAAATGGATAAAATGAAAGGCTGGTTTAAAGAACATATTCCAAATTATTACATTTATGTGGATGCGGAATATCAAGGATGTCCTGAACTAAAGGATTGGAAAAAAGTAGCGGATGCAATGGCAACAGAAAAAGTGTATTAATATTTATACATCATGAGTGATGAGATCAAACACGAATGCGGCCTAGCTTACATTCGTTTAAGAAAGCCCTTTTCTTATTATCTTCAAAAAAGAGGATCGGTAACCTACGGCTTAAACAAGCTGTATTTGTTGATGGAGAAGCAACATAATCGTGGCCAGGATGGGGCAGGTTTGGCTACTTTAAAATTAAATATTGAACCGGGCAATCCTTTTTTATATCGACTTCGTAGCAACGCACAGCAACCCATTGCTGATTTATTTTATAAAATTGGTTTAGAAATTCAAGAGCTCGAAAAATTTCAGCCAGACATTACCAAGCATCCAGGATTAATGAAAGGGCATTTGCCTTTTATGGGTGAAATTTTATTAGGCCATTTAAGGTATGGCACACAAGGGAAAAACAATATTGAATTTTGCCATCCATTTATAAAAAGGAATTTGGTCCCTGCTAAAAATTTAGCACTTGCGGGAAATTTTAATTTAGTAAATACTGAGGAATTATACCAACACATCAATGCAAATCCTGGTGCTTTTGAAAAAGAAAGTGATTTAGCAGCGATGATGGAAGTGGTACATCATTTTTTAGAAAAGGAAGAACAAATCAATCCGAACAATCCCAATATTGTAAATGTATTAAAAAATGCAGTTCCGTTATTCGATGGTGGATTTACCGTGGGCGGTTTGTTGGGTAATGGCTATAGCTTTATTATGCGCGATGCACATGGCATACGACCTGCTTATTATTATATTGATGAGGAAGTAATTGTAGCTGCAAGTGAGCGTGCTGCCATCAGAACTACTTTTAATGTAGCTGAAAATGAAGTATTGGAGTTGATGCCAGGAATGGCATTGATTGTAGATGATCATGGCAAATATACCATTGAACAAATAGTTGCACCCAAGGAAAGAAGGGCTTGTTCATTTGAGCGAATCTATTTTTCAAGAGGTAGTGATGAAAAAATTTATCGCGAAAGAATTGCTTTGGGAAATCATTTAAGCGTAAGGGTATTAGATCGGATTGAAAAGGACTTGAAAAATACTATTTTCTCCTATATTCCTAATACCGCCGAAGTTGCCTTTTATGGTTTAGTAAAAGGCATGGAAGAATACTTAAATAAAATTAAGGTGGAGCGTATTTTGAGTTGGGGAAATGAAGTGGATCCGGAAAAACTGGAAGCCATGGTGAATCGAAAAATTAGACAGGAAAAAATTGCGATAAAGGATGTTAAATTAAGAACTTTCATTACAGATGATGCCAACAGAAATGAAATGGTACAGCATGTGTATGATATTACTTATGGCACCGTTCGTAAAGATGAAGATACCTTGGTGGTTATTGATGATAGTATTGTTCGTGGTACTACCTTAAAGGAAAGCATCATCAAAATGCTCGCGCGTTTATCCCCTAAAAAAATTATTGTTGTTTCCTCTGCACCACAAATAAGGTACCCTGATTGTTATGGCATTGATATGAGCAAAATGGGCGATTTTATTGCCTTTAGAGCGGTCATTGCCTTACTCAATGAAACAGGTAAGTCAAATGTGATTACCGATGTATTACAGAAAATAAAAGCCCTTGAAGCCAAAGGGGAATTACATACTGAGAATGTGGTACGTCAATTATACAAGCCATTCACTCCGGAAGAAATTTCAGATAAAATAGCGCAGTTAATTACCCCAGAAAATTTTAACATACCTGTTGAAGTAATTTATCAAACCATTGAGGATTTACATTTATGTTGTCCTACGAATACCGGCGATTGGTATTTTACCGGAAATTATCCTACACCAGGCGGCAATAAGGTGTGTAACAAAGCCTTTGTTAATTATATGGAAGGTAAAAATGTAAGAGGGTATTAGTTTCGTACTTAAACGCGGTAGCAAATTGCATTTATATTCATGCCTGCACCTACGGATGCAAAAATGACAATATCTCCTTTGTGTAATTGGTGTTCCTTATATTTCCCTTTTTTAACTAAATCGTATAAAGTTGGTATTGTTGCTACTGAACTATTTCCCAAATCATGAATACTCATGGGCATAATGTTTTCAGGTGCAGTTTTGATATCATATAATTTATACAAGGCCTTAATAAATCCTTCATCCATTTTTTCATTGGCTTGGTGTAAAAAGAATTTTTTTACATCATGTATATCAACGCCTGCTTTTTCAATACACTCCTTCATTGCCAATGGAACATTTTTAATCGCATACTCATATACTTTTCTTCCCTTCATTTTTATATATCTTGTTGCTTCATCCCCTTCCGGATGGTAGGATTTACCCAAGTATAAAAAATAGGTTTCGTCTACACAATGGCTTTGCACACTCGATGCTAAAATACCACTGGTTGTATTTGCATCTGCCTCCACAATACATGCGCCAGCGCCATCGCTAAAAATCATGCTATCTCTGTCATGACTATCTACGACTCTGCTTAAAGTTTCAGCACCAATTACTAAGCAACGCTTAGCCATACCTGACTTAATAAATGAATCCGCTTGAATAACACCTTGTATCCAACCTGGACAACCAAACAATATATCATAAGCAACACAATTCGGATTTTTAATGCCTAGTTGGTGCTTTACCCTTGAAGCAAGTGCCGGAATCGTATCTGTTTGAATTGTACCTGGTAATACGTCCCCAAAATTATGTGCTACAATAATTTGATCAATGGTCTCTGGATCAATACCTGCATCTTGAATCGCTAATTCGGCCGCTTTACTTGCCATTTCAGAAGTATTCATATTCTCTTCGGCATATCTACGCTCATATATTCCAGTGATGTCTTTAAATTTTTCAACTATTTCAGCATTGGGTGTTTTTATTAACACGCCGTCCTCTCCATAAAATGTATTCTCAGCAAATGCCAAGTTTGTTTTTACAATGCTCGGTATGTAACTGCCTGTTCCGCTGATAATGGTTGCCATGGGGGTTCTTTTAAGTAAGCAATTTGGTGTTACGCTAAGGTAAGTTTAAAATAATTGGTTAAATGTACTTATCCCCTTTATGTCTTTTTACTTCGGCAACATATTCTTTAATAGATTGTTCTTTTTCTTTACTACATATGAGTAATACATCTTTCGTATCTACAATAATAAAATCATCCAAACCTTGCACGACCACTAATTTATCCTTTGGTGCATTTATCATACACTTAGTGGCATCAATTACAATCACATTATCCGAAGCTACTGCATTACCAAAATAATCCTTTTCAATATTGTCATACGCGCTATTCCAAGTACCTAAATCGCTCCACCCAAAACTAGATGGAATTACAAACACATTGTCGGCTTTTTCCATGATCGCTATGTCAATGGAAATATTGGTACACTGTGGGTATATTTTTTGAATGGCCTTTGCTTCCTCAGGCGTATTAAAGTGCTGTTTTTCTTGATCAAACAATTCATACATCTCAGGTTGATTTTTTTCAAAGGCTGTAAGTATGGTAGATACTTTCCATGCAAAAATACCTGCGTTCCATAAAAAGTCACCACTTGCTAAAAAGGATTCAGCAATTTCCAAATCAGGCTTTTCCGTGAATGTTTTTACTTTATAAATTCCTTGGGCTACTTCTAGTCCTTCATATTGTATATAGCCATATCCGGTATTTGGATGCGTTGGTTTTATACCCAGTGTAGCTAAGGCTTTTATATTAGCTACAAAGTCAAGTGCCTGCAAACTAATTTTTTCAAAATTGTCTTGTTCTAAAATTAAGTGATCACTAGGCGCCACAATAAAACAAGCTTCTGGATCAATTTGCGCCAACTTGAATGAAATATAGGCAATACAGGGTGCTGTATTTTTTTTACTTGGCTCCGCTAAAATATTTTCAACAGGCAGGTCAGGTAATTGTTTTTTTACAATGTCCACATATTCCTCTGATGTAACTATGAATATATTTTCGGCAGGGATGAATTTTGTATACCTGTCATAGGTCCATTGGATTAATGTTTTACCTGTATTTAATACATCTAAAAATTGCTTTGGGAAAGAGGTCCTGCTCATTGGCCAAAATCTGCTTCCAATACCCCCTGCCATGATTGCAACATAATGATGTTTGTTCTTCATATCTCCTTAAATTATTTTATTAAGTGTGTAATTAAACACACGGAATGGCTAGTTAAATTTATAAAATTCCTTCTTTCATTAAGTCATGAATATGAATCATGCCTATATATTGATGATTGTCAGCAACGATTAATTGGCTGATGTCCTTTTGTTCCATGATGGCTAAAGCTTCCACAGCTAATGCGCTAGGTGCGATAGTAGCAGGGTTTGTATGATAAATATCTTCTGCAATTAAGTTTTGAATATTATCATGTTGTTCTAACATACGGCGAATGTCACCATCCGTAATAATGCCCAATACCTTATTATTTTCATCTGTAATAACAGTCGCACCCATTCTGTTTTTTGATATATCAATAATGACTTCTTTTATTTTTGTCTCTTGTCTTACTGCAGGCTTACTATTGCGGTCTGCTAAATTTTGGGTGGTTAAGGTAAGTTTCTTTCCTAAGTTGCCCCCTGGATGAAATTGTGCAAATTGTGCAACGCTAAATTGTTTTAATTCCATTAAGCAAACAGCAATAACATCACCCATCACCATTTGTGCGGTGGTAGAAGAGGTTGGTGCTAGATTGTTGATGCAGGCTTCTTTAGTTATAGTGGTATCTATCATTAAATCCGCTTGCGTTGCCAAATAACTTTGTTTATTACCCACCATGCCAATGATGGTATTTCCAAATTGTTTTACTAACTGTACTAAATTTTTAATTTCGGGGCTTTCTCCACTTTTGCTAATGATCAAAACAATATCATTGTTTTGTATCATTCCAGAATCTCCATGTATTGCTTCGGCTGCATGCAGGTATAATGCGGGTGTACCCGTTGAATTAAAAGTGGCAACCAATTTTTGAGCAATTATGGCACTTTTTCCAATACCACTGATCACCAACCTTCCTTTGCTATTTAAAATGGCAGTGACTGCCTTTTCGAAAGAGGCGTCGATGTATTTATTTAATTCAACCAAAGCTTCAGATTCTATAGCTAATGCTTTTTTTGCAATGGTTATAATGTTTTCTTTCATATTTGATTTTAGCTACTGAAATTCACTTGCTTTGTCAAGGCCGATGATACGTTTTATCGCTTGCCTGTTCCAGCCGCACAAAGTTAATGTTTCAATTAGTTTACACCTCAATTTTTAATAAAATGCTAAAATGTAAGCTTTTAAAAAAAATGACCACCATTTGAACTTTTCTTGCCTTATTTTCGTTAACTTAAATGTACCGTTCTTTATACAAAAGATTGATTTTAAGATAATTATAATGGCGACCACTAAAAAAACGATATCCAAGACCTCCAAAGCAATAAAGAATGACCGATCTATTGATAAAGCAGCCCTTTTAACCGCCTTATCCGACAATTTTGGGTTC
>CAIWBA010000234.1 GCA_903910765.1 uncultured Bacteroidota bacterium
ACTATAGGCTTTTGCATACCCATTGGTTGGTAAAGTATGATTGGTCCCACTTGCATAATCGCCCACGGATTCGGGTGAATAATTGCCAATAAATACCGACCCTGCATTTATAATTTTATCCGCTATTTGCAAAGCATTATCCACAGCTAAAATTAAATGCTCTGGCGCATATGCATTAATTAAATCAATGGCATGTTCCTGATTACTTAAAACAATTGCTTTTGAATTGGCTAATGCTTTTGCTGCAAAATCCTTTCTTGGTAATGTGGTCAGCTGTAAATCAATTTCATTTTGTATCGCCCCAACAATATCAATATTGTTCGCAATTAAAATAACCTGACTATCGGGACCGTGTTCCGCTTGTGATAATAAATCCGCTGCAACAAATGATGGTATTGCATTTTCATCTGCCCATACACATACCTCACTTGGCCCTGCAGGCATATCAATAGCAATACCATTTTGTTGTACCAACTGTTTTGCAGCAGTTACATATTGATTACCTGGTCCAAATATTTTATGCACTTTAGTAATTGACGCTGTACCATATGCCATGGCTGCAATTGCTTGCGCGCCGCCAACACTATATATTGTCGTAACCCCTACCAATGATGCAGCATATAAAATTGCTGGATGAATATCACCCTGTTCATTGGGCGGCGTACATAAAATAATCTCTTTACAACCCGCCATTTTTGCTGGCACCCCTAACATTAATACTGTTGAAAATAAGGGCGCAGATCCGCCTGGAATATAAATACCTACCTTCTCAATACCTACTGATTTTCTCCAGCACCAAACACCTGGCATGGTTTCAATACGTTCTACTTTTTGTATTTGGCTATTGTGAAAAATTTCAATATTGACTTTTGCTAATTGAATCGCAGTTTTTAACCCTGCCGCTAATAAATTTTCAGCAGCTGCTATTTTTTCAGCAGATACTTTAAATTCATTGATGGAAACGCGATCGAATTGCAAGGTGATTTTTTTTATTGCAGCATCACCCCCAGCGATTACTTCGTCTATAATATTTCGAACATTATCATTCAATTGCGCAGCATCTATGGAAGGCCGCTCAATAATCGATGCCCATTCATTCATCTTAGGTTCGTTGAATACTTTCATCATTATAAAATCATTTTTTCGATGGGCACAACCAAAATTCCTTCTGCACCCGCTTGTTTTAATTTTTCGATTATTTCCCAAAAATCACTTTCTGCAATAACACTATGCACGCTACTCCATCCCGGTGTTGCTAATGCAACTACCGTCGGGCTTTTCATCCCTGGCAATAATGAAATAATTTTATCCAAATTTGCATTAGGCGCATTTAACAAAACATATTTATTTTTTTTCGCCTTCTTTACAGATTCAATTCGAAACAACAATCTTTCTAAAATTGCAGTAGCTTCCGCATTTAATGCAGGACGTTTAATTAATACCGCTTGTGAATTTAAAATAGTATCCGCCTCTATTAAACCATTCATAAACAAGGTGGACCCACTGCTTACTAAATCACAAATTACATCTGCCAATCCAATACCAGGCGCAATTTCAACACTCCCACTAATTTCATGAATCTCCGCTTGTATCTTATTTTCATTCAAATATTTTTGCACCAATACTGGATAACTAGTTGCGATTTTTTTACCCGCTAAAAAAGCGGGGCCAGTAAAGGTTTCATTTTTGTTAACAGCAAAACTTAATCTGCATTTTCCAAAACCTAACGCATAGGCCACTTCTACTTTTTTAGCCTTTTCATACACTACATTCTCTCCTACAAAACCAATGTCAGCTACCCCATCTTCCACATATTGCGGAATATCATCGTCTCTTAAAAAAAACAATTCCAATGGAAAATTGGTGGCCACTGCCTTTAATTTATTTACGCCATTTTCAATATCAATCCCGCATTCCTTTAAAAGTTTAATGGAATCCTCATGTAATCGTCCCGATTTTTGAATCGCTAATTTTAAACGCGTCATATTTTTAAGTTATAGTCATTAAAAAAGGGCCTACCCG
>CAIWBA010000235.1 GCA_903910765.1 uncultured Bacteroidota bacterium
AATAATTTTTTATGCAAAAAGATATAGCTTCTATACGCCGCGATTACCAACTAGCTTCTTTAGATGAAGCCGCCACCGCGGCGCATCCCATGGATCAATTTGAAAATTGGTGGGAGGAAGCCATAGCAAGTAATATTGATGAAGTAAATGCATTTGTACTTTCCACCGTTGATGCCCAACGCGCTCCTTCGTCGCGCGTAGTTTTATTAAAAGGCTATACTCCAGCAGGATTTGTATTTTTTACCAATTATGACAGTGCAAAAGGGCAGGAGATAGTTGCAAATCCAATTGTTGCGATGAACTTTTTTTGGAAGGAATTAGAAAGACAAATTCGCATCACAGGTACTATAAAAAAAATTAGCACGGAAGAAAGTGATGAATATTTTCACTCTCGTCCGCTCGGCAGTCAGGTAGGTGCTATTTCATCCCCACAAAGTAAAGTAATTCCGAATCGCGAATACCTTGAACAAATAGTTACTACTAATTTAGAAAAGTACAAAGAAGGGAATGTACCACTGCCTTCGAATTGGGGTGGGTATATTGTACATCCTACAAACATTGAATTTTGGCAAGGGCGTAGCTCTCGCTTACATGATCGTATTAAATATAATTTAGCTTCGGATGGTCAATGGACTAAAGTACGTTTAGCGCCTTAGTTAATTTTACAAACGCATAGGTTGTAAACAAAAAGATCCTTCGAGTACTCGAAGGATCTTTTTGTTGGGCTATATTTTTTTAATTATTTCTTACGTCCTAATACTTTTTTAGCTGCTGCAACAATATTTGGGGTATCCAAACCGTACTTCGCTAATAATTGATTCGGTGTTCCACTTTCTCCAAAAGTATCCTGTGTACCAATATATTCAATTGGCACTGGACAATGTTTTGCAGCCACTTGTGCAACAGCATCTCCCATACCGCCAATTACATTATGTTCTTCCGCAGTTACTGCACATCCAGTTTTTGAAATGCTCGCAACAATTGCGTCAACATCCAATGGTTTAATGGTATGTAAATTGATTACTTCAACACTGAGGCCTTCTGCTTCTAATAATTTACCTGCTTCAATCGCTTTCCAAACCAAATGACCGCAAGCAAAAATGGAGATATCTTTTCCGTCACTTAATTTTTGTGCTTTTCCAATCACAAAATCTGAACCATCTTCTTTGGTAAAATTGGGCCATTTTGGACGACCAAATCTTAAGTAAACCGGACCTTGATAATCAGCAATTGCTTTGGTTGCCGCTTTGGTTTGATTAAAATCACATGGTACCACAACAGTCATACCAGGCAACATTTTCATAAGTCCGATATCTTCTAATATTTGATGTGTAGCACCATCTTCTCCTAAAGTTAATCCAGCGTGCGATGCACAAATTTTTACATTCTTATCTGAGTAGGCAACACTTTGTCTAATTTGATCATATACTCTTCCTGTGCTAAAGTTGGCAAAGGTAGTTGTGTAAGGAATCTTGCCACCAATTGTTAACCCTGCAGCAATACCAATCATATTTGCTTCTGCAATACCCACTTCAATAAAACGATCTGGGAATTCTTTGATGAATGGGCCTAATTTAAAGGAACCAGCTAAGTCAGCTGTAAGTACAACTACTTCACTATTTTGTTTTGCGAGCTCATGAATACCTTCGCCAAATCCAGCTCTGGTTTCTTTTTCATTAAGCATCACGATATCTTTTACATTCATATTTTTATATTAAAGCTTTATTAAAGCGGTGATCATTTAGTTTTCAAAAGTGGAATAAAAGTAAGGTGTCTTTGCTTCAAACTCAGCGCTACAGGTATCCACCATTTTATAAACGCGGGTAATGCCTAATGCTTTTCGTTTCTCATACACTGCATCATCGGTGGTATTTCCTTTTAATACTTTCGCAATTTGCATATCGCTAAATCCATGTTGTTTTGCTTCCTTAATTAATTCAGTGGGGATAGAATTAATATCGTGGTTCATTAATTCTTTTTCAATATT
>CAIWBA010000236.1 GCA_903910765.1 uncultured Bacteroidota bacterium
AAAAATTGCAGATTATATTCCTTTACAAACTATTGATAGCGGAAAAGAAAAAGGAAAAGTATTGGTGGTAGGATGGGGATCAACATACGGTACTATTAAAAGTGCAGTGCAAGAATTACAAGAAAAAGGAAAAGATGTGAGCCATGCACATATAAAATATATGCGCCCCTTCCCTAAAAATTTAGGTGAGATTTTGAAAAATTACGAAACCGTATTAATTCCTGAAATTAATAATGGACAATTGATTAAAATTATTAGAGACAAATATTTTATTGACGCAAAAGGATTTAATAGAATCATGGGTAGCCCAATCGCAAAACATGAATTAGTAGCGGAAATAGAAAAGTTATTCTAAGGATACTTCTTAAAAATTTAAAAAGCTTTCTTCGATTATTCGGAGGAAGCTTTTTTGTTTTTAGTACCTTCTTTACAAAATGTAAGTATACCACAAGAGACACACTTTGGACTTCTTGCCAAACAGGTATACCTGCCATGTAATATCAGCCAATGGTGGGCGGTATGTACTTGTTGGGTTGGGATATGTTTGATTAATTCTTTTTCAACCGCCAATGGCGTTGTTGCCGTCAAAGGCACCAAGCCAATTCTTCTACTAACCCTATATACATGCGTATCCACGGCCATGTTGGGCTGTTGATCAATGACACTTGTAATTACATTAGCCGTTTTTCGACCCACCCCGGGTAAGGTAACCAATGCATCGATGGTCATGGGCACTTCGCCATTAAAGTTTTTGAGTAACAATTGGCTCATGCCAATTAAATGCTTCGTTTTATTGTTCGGATAGGAAATACTTTTTATCAAAGGAAATAAATCATCAAATTGTGCAACTGCCATAGTCTCAGGCGAAGGGAATTTTTTAAAAATAAACGGCGTTGTTTCATTAACGCGCTTATCCGTGCATTGTGCTGATAAAATAACAGCCACCAATAATTGAAATGGACTTTCGTAAGTTAATTCAGTTTCAGCAATCGGCATTTGTTGCTGAAAATAATTGAGCACCTGTAAATACCTTTCCTTCTTTGTCATTTTTTTGTGGGTGCAGGCATGGTATCTTCAAACAAATACACTTCTTCGCCCTCGCGTCTTAATAAATATCTTTCGCGTGCATATTTTTCAACAGAGGCCGGATTATTTTGTAAATTATTTAACTGCTTCTTTGTTTTTTCAATCTCGTCTTGGTAATATTTTTTTGCTGCTTCTACTTTTTTTAATTCCCCAGTTCTTTCTTTTTGCTGAAAAAAATCTCTTTGATCAAAAAACAACATCCATACAAAAAAACCAACGGCGACGACAAAATATCGATTGGCAATAAAAGGGGTTATTTTTTTCAAAAATTGCATAAAAAAAAGGTTGAAGTAAAATTAGTGTAGTTCTAATAATACGCCAACCTTTTTTTCATAAAGACTTTAAAATAAAAGTCGCTTAACTATTTGTTGCCAAACTTCACTTTCCCTTTAGGGTAAATTGCCGTTTCGCCTAATGCTTCTTCAATTCTGATTAATTGGTTGTATTTAGCCATACGATCGGATCTTGAAGCCGACCCTGTTTTAATTTGACCACAATTTAAAGCCACTGCTAAATCAGCAATCGTCGTGTCTTCAGTTTCACCACTGCGATGTGACATAATCGTGTTATAACCATTGTGTTGTGCCAAAGTAACCGCATTGATGGTCTCCGTCAAAGTGCCTATTTGATTCACTTTCACTAACAACCCATTCCCAATTTTTTTATCAATGCCCATTTGTATACGATCCACATTGGTCACAAATAAATCATCGCCGACTAGTTGACACTTATCGCCAACAGCTTGTGTTAATGCCTTCCAACCATTCCAATCGTCCTCTGCCATCCCATCTTCAATAGAAATAATAGGATATTGTTTCACCCATTTTTCCCAATACTTCACCAATTGGTCGCTACTTAATTCCTTTCCAGAACTTTTATGGAAAACATATTTTTTCTTTTTAGCATCCCACAACTCACTATTTGCAGCATCCATGGCAATGGCGATTTGAGATCCAGTTTTATACCCTGCTGCATGTATTGCTTCAAGTACAGTTTCAATCGCTTCCTCATTACTTTGAATATTTGGAGCAAATCCACCCTCATCCCCCACATTCGTACTGAATCCTTTTTTCTTTAATACCGTTTTTAAATGATGGAATATTTCAACACCCCAACGCAAACCTTCACTAAAGTTAGGTGCACCAATAGGCATCACCATAAACTCTTGAAAATCGATTTTATTATCAGCATGTGCACCACCATTCACAATGTTCATCATTGGGATTGGTAATGTTTTTGCATTCGTTCCACCAATATATCTGTATAAAGGTAAATTTGCTTCTTCAGCCGCAGCTTTTGCTACTGCCATACTTACCGCTAAAATTGCATTCGCCCCTAATTTACCTTTGTTAGGGGTTCCGTCTAATTCAATCATAATTTGATCAATCGCAGCTTGTGCACTAACATCAAATCCTTCAATGGCTTTTGCAATATGATCATTGACATTTTTAACCGCTTTTATAACGCCTTTACCTACATACTTTTTTTTATCGTTATCTCTTAACTCTACAGCTTCATGGATACCAGTGCTTGCGCCACTAGGCACAGCCGCACGACCCATTGCGCCTTCGTCTGTTAATACATCCACTTCAACGGTTGGATTACCGCGACTGTCTAAAATTTGTCTTGCATGAACTTCAATAATGTAACTCATAAATATTGCTTATTAATTTCTAAAATAGTTATATACCCATTGGAGACCGCAATTTACACCCTTTTTTTTAATGGGTAAGCATTTTGAAAATTTCTTCCAAACCTGCTTCGTGTTTTTGCGCTAAAGTTGCAATACGATCATCGGCCACCAATTTCCCCTTATTCAATACTAACACTCGATCACATATTGCGGTGACTTCTTGTAAAATATGCGTTGAAAATAGAATCATTGCGTTTGCGCTTAAAGATTTTATAAGTGCTCTAATTTCTGTTAATTGATTGGGATCCAATCCTGCAGTAGGCTCATCCAATATTAAAAGTATCGGGGAATGAATAATTGCTGCAGCCATTCCAACCCGCTGTTTATACCCTTTTGAAAGCTGGTTAATTTTTTTAGTCTGCATCAAACCTAATCCAGTTTGTTCGATCACTTCCTTAATCCGATTTGTTGGATTTTCAATCTCATGCCCAGCTGCAATAAAACTTAAATATTCTTGGACATACATATCCTCATATAAAGCATTTGATTCAGGCAGGTAGCCAATCATTTTTTTATACTTCACTGCATCTTGCGCGTAACTTTGATCATTCAAGATTATGGTTCCTTTATCTGCCTGTAAAAAACCGACAATCATTTTCATTGTGGTTGATTTTCCAGCACCATTGGGACCTAAAAAACCAACCACTTCCCCGGTATGAATGGTAAAGGAAATATTGTCGACTGCGATTGACGCTCCAAAAGTTTTACTTATTTGACTTACTGTTAAAGACATAACCAAAAATAAGTAACTATCCTTAAATGACTAGGAAATACTTATTCAATCTCCTTAGATGATTCTGGTAAATGTGCATACTCATTCGAACTTGCATATTTTCCAAAAATGAAAAAGCCAACACAAATGGGTGTGAATACAAGTAAAATAATCACCCATTGCAAAGTAACATTTGCTTTACTGATGGCAGATGCTGCTGAAATTTTACCCACTGCTTGATACACTAAGAAACAAATTAATGCAGGTGCCAAAAGCATCCATACATAGCCTAATAATTTTTTAACTGCATTCATAATAATTCTATTTTTCGTAACTGATTTACTTAATTGAATAAGCTAGTCCATTACATTTTTATCAATTTTGTTCGTTAAATAAACCACGCCAATGACCAAACACACACTGGCCACGCCTATTGGATACCATAACCCAGCCAAGGCATCCCCCATGGGCGATTCCGGCGTTTTAGTAAACTCTACGATAAGCGTACCCAAAAAAGGCACCAATCCGCCAAACACCCCATTACCAATATGGTAAGGCAACGACATGGAAGTATACCTGATTTTTGTTGGGAACATCTCTACAAGGAATGCGGCAATTGGACCATACACCATGGTTACATAAACAATTTGTATAAATACCAACCAGATTAAATTCCAATAAGTAGCATCATCCATTGTTTTTTCAATCACCACATTTGGCTTCGCCGATTTTGAAACTACTAAACTTGGATTTAATGCATCTATCTTTAAAGTTGCATCATATGCTGCAGCTAAATGTAAGGTATCTGTTTTGGTATATTTGAAATGTGCGCCATCCGTGTAGGCGGTATCAAATGTTTGTGTAACATATATTTTAGTGGTCTCCTTTGCATCAGTCACCACCTTGGGTTCGCTTGCCGTAGTTTTTGATAAATCAATTTTTTCAGTTCTATTTTTTGCACTCGTTAAACTTAAAAATTGTTTATAAATAGGTCGGTAAGTTAGCACTGCCGCCAACATACCAATGAGCATAATCCACTTTCTTCCCACCTTATCACTTAACCATCCAAACAAAACAAAGCAAGGAGTTGCCATTAATATTGCCCACAACATTAAATTTCGCGATTGTATAAATTCAACCTTACAAACTGTTTCAATAAAACTTTGCGCATAAAACTGTCCCGTATACCAAACCACCCCTTGTCCCATCACCGCGCCAAATAAGGCCAATAAAACCATTTTAAAATTGCCCTTATTACCAAAGCTTTCCTTAAGAGGATTTGCCGATGTTTTTCCTTCCGTTTTTAATTTTGTAAACATAGGCGATTCGCTCATGCGCATTCTAATTAAAATAGATACGCCCACTAACAATAATGAGATCCAAAAAGGATATCTCCAACCACCCCACTCTGCACTAAATTTTTCAACCCCTTGACTTGATCTAATAAAGATAATCACGCCTAATGCTAAAAATAAACCAAGGGTGGCTGTCGTCTGAATCCAACTGGTCCAAAAACCTCTTTGACCCTGTGGTGCATGTTCAGCCACATAGGTTGCAGCACCGCCATATTCACCTCCCAACGCCAAACCTTGTAACAAACGTAGAATTAATACTAAAATAGGCGCAGCCCATCCAATAGTTGCATAGCCTGGAACGAGTCCAATGGCAAAAGTGGACCCACCCATGATCACTAAGGTCAATAAAAAAGTGTGTTTACGCCCAATCAAA
>CAIWBA010000237.1 GCA_903910765.1 uncultured Bacteroidota bacterium
CCTTCCGCCCATCCGCCACTCCATATATTACTTCCGGCAATCACCGCATCTGGATTAATTACATTCACCCTTATTTTATCCTTGCCTAGTTCAGCGGCATTTAATCTGCTTAAGTGAAGCTGTGCTGCTTTTGCTGAGCCATAGCCTGCGTTATTGGGACCACTCACCAATGCGTTTTTACTTACAATGTTTAAAATGTCCCCACCGACAGATTGCTTGCGCATAATATCAATCGCATTTTGCGTGACTAAAAACTGTCCTTTTACCAACACATCATATAAGATATCCCAATCCTGTTCCGTATGATCTTCAATGGTTTTTGAAATAGATAATCCTGCATTATTTACAATAATATCTAATCCGCCAAATTGTAAACAAGCGGTTTGCATTGTTTTCTTGATACTATTTACATCTGTTACATCTAACACATCGGAGGCAACTGCGTCTTTACCATAGGCTTTAATAAATTCATCCTTAGCTGCTTGTAATCTTTCTAAATTATTGTCAGATAAAATTACACAAGCGCCTTCGCTAGCAAATTTGTGTGCTATTGCTTTGCCAATACCGCCACCACTTCCAGTAACTAATGCAATTTTCCCTTTTAATGCTTTTGGCTTCGGCATTCTTTGCAATTTTGCTTCCTCTAACAACCAATACTCAATATTAAATGCCTCCTGTAAAGGAAGTGAGGTGTAACTTGAAATTGCCTCTGCACCCTTCATTACATTAATTGCATTGATATAAAATTCGCCAGCGACTCTTGCTGTTTGTTTGTCCTTTGCAAAAGTAAACATGCCCACACCAGGATATAAAATCACCACCGGATTTGCATCACGTATGGCTGGGCTATTATCTCTTTTACATTTTTCATAGTATTCCGCATACATTTTTCTATATGCAACAAAATTAGGTTCAATTTGCTTTTTAATTTCTGCACTATTTTTTATATCCGCATCTGCAGGAATATCCAAAACCAAAGGTGCAATTTTTGTTCTCAAAAAATGATCTGGGCAACTAGTTCCCATCGGTGCTAATCTATCTAGGTCATTGGAATTGATAAATTCTAAAACACGATCATCGTCCGTAAAATTTCCTACCATTTTAGTTTCCGATGAACATAAGCCTCTTAGCAGGGGTGCAATTGCTGCAGCTTGATTGGTTCTTTCTTCTTTGGGTAATGCTTGTATTTTTTGTCCTTTGAATGCAGCTCCTTTTTTTACATAGCTATCTTCAAGATATTGCGCGCAAATTTCAATGACCTCTAAAGTGTTCATATAACTTTCATATGCCGTATCTCCCCATGTAAATAAGCCATGTGATCCTAACATGATTCCTCTTATTCCAGGATTATCTTCCAAACATTTTTTTAATTGTAATCCCAAATCAAAACCTGGTCTTTGCCATGGCACCCAACCAATGGCACCTTTAAATAATTCTTTGGTAATTTTTTCACCATCTTTTGCTGCAGCAATTGCAATCGCTGCATCAGGATGCAAATGATCAATATGCTTAAAAGGAAGTAGTCCATGTAATGCGGTATCAATAGATGGCGCTTTTGAATCAAAATCATAAATGCAATGATTGTATAAACCAACAATTTCATCCTCGTACGCTAAGCCTTTGTATATATTTTGTAAATCATGTAAACGATCTAAATATAAAGCAGCGAGTCCTTCTTTTTTCATTGTACCCAAATCTCCACCACTTCCTTTCACCCACATCACTTCCACGGATTTTTTTGTAAGTGGATCAACACTTGCTACTTTACAAGAAGTGTTACCACCGCCATAATTAGTTAACCTTAAATCGGCGCCTAATAAATTGGAGCGATACACTAATAAGCCTACCTCATCACCTGCGAGTGCTTTTGCTTTTTGCTCGTCCCATAAATAACTTACGAATTTGAAATCTTTGTTCGACATATTTTATATTTTATATTAATTGTGCAAATTATTTCCATATCCAACAACCATCACAGAAATGATAATAACTATTATTCCAGCTATAATCGTGGCATTTGTTTTTTTACTTACGCCTTTCCATTCTTTTAATACCAACCCCCACATATTAGCCACTAGAATGATAAATGCCATATGTAAGATCCAAGAGCTAGGACCATTACCTAATTTACTTTCCCCCATACCATAAAAGAAAAATTGTAAAAACCAGGTAGTACCAGCTAATGCTGAAAAAATATAATTTTTTAATAGCGGTGTTTTTTTATTTGAATAATCATTAAAAGATTTATTACGCGCATTTAAAATCATACACCAAATAAAATTAGTGGTTAATCCGCCCCATAGTATCACAATATAAATAACATTGTTTCGATATAAAAATTCACCTTGATTTGGATTTGCTAGTTTCCAAGTTTCATTGGCAATACTTGCCATACTTTGCCCAGCTTCTAATCCAAAATTAAAACAGGCACTTAATACACCTGATACAATAGCCACAAACATACCTAAGGCAAATTTGTATTCTGCATTTGATTCGCTTGCAACCTCTTTCGTTAATTCTCTTTCCTTCATTACCCCGGCTTTCCCACTTATGATAATACCAACAATACATATTAGTAGTCCAAGGATGACAGTTAACCCCCAACTATTTGAAAGCATCCCTGAAAAAGTATCTTTTCCAATTACAGGGTTAAAATCATAATATATCGCGGGAATGATAGCGCCAAATACCATGCATAAACCCAATATCACACTACTGCCCAATGAAACCCCTAGGTACCTTACCCCCAATCCATAAGTTAATCCGCCAATGCCCCATAAAACACCAAATATATATGTGATTAATAAACCGGAACTTGGGGTTGCTTTAATAATATCCATAAAGCCAGGAATCGTTAAATAAGCAGCAATGGGTGGCACAATGAGCCAGGAGAACAAGCCGCCCACAATCCAAAATGACTCCCAATTCCAACCTTTTACTTTTTTATAGGGGATATAAAAACTTCCTGAGGCAAAGCCACCAATAAAATGGAAAAACACGCCTAGAAGTGCATTCATGCTTATTTATTTGTAATCATAAATATAAGAATATATACAGGAACAAATCAAAATTTTACCGCTTCAATAAAAGGATCATCTGGACCCATTTTTGCAGATTGGTATTTTAAAATTGCGGTATCACATTGTTGGCGTAATAAAGCAAGTTGCTTTGCATATTTTGGGTTTGTTGCAAGGTTATTTTTTTCGAGCGGATCATTTTTTAAATTATATAGTTCTTCTGGTGCACGAATTAAACGATAGCGAAAATATTTCCAGTTTGCAGTGCGGATCCCTTCACTAGAAGGTATTTCTGGCAACTTCCATAAATGTTCTATTAAAATTGATTTCCTATTGGAGGGGATATTTCCTTTTTCAACAAAAGGCATTAAATTTTGTCCTTGATAATTTTTGGGCGCAGTTATTCCTGCAATACCCAGCATTGTTTTTGTTATATCAATATTCAATACCATGGCATCAATGGTAGCTGGTTTGTGGACTCTAGGATCGTAAATAATTAAAGGCACCCTAATGGAAACATCATACATCAACCATTTGTCGGCCAACTGACGGTCACCCAAAAAGTATCCATTATCCCCCATCACAATAATGATGGTATTATCTTCTATTCCTTTTTCTTTGAGTTGTTTTCGAATAAGGCCAATTTCATCATCTATTTCTGTAATCATGCGATAGTATCCTTTGACCATACTTTGATACTTTTCAGGGGTATCAAATCGCCATTTCCACCTTGTTCTATTTAATCCTGCTTGTACGGGAATGGGTAGTTTATTAAAAAATGAATCATTCCCTAAAATAGGATCAGGGATCAGGATGTTTTTATAAAGACTATCCGATTTTTGTTGCCAAAAATATTGCGCTATTGAATTATCGTGCCCATGTGGTGCGCTAAATGAAATGGAAAGACAAAAGGGCTTATCTGTGGGTGCGTTTTTAATAAAATTTTGAGCTTGATATCCCGAATACTGGGTGAGATGCACCGTATCATTTCCAATTTTTTTATAAAAATATCCCTGCTTTTCCGCTTCTCCGCCGCGGTCGTAAAATTCGCTTTCGTCAAAATACTGACTAGGCTTATTCATGACAACACCTAATTTCCCAAAGAATCCTACATGATAACCATTGTCTTTAAATATTTTAGGATAAATCATTTCAGCATAAGGGGCTCTTAGTATTGGTTTTTGAAAAGTATAACCATGCGTACGTTCATACAATCCAGTTAATATAGATGCGCGGCTTGCAGCACAAATGGGTGTAGTCGCAAATGCATTTTTAAAATAAGTACCCGATACAGCTAGGGCATCCATTTGAGGTGTTTGAATAATTTTATTTCCTGCAATACCTAGGGCATCCCAACGTTGGTCATCAGTTAAAATAAAAATAATATTTGGCTTTTTGTTTTGCGCAAAAAGCACAGTTGGTATTAAATAAAAAATGATTAACCAATGACGATTTAAAATGTAGCGCATAACATTATTTCAATTTTAAAATTTCACTTCCTGCCATTAAAAACGCACCCGTTCCAAAATTTTACCAACTATTTGCACCCAACCCACTTTGCCATTTTCTTGTTGACAAGATAAAATAGTTTCCCAAGCTTTTAATACCACAAGGGTATAACTTGATTTATTATTTTAAATTAAAAACATTTTTTAAAGGAATTGATAATGGAGAATTATCGGGATTCGTTTCCATAATGTCTTTCATATAAGCCCACCATTTTTTCATCACAGGGTGATGGGGTAATTCATCTAATTTTATTGGGTCTGTAATTTTTAATACCCCAAATAAATTTAAGCTTTCTTCATTTAAGTAAATATGATATTCGCTAATACCGTTTGTTTTAAGCAATGCTACTAGTTCAGGCCAAATTTCATGATGCCTTTTTTGGTACTCTGATTCATACCCCTTCATTAATTTCATTTCAAATGCCAGCTGTTGCATAAATTTTTATTGATTGAATATAACATGTTTCTTTACTTCAAATAAAACGCTTTTATTATTTTATAAAACCTTGTATGGCATTTGCCACTTTTACATAGGATTCCTCCATAGGAATGTGGCCTACATTCGGCAATATAAATAATTGACTGTTTTTTATGTCTTGTTTGAACAGATAAGCATTGTCCACTGAAATTAATTGGTCCTGCTCCCCCCAAATAATAAGTGTAGGCTGTTGTATTGACTTTATTTCAATCGCATTTAAAGGCCTTCTGCTTTTAAATAAGGATAAGGTAGCACGTCTGTTGCCAGCGCTTAATAATAACTCATGGTATCTGGTAATGGTAGCTTCGGTCACAAATGATTTATCATAAAACACATTTTCTAAACTCTTTTTAACCAATGATTTTGGTGTGATGAATAGCAGTAAATTATTAATGATGGGTAAACTTGCAATTTTAAAACCCAAACTTCCCTTCTCATTTTTTTGCGGATAGCCAGTGGCGTCTAATAAAATTAGTTTGTTAACTTTTTCTGGATGCGCTACTGCATATTGCCATGCGATACCACCCCCCAATGAATTTCCAGAAATTGTACATTTTTTTATTTGTAACATATTCAAAAATGAATCGACAAAATTGGTATAATAAGGACCCCCATAATTATTTTCCGGATTAGGCCCAGTTAAACCAAAAGCGGGTAAGTCAAAACGAATAATTCTTTTTTTATTTTTCGGGTTTGATACAATTATTTTAACAACACTATCCCAAGTATTTAACGAGGAGGAAGTGCCATGTATTAAAATCAATGGCATGGGATCATTGGGATTACCTTCATCACGATAATGTACCTGCATACCCATCAATGGTAAAAATTTAGAAGGACTTTGGGCATACTTTAGTTTTAATTTTTCAACTGGGATGTCTCTTTGGGCATACACAGAAAATAATACTATTATCACAAATAAAAAACTTGCTAATATATAAAGTAGCGGGCGGATTAGTTTTTTCATATTATTTTTTTTCTGGCGCTTTTACCAATTGCGTATCGGTGATTAATTTTTCAATTTGATAATTTCCAAAATCAACTTTTATATTTGGGAATACACTTTTTATTTTATTTAAGTCATTGGCTGTAATACTTGTTTGTCCTAGGTATAACTGACTTAGCTTTTTTAGGTTGGTTAGTTTTAATAATCCCGCTAAGGTGACTTTTGTATTCACTATGTTTAAATACTGCAATTCATTCAAGCTGTTTAATTTTGCTAATTGCAAATCAGTAATATTAGTATTATTAATGCTTAATTTAGTTAAGGAAGTACAACCTGCAATTGCTTCTGTAAGTACATCGGTAAATTGCATCCCTGGCATTTTTATCCAAACCAAGTTTTTCTTTATATCGCCTATTAAATCATGTATGGTATCGCTGGTATGCGACAAGGTAATAAAATTGGCATTTAGGTAATTACTATTTAAAGCTACATTTACAACAGTGACCCCTTTATTTCTTAATCCATTGATTGCTTTTTCATCCGCTGACGCAACTTCTTTTTCAGGAATGGATAGTACCTCGATCTTGTTAACGTTATTATTTTGTAATGCTAATAAAATATTAGGGATGGAATTAGTTTGCGGTAATTCTTTTACTTTTTTATCAAAGCTTGCACCCGTATTAATCCACCACTCCAATAACATTCTTTCTTGGTCTGTGATTTGCGGCTTACCCTTCGGCGGCATATGTTTTTCATCTACCGGATCCAATAAAATGTTTTTATACAGGACGCTATTCATTGCTTCACCAGCATGAATGATGACACCATCCTCACCTCCTTTTAAGATCCACTCTTTTTCATCGAGTCGCAACTTCCCTTTTTGTTTAATCGTCGAGTGACAACCATAACATTTTTCTTTTAATATTGGTTGAATGATATCCTTATATATCAAAGCTTCTTGTGCATTTGTAATAATTGGTTTATTGCTTTTAACAAGGCCATCATCTTCTTTAGATACCCCTTTTGTTAAATATCCTTCACCATGGGTAAGCGTTCCTCCCAAATGTCCGGTTACTATAATCAGTAACAATAAAAAATAGCTTAGCCACTTTGAATAAACCGATTTGTTTTTTTTAATTAAATAATAGCCAATCAAAGATATTACTGCAACACTGATGCCCAACCATTGGTGTTTAAAAACCAAGTCTGCATCATAGTCGCCGTTATTCGCTAATGCTAGTCCAGTTAAGCAGGAAAACACCGCACTCATGGCGCCTAATAAATAAGCAAAGGGTAATGCATTTGTTAACTGCCCAAATTTTTCCAATTTTGAAAGCAACTGTAATACAATAGCAAATAGTAAAATACCAATCGGCAAGTGAACTAAGACCGGATGAAAATGACCAATAAAATTTATAATTGTTTCCAAGTGTTTTTTTATTTGATTTGAACTATCTACTTTTCTAAATAGTTTGCTACTTTATTTATAACGGTTCATTGTAATTTATTATGCAACAATTTCATTAATTACGCGTCCATGCACATCAGTTAATCTAAAGGACCTTCCTTGAAATGGATACACTAATTTTTCATGATCAAATCCTAATTGATTTAATATGGTTGCTTGCATATCATGCGCCGTTACTTTTCCATTTATAGCACTATATCCAATTTCATCGGTTTCCCCAAAGCTGGTTCCTTGCTTAATTCCACCACCTGCCATCCAAGTAGTGAAGGCTTCGGTATGATGATCCCTGCCTTTAAATGGTAATGTTTTGCCATCTCTATTTTCTTGCATTGGTGTGCGCCCAAATTCACCACCCCATACCACCAATGTTTCATCAAGTAATCCTCTTTGTTTTAAATCAAGCAATAATGCGGTGATTGGTTTATCAATACTGCGACACTTATTTACCAATCCAATATCTACTGCATTTTTTATATCTGTACCATGACTGTCCCAACCCCAATCAAATAACTGAACAAATCGTACGCCCTTCTCCACTAATTTACGCGCTAATAAAACATTGTTGGCAAAACTGGTGTTCCCTGGTTCCGTTCCATACATTTCATGAATATAGGCTGGCTCATCATTAATGTTCATTACTTCTGGCACTGAAATTTGCATTTTAAATGCCATTTCATATTGCGCCATCCGCGCAATGGTTTCAGGATCTTTGAATTCATTATAGGTTAATTGGTTCGCTTCATTAATAGCATCAATAGATGCTTTTCGTAAGTCGCGATCAATCCCTGCAGGATCTTTTAAAAATAAAACCGGATCTCCTTCACTACGACACTGAACGCCTTGATAGACCGAAGGTAAAAATCCATTTCCCCAAACACTTTTTCCTGCATCCGGATTGTTACCACCTGAAGTTAATACCACAAAGCCGGGCAGATTGCTGTTTTCGCTTCCAAGTCCATAAGTTGCCCATGCACCAATACTTGGCCTACCCAAACGCGCTGATCCTGTATGCATTAATAATTGCGCAGGACCATGATTGAATTGATCTGTTTGCACCGCTTTTAAAAAACTTATTTCATCTGCGACTGTTGCTAAATGTGGCAAATTGTCTGAAATCCATGC
>CAIWBA010000238.1 GCA_903910765.1 uncultured Bacteroidota bacterium
GACCAAAAAGTAAAGCAATACAATAAGATTGATTTTATCGCAAAAGATCCTATTTGTATTCCACACCAGTTTAAAAAGCAACAAGATATTGAGATTGCTGGATTCTTTGCCGCCATTTTTGCCTGGGGCAATAGAACCACCATTATTAATAAGAGTAAAGAGTTACTAGCGCGCATGGATAACTCGCCTTATGAGTTTTGTATTCACCACCAACCCAATGATTTAAAAAAATTACTTGGTTTTGTACACCGCACGTTTAATGATACCGACTTATTATATTGTGTTGAATTTTTCAAAAAGCATTATAAAAATCAGCCTAGTTTAGAAACTGCATTTTTTACCCATCAAACAACAGGCCATCCAATTAATAATGTTGCTGATGGGCTAACGCATTTTCAGGAATATTTTTTTTCTTTGGAAGATGCACCAAATCGAACTAAAAAACATATTGCCAGTCCACTATCTGGCTCCACCTGCAAACGCCTCAACATGTTTTTAAGATGGATGGTTCGTCAGGACCAACAGGGCGTAGATTTTGGTATTTGGAAATCCATCCAACCGGCGCAATTGATTTGCCCGATAGATGTGCACGTAGCAAGGGTATCCCGCTCCTTGGGCATACTGGAACGTAAACAAACAGATTGGCTGGCTGCCATGGAGTTAACGGAATATTTACGAACTTTAGCACCTAAGGACCCTGTAAAATATGATTTCGCATTGTTTAGCTTGGGCGTGATTGAAAAATTTAACTAATGGAACTATCCCTACTTACTTTAGAAACCTATTCAAAGGAAAAACTGATTGCGTATCTGAATGAGTTTATCAATCATGATTTTTCTAAAGTGGTTCAATTACTTTATCGCATTGATGTATCTGAAGCTAAATTAAAAAAAGTGTTACATGAAAATCCCAATGGGGATGCGGCACACTTGATTGCAGATTTAATTATTGAAAGAATTGCCATTGCAAAAAAAGCAAGAGCCGATTTTTCAAAAGAAAATACCAACACCGAAAATGACTATCCTATCAATCTTGATGATGAAGGTGCTGAAAGATTATAAATACAATTCCTAGTAGAAGCGTAAAAAGGTAATGCAATAATTACAAATCCCCTTTTTGCGGGCGCATCACAATATCCTCTACCACTGCTTGCGGACTTAAATGTGCAGCTGCGAAAATCATTTTTGCAATATCCTCTGATTCCATGATGCGCATAGGATCAATCCCGCTCCCATTCCAACTATTGGTATAGGTAGCGCCTGGACAAACCGCAGTTACTTTTATTCCTTTGTCTTTTAATTCTAGTCTTAAATTTTTCGAGAATCCCAGCAAAGCAAACTTGCTAATACTATAGGAACCTCCTTGCGCATAGGCGTTAAGCGAGGCAATGGAACAAATATTAAAAACATGCCCCTTACCAACATTCAACATTGCGGGAAGTAAAGCGCGTGTGGTATGATAAGCTGAATATAAATTCACCGCCATTTGTTTTTCCAATGCATCATCC
>CAIWBA010000239.1 GCA_903910765.1 uncultured Bacteroidota bacterium
ATTATACCAATGATGCTATAGTTGTGGCCACGGAAAGTCGAACTTCATCGCCGGTGCGTATTCCAAGAGATGCAGATACATTAACACATCCGCAAATTAAAAATTTATACCCTTGTGGGGAAGGCGCTGGTTATGCAGGCGGAATTGTGAGTGCAGCAATGGATGGACAAAAAATTGCAAATATTATTGCGCAAAAATATTCCAAATAGAAATTTAGCGCTACGCTTAATCGTTGGCTTTGGGCTTACCTTTTTTTGATATCAATAAGCTATCCTGTATTAATCTATTGCTCTTAAATGAATTTAATTCTGCAGTTAAATTAAGAGAGATATCTCTAGTAATAAAACTAGGCTTACCCCCATTTACCCAAGCAGTATACCAAAAATCAGAAAGCATATTTGCAGAAGCTACTAATTGATTATTGATAGTTCCCCCTAATGCATCGGCATAAGCCTCCGCAAACTCCTTGGTGTACATTCTAGTATTTTTACCATAGTACATTTGCATTTTATACTTTTGTTCAGGGGTAAATGATTTAGAAACTTCAATTTCTTTTGCAAACATTTCAGGAAGTAAAGCATAGGCTTTACGAATATCCACCCATAAAGCCGCTTCAGGATTTTTTAAATACTTCGCTTTATGCGGATTATACAGTTGATATTGATCAATACGTAAACTAGGAATAAAAGATTCCCATAAACTATGCATTCCTTTTTGACCTGACAATTGACCATCATAATTATTAGTGATATGCAAAGGCACATGTAAGTCGCCCACATAATGCCCTAAATCTGCTGCATAAAATAAAATGCTATCCTTGTTTTTGGATTTAAACGCATTCGTTAATTTCTCCAAACTCATCATTATATTATAAGGCCCATATCCATGTTTTTCCAACGTGTCAAATGAATATTTTTTAAGTGCTGACACCCAATCCATCGGCATTTCGTTAATTGAATTGGGGCCGTATTCCTCTATATCAATAATATGTTTGCTTCCCTCCGTTTTATCGGTATTTTTTCTATTATCCGCTCTCGGTGCATTTTCTACCAAATATTCCATGTCCTGGTGAAAAAAAGATTGCAAAGGCGCAGGCAAACTGTATATCGCAATTTGATTAATGGTGCGGTGTACTAAAAAGCCCCAGCTACTTAACCCCAAGAAGAATATTGCAACAACAAAAAGATAGACTGATTTCCTTGTATTAAAAATATTTGAGCGCATACACTAAATTTGGGGCGAAGATAGCCTATTATCCCCTTTTATAACCGCTACAAGGTTAAATTTTCCATTTCATAAATTGAGGCATCGGGTTGTGAAAAAATCAGTTTAATTTTGATTCAAATTGTAAAATATGGATCCGCTATTACGTCTGTCAAATTTAAAAAAATATTATGCTACCCAAAAAGCGGTGGATGATATCAGTTTTGAAATACAAAAAGGTAGCATTTTTGGATTACTTGGACCCAACGGGGCAGGTAAAACTACCTTACTAAGAATGATTACGGGTATTTTTTACCCAGATGGCGGCGATATTATATTAGACGGAAAACCTTTTGACGCCATCAATGATATCCAAAAAATTGGATATATGCCGGAAGAAAGAGGCTTATATAAAAAAATGAAAATTGGTGAACAGGCCTTATACTTAGCGCAATTAAAAGGCTTAAGCAAAGCGGAGGCTACTGAAAAAATAAAGTATTGGTTTAAGAAATTTGAGATGGAAACTTGGTGGAATAAAAAGGTAGAGGATTTAAGTAAAGGGATGAGTCAAAAATTACAATTTGTTATTACTGTATTGCACGAGCCAAAATTGATCATACTCGACGAACCTTTTAGTGGCTTAGATCCATTAAATGCAAATTTAATCAAGGAAGAAATTTACAACCTTGCCAAAAAAGGGGCGACTATTATATTCAGTACACACCGCATGGAGCAGGTAGAGGAAATATGTGATCATATTGTACTGATGAACCTAGGTAAAAAAATATTAGATGGCACTGTGACGGATATTAAACAACAGTTTAAAGAAAATAGTTACTTGATTCAAACAGACAATGAAGTTGCAATTAATGACAACCCTATTTTCAGCACGATAAGCAATGAAAATAATAAAATATTGGTAAAAATCAATGAAGGTTATCAAAGCAATGATGTATTGAAATATTTATTGCAAGAAAATGTCAATATTGTTGCCTACAACGAGTTACTCCCTTCCTTAAATGAAATTTTTATCAAATTGGTCGAAAATACACATGCTACCGCAAGAGCATTTCAAAATAATTAAATTTTAAAAGCATTCCGATGAATAAAACTTGGTTAATTATACAAAGAGAATATACTACAAG
>CAIWBA010000240.1 GCA_903910765.1 uncultured Bacteroidota bacterium
AACATGTGGATGATTGATTATAATATTTGCAGGTATAATTGATTTTAAAGTAAGCGTTACATTTGCATTATTAGTCAATAAAAAGGAATCTACATTACTGTATAAATTTCCTTCCACATTTTCATTGCCATCTGTTTCATTTTGTTTGTAAACAACTTGGATATAATATTTTTGACCAAAATGCCCTACTAATTTTTTTGCCCCATTCATTAAAACATTTTTATTTTTTGTACTAATGCTCAATGGTTTATTTGAATCCCAATCTTCTGGGGTAAATCCAATGGTAACTTCTGAATTACTGCGAGGCTCTTTATCGGTTTGAGCTGTCAAGTGAAATAAAAGGCGCCCTCCCTTTTTGAAGGAACTTTTTACCGCATCAGATACCCCTACTTTTACCTTAATATTAAAATTATCCTGTCCTGATAAATTTATAGAACCAAGTAATACTATAATTACTAGAAGGTAATTTTTGAATTGTAAAAGTAATTTTTCCATTTTATAATTAAATTATTTTTGAATTTTTATCTTTTGATTGGCAGGCGTGCTTTGAATTTTTTCAAGCAGCTGCGTTAATTCTTTCACTTTTTCTGGATATTGATTATATACATTGTGCTGTTCGCTAATATCCGTTGCCAAATTATATAATTGACCCATCGGCTCCCCTGGTTTTGGCGTAATTTCTACGGGTGCGGAAAACCCACCTGAACCAAGTTTTGTAATGAGTTTCCAATTGTCTTTTTTGATATTTAAAAACCCTTTAGAGGAAATATTGATAATTGCTGGCTGATCTTTTACCATTGTTGCATGTCCTGTTAATATCGGAAGTATTGAATAACTATCTGCGGTTATAAACTCGGGGGCATTGTTGCCAATTAACTCCGCACAGGTAGCCATCAAATTTGCTAAAGTAGTTGGCGCATTGCTCACACTTCCTGCTTTAACCTTTCCTGGATATCGAACAATAAAAGGTACCCGATGCCCCCCTTCAAAAGCATCCCCTTTCATTCCCCTAAATTCTCCCGCAGCTTTATGATTAAATTCGGCTACAAAATTTTCTCTCCAGTAAGGCCCATTATCGCTTGCAAATAAAACCAAGGTATTTTTGGACATGCCTAAGCTATCAAGCACTTTCAAAACTTTGCCAACAGCATCATCTACCATCATTACATAGTCGCCATATTCACCTGCTTTTGATTTGCCTTTGTATGCATCCGTTGGCATCCATGGGGTATGTGGCGCCGGCATTGGGAAATATAAAAAATAAGGACTCGTTGATTTTTTTTGATTTTGAATAAATGCAATTGCCTTATTGGTAAACGTAGGTAATACATTTACAAAGTCAAAGGAAGGCGACATTAAACCTGGTCTCCAAAAAGGTCCCGTATAGCCTGACTCTAATTTATTACCTGGCGTAAATCCTGTAGGTAATTCTGTTAATTGATCATTCTCCAAATAACAATAAGGTGGCATATCCAATGATGCTGGTAGAATATAAGAATAATCAAAACCTTGTGACAACGGTCCTGCAGTTGGGGCTTTATCAAAATTGATTTGATTGGGATTCATTTCATCTCGGATGCCATACATGTTATCCTTATTATAGCTAGGGTTAATGGAATCCTTAAACGCTTCTTTCAAAACCCAATCTACGCCCAAATGCCATTTGCCTACTACGCCAGTATGGTAGGCTTTTGTTTTTAATAAATTGGCAATGGTTTGCTGTTGTGGATTGATCAAAGTTCTGCTATACCCTCTTAACACACCTATTGGTAGCCGACTACGCCAAGGATAAGATCCTGTCATAATAGAATAACGAGAGGGTGTACAAACAGAGGAAGTGGTATGC
>CAIWBA010000241.1 GCA_903910765.1 uncultured Bacteroidota bacterium
AAATGTGCAACACCAGCTACTTCCGCATTGGTTTTTGCAGTATCAATTGCTCTTTTGCTAATATCAGATGCAATGATTTTAAGTCCGGGTAGTTTAATTATTTGTTCCTTTAATTTTGCATTTTCAATTTCATACATGGCTTTTTCATACCCAAGAATATGCATAAAGGCATAATTACTTCTTAATAAGCCAGGCACACGATTGGTGGCAATCAAAGCTGCCTCAATGGCTAATGTACCTGAACCACACATTGGATTTACAAAAGGTGCATTTTTATCCCATTTAGTGGAAAGTATGGTTGCGGCAGCCAAAGCTTCTAACATAGGTGCTGTACCAGGAAGTTTGCGATAACCATGTTTCGCCAAAGTTTCTCCCGATGTATCTAAAAAAATTTCAGCCTCCTCATTTTTCCAAAATAAATAAACCACTACACCAGAAAGTTCTGAACCTGTACTTGGTCGTTGGTTAGCCACTTCACGCATATGATCTACAATAGCATCTTTCACCCTTAGATTAGCAAAAAGATTGGTAGATATAGAAGGATGGAATACATTACTTGTAACCGAAAAATAACCATTAGGCGCAATCACTGTTTCCCATGGAATAGAAACCAATTGTTGGTGTAATTCATTAGGGTCATTACAAATAAATGACTTTAAAGAATACATCACCTGACTCGCACACCTTAAATTTAAATTCAATCGAATACAATCCTGCACGGTACCAGTTAACTCCACGCCTGTTTGAAAAACACGATCAGGTGTAAAACCCAAGGCAACCACTTCCTTATTTAAGGAGATAGCCAACCATTTGTGACAGGTGATGATAATTTTTCGAGGCGTGGTAAATACTTGCATAAATGCAAAGTTAAACTAATTTAACACAGCGCCCTAGTATGTTGCAAGGAATTAGAAGTAATTGCACTATTTAAAGTCAGTGGCGAATTGATTAATTTCCTCATCCGTTAAATCTCCACCAATGATAATTTTATGTTTAAATACCATTTGCTCACCAACTGCTAATACTTTTTTTATTGGAGTTGCGTTTTTATCAAATGCCCTTCCACCAATATTGTTACTTGCAAATAAACCATATCCACGTGCATGTGACCATGCGGGGTAGTTTAAATTAGTAGGATGATCTAGTATTACAATAGTGATGACCTCTCCCTCCTTCACTGCTCGTAACGCCACCCATTTACTTCTTTTGCCCCAAACATCTCCCGCTTTAAAGCCTTCGGCATTGCGATAAACCCCATTCACCCCTTCGTTATTTAAAACAGGTACTAATGTTTCAACCCCTTTCGCATCTAAAAAAACTTCTGGTTTTGTTGCAGGTTCTTCAAAAGCCCTATCTAACCTCATTCCAATAAGGCCTTCTTTATTTTCAGTAAATGTTACTTGATTTTTTGCGGTGAGTTGTGTAATTCTTTCAATAATTCTTGTATTCCCTTTTCCTGAAAACACATAAGAGGTTTGCTCGTTTAAAAGCAAATTCTTATTAATATCAACCCAATTGGCACTCACTATTAATTTGCCCAATTTGGAATTTAGGGAAACAATTTTATCAAATGCTATTTTACCATACTTCGGTTTTTCTGCAGTTGGAATTGCAAATGAATTATTCCAAAAATCAAGCCCATTTACATCCCCAAAATTAAACCACATACCCACATGATGTGGATGATCCGTGCGTTCAAATGGACGTGGTTGTAATGGATACCCACGTGTAATAATTTTTCCCGAGGAGGCAATAATTGGATAAAGCGATTGCTTTTCCATATTATCTGGATATATAAATGCAGTAAAGAATTTATTATCAACAAATACTTCTACTTTTTTATCCTTGTCAACTTGTTTGAATTGAACTTTTTGCGCTTGTAAGCATGTTGCAAAAAAAACAGACAAACAAATAAGTAATATTTTAAGCTTATGCATATTCAAAAATTTATAAACCTAAAATACTACATTTTTAGCATTTTAAAATGATAACTCAACTTACCATCTGCACTGGTTATTCTAACAATATAAGTACCACTAGTTAATTCAGGTAGATATATAGGAGCGCCTGGAGTTAAGCCTACCCTAGTTGCCACATTATTCCCAGTTGAGATTTCAAAAACATCCAAATTCAGCTTTTGATACCCTTTAATGGCAAAATCAAAGTTCAACTTACTTTGGAAAGGATTGGGGGCAAGTTTGATAAATTCTGTAGCACTTAAATTTATAATATCAGTTATTAAAAAATAATAGGTAGCACTGATTGAACTCACACAGCCATTTTGCGTCGTTCTAACAGTATACGCTCCTGGGATTGTTGGTTTGAATCTTTGTGTACTATCTTTTAAAATAGTACTATCCTTATACCAAGTATTTCCTGAAGTTGCACTTGACACTAAAAAATTAGCAGTATCTCTAGATAAAATTGGTGCCGCAGGAATTTCAAAAACTGTTACTGTTAATTTAGCTTTGGCACTTTCACAACCGGTCGTTGCCTTCACTTGACTAACATAATAATCAACTTTCCCAATATTAGTAGTAATAGGCTTAGGTGCTGTAGTTGATGAAGTTGTTCCACTTGCGCTAGAATACCATACAGAATTGTGCCCTGTTAAAATATTAGCGGTCAATTGATTTGCACCAGCTCCTTGACAATAATTTAACCCCATAACAGATGGATTATCAGGAATTATTTTTTCAATACCTGTAATTGAAGTAAGTAAATTTTTATTGCCAACAGTATCTAACAAAGAATTTGGTTTGACAGTTAAAATCAAAGTGTCATTACAAACGCGTGTAATAAAAACATTATAAAGCTTGTTCCCCACTTTAGCTATTGAATCAATTTTACCAACATTAATCTTTATACTATCTTTTATTAACGAATTTGATAAAAATTCATTTGATTCAATCGTATATGTTGCTTTTAAATCAGTAATAGTAGATTTCTTGATGGTGATTATAGGCTCTTTGGTATCCTTATAGATGCTTGTCTTCACAGGAGTGGTTTCATTTCCCAAAGAATCTTTTATAATAATTTTCAACTCAATGAGTCCATCTTCAAAATTTGAAATTTTAATGTTCTGAAGTTTAAAAACTGAATCAGTTAATTTACCATTAAATACAACTGAATCCCCTACTGCAGTAGCACTTGTTTTTATAGACATTATTTTAACCGCAGTAATTGGAGTATTAATTGGGGTAATAATAGCGCTAGTTTTAACAATTGAGCTTTGGGTTAAAACCAAAGTATACTCACAATTTAGTTCCGAAACTTTCATGTCGAATATGAGTGAGTCTATATTACTTTTTCCAAAATTGGATAAGTTCGTTTTTAAAATTGAAGATTTAGGCGCAACCACATCTTTGGTATACTGCGCCTTTCCAATACCTAAAAGTACTTTTGAAGTATCTAATATAAATACTGTCGCATAAAGGATACCATCATTAACTCCTTTTAACTTAATATTTTTTACAACAATTGAATCTTTATCCATAACCCCTTCATACAAAACTGATTCCCCACCCATATCACTATAAATTCTTGCTCGGTAATTTTTTTGAGCGCAGGTTTTACAAGAAATCGATAAAGAAACAGAATCGACATTTTTAGCATTCACTTTTTTGCCTAAAATTTCGACAATTGGATTCACTTTTTGTGAAGAATCTTTTTCTTCAATATCAAAGCGAACCAACTCAAGAAAACTATAGCGTTTTGTATTATTTGCCCTATCTATCAAATCCATTGACTCCACACCCCATAAACCAGGAGAAGACCCCTTGGGAAGCAATGTGCTTACTTTATATTTACGCCAATACCCTGGTTTTCCATCAGGATCAGCGACTAAATAATAAAAATTTCCTTTGATTTTATCAAAATCATTTTGCATACTAAATCCATGCTGCTTCCCTTGCGGGTCTCTTAAAATATAACCACCATGTTTAACCCCTGCTTCATTTCCGGCATACGCAGAAGAATCTTTTGCAAAAAATTCCATTTCAAATAATGTTTCCCCATCAGGGGCTTTTGGATTGGTAGGAGTGGCTTTTATAGTAATTGCATTAACATCTAAAATAGGTGGTATAAAATCAGGGTATTTAGTATCTATAAAAATACTATCTCTAACATGTTTTGAAGTTTTAAGATCCCCAGCATTTATTTTAAATGCTGAAGTGTCATTCATGAAAAAAGCCCTTTTAGGATTTCCCCCTTCATCAACTAAATACATCATAGTTAATTCATAGAAGCCTTTAGGAAAATATTCTGGAATAGGATATCTATAGGTAATATGTTTGATATCACGATTTGCTGAATCAACTTTATAATATCTTGAGTCAACTCCTAAAACTCCAAGCTGTAATTCACTTTTAACTCCTTTTTCATCTAATTTAGGGATTGCATAATTTGTACCAATGTATGTAATCGCGTTCTTATCACTTAAATCAAATTTAGCTTCAATATATTGTGTTGAAATGCCACTCGTATCTTCACCAGGGGCCATACTACTAAACTTTGAAATTCCTTTTCCTAATTTAAGTGTGTTATCAATATAAACAGGCGGCACTAAATCCTCAAGCGGATTATCTAAAAATAGTTTTAAACCGAATGTATTATTGTTTTCATACCTCTTGTTTCCAACAGCATCCGAAACCATAATTTGATTTACAGTCCAATAACCACTTTTGAAAAACTTGCTTATAGTTATTTGGCCTCTTAAAATATACCCATTTTTATCAACTGGAGATAAGCCTACATCAAATATTGTACCAATAGAACTTGCAAATCTGGTATAGCCAGAAGAAGCACCATCACGCGCACTATCAACTACATTTAATTCAATTTCTAATGTTATTTTTTTATCCTCATTTGATTTTCCCTCTACTTTAACATCAACCCTCTTTATTTTCCCTGGATAGTTATAATCAGGGAACAAATTATAAACCATAAATGTCAAATCCTGTCTAATCATGGCAACATATCTCGTACCATTCATAATTCTATCCCTAATAAACTCAAATTTTCTTATTGATCTAGACATGAGTAAATCCGGATTCATCACATAAAATGAAATGGACTCTGCCATATCCTCATCAGGATTATTGGCGTGTGAATAAGCGCTAACAAATTCAGTAGTCTTGGTTGTTGACCATCCAGAGCTTACAGTAGGATCAAGGTACCAACTTCCTATATCTGCCCAATCATCTTTTAGTTTTTTATCAAACAATCCAGCCCATAAAAAATGCGATTTTTCATGTAAAACCAATCTTTGTATATTAAAATAATCATTGCCTTGAAATGCAGCATTCATAAATTCAATGGTCTTAAGTCCAGTCCAAGCAACAGCAGCAGCTAGAGGATATTTTGGATTAACCTGGCCAGCAATTCTTCTAACTATATACTTTAAATTTGTTTGAGAATGCATTCCTTCTGGCAACTCTTCAATCATATCTAAAATGGTTATTTTCTCAAATGCAGAAAATTCTTGAAAGTTTGAATAATCTTCACTCATCAATTGCTTCAACTCATCATTCGGAATTAAAAATTTGAAACCATATCTTTCCAGTGCTAGTCTATTAATCAAATCTTTATCATACCCAAAATTGGTACTAAAAGCAACAACAGCATGATTCAATCTTTTAGAAAAAAACTTCCCTTTGATGCCATCCAATACGCCAACAGATGGATTTGCATAAACAAATGCCTTTTTTGAAATAGTAACAAATTTGATATTATCAACTGTTTCAATCTTTATATCATCTGTGATATCAGTATCAACAATTTTCCATACAGAATTTACTTTTACAGGACTCCCCTCGCCATAAGTTTGAAATAAACTATTTCTAGAAACTGTCATAAACAATCTATAGGCGTCTTCATTAGTCCACCTACTTAATTCATTAGAAAGTACAATACCATATTTGTTGTATAAGGTGACACTTGAAAAATCGTCTGGAATCGTTATTGTTGAATTTAAAACCTGAATTGAATAAGGCGTATTAATATAACTTTGCTGTGCATGACCAACATAACTGCTATCATCCTTCCATTGATACACATAATTTGTAGCACTATTTAAAACAACTGGCGCAAGCTTAACTTCAACAAGTTTATCATTAGCATTTAATTCAACCACCTTTGAGGTTGGAAAATAATATCCGGTAGCGTCTATCTTAACTTCCCATTTCCCATTGGACAAATAATCAAACTTGTATGTTGCTATACTGTCATTTCCAGATTTTATAATTTTATAATATTGTACTTCTGCACTTTTTTGGACATAAACAGTACAAGAATCACCAGGTTTTAAACTTGTTACTTTAAAAGTAATTGAACTTTGAG
>CAIWBA010000242.1 GCA_903910765.1 uncultured Bacteroidota bacterium
AAATTCTTTTGTTTTTCATATACCGATTTTGCTAAAGCAGCTTGTGCTTTTAAGGTTTCAATGTTTTGCGAAGCCGCAGCTGCACTTTGTTTAATTAAGCTATTGTCCAATTGTAATAGTAATTGCCCCTTTTTTACAATATCTCCTCTTTTAACATAAAGTGACCTTACTTGGCCGCCACCAGCGCGTGGTGTTATATAAGAAACACTTTCAGATTCAATTTTTCCTTGAAGCTCAATATAATGATCAAAAACCTGGGATTTAACAGTGTCAATAGAAACTAAAATGGTTTTATCAGCTTTTGCGCCGCCCATCGTTTTTATTTCTTTTTCTAGATTAGCAATATTGATACTAATTTCTAATGCTTGCTTTTTTAAATTAGCCAAAGCTGTTTTTTTAGCTTCTACTGAATTTTTATCGCCACCACAAGCGATTAAAAACAATACCAATGATCCGATAATTAATGTAGCGTAATTTTTCATTATGTTTGATTTTATCATTTTATATTTTTCTGCATTCTAATTTTGCAGCTAATTTTATTTTATAATTTTCCTGTTGATTTAAGTAAATCTACTTTTGCAATTAACGCACTATATAAGGCGTTCATGTAGTTATTTTGTGCAGTCACCAAATCCGCTTGTGCTGCTGTCATTTCAGTATTGGAACCAGTACCCGTTTCAAATTTCTTTTTTGTTTGTTGGTATACAGCTTCTGCTAATTGCATATTCTTTTTTTGAAACTGCATAGTAGCCACTGATGACATATAATTTAGTTTGGCTTGTGTAATCTCATTGTCAATATTATTTTTTAAGGCATCCAACTGATTTTCGATTTGCTTTAATTCAATTTTTGTTCTTTTTACACGAGCATCGCGTGCAAATCCGTTAAATAAAGGTAGGTTCACATTTAAACTCACCATAGAAGTGTTAAACCAACTCCCCCCTTCAAAAAAATCAAATTTGGTACGCATAGCATTTTTTGAAGTGTTTCCCGACATGCTTATTGTAGGTAAGTAGCTTAATTGATAGCGCTTTACATTGTATTCCGTCAATTTTTTTGTTTCACTTATGTATTGAAAATCTTTTCTAGCACCATATTGAAAATCACTTTCTACTAAAATATCTTTATCTAAGTTTTTTTCATCAATTACTTCGGTTAAGGCTAAGCTATCATTCACTGGCATACCCATTAACATTTTTAAACCCATAAAACCAATAGCTACACTATTGTTCGCTTTTATTTTTTCTGTTTGTAGATTATTTAATTGAACACTTACCTTGTCTACATCTAATTTTTCTGCAAATCCGTTTTTATACATTACATCAGCATCGTGTGCTAATTTTGATAATCGTTCTATGTTTGCATCTAAAATATTAAGTTGCGTTTTGCTTGCTGATAATTGGTAATAAATTTTATAAATATTTGCTTTAATTGCTTCTTCGGTTAAAGCGGCATTTTTCTTTTGCCACTCCAATGAAGTTGCTCTTGCTTTTAATGCTACAAATACTTGACCATCAAATAATATTTGTTGAAAATTAGCGCCATAGTTCGCATTGTATTTGGTGCCAAACTGCACAGGAATATAGGTTCCAGCAGCACCGCCAAATATTTGCGCAGGTAATAAAGAGGTAGGTATTTTAATAAAATCATTGACGCCAGCATTGGTTCCAATGGTGGGGAAAGCCGCAGCGCCAATTTCACGATTGGTTTGAACTTGTGCATCAATTGCTAGTAAAGAATTTTTTACTTGCACATTATTCTTTTTTGCAAAGGATACACACTCTTCTAGAGAAAATGCATACACTTGCTTACTTTTATTTTGTGCCTGTGTATTTAGTAAAAAAGCAAAGCTGACAAATAGGATAAAAAATGGTTTCATTGGTATATATTAATTAATATTTATTTACTTAAATTTTCGGATTTGTATTTATCCATAAGTTTATGCCCCTCCAAAGTGGCTACGCCATAAACAAAATGTTCAATAATTTGTAAATTCACTTTTAGCATATCAAATTTGTTTGGATTAAACACATGAATATTAAAAGGGATTAAACTAGTTTCCAATCGGTATTTTGATAAAATATTTATATCTATTTCCTTTCGATATAAACCTTCATTGATTCCTTTCTCCAAATTTTTACTGATCATTGAATAAATAAAATCGTCTTTATGCGTTTTAATCTTTTCGAAAGCCAAAGGATAATATTTTTCAATCTCAAACAAAGCGAGTGGATTCATCCTATTAAACATTTCCTGAATCACCGCCATTAAAAGAAATATTTCGTGCACCGCATTTTCAGCACTCAGCATACTGGTGTTACAAATTCGGGCATGATTGTTCAGCTCCTTTTCAACGACAGCCGTAACCAAACTATCTTTGTCCTTATAATATTGGTAAATGGTCTTTTTACTGATCCCCAATTGGGTAGCCAAATCGTCCATAGTGACATGCTTGACCCCTGTTTGGAACATCAATTCCTGTGCTTTATTAACTATTCTATCTTCCATAGGTTGATTTGAAGGCGCAAAACTATGGAAACTATTTGCGTTTTCAAAGTTTCCAGGGTTATTTTTTTATATTTTATGCCAAATGGCAAATTTGTTTGAAATTTGAGCCTAAACCCATTCAAAAATGCCCAGTGTAAGGCAACAAGTCATCAGAAAAAAGATTTTAAATACAGTTGCGCAGTTATTTTTTCAAGGCGTGGTGGTTTTGGCCCCGATTGGTGTTACCATTTGGGTAGTGGTTAGCTTATTTAATTGGGTAGATAATATTTTACCCAACCTGCTCAATTTTATTTTCCCTTCTCAATTTGCCGAGGTGAATGGTCAAATACCTAAAGTTACCGGACTCGGTTTTGTGGTCGCGATAACATTGGTATTATTAGTTGGCTGGTTGTCCTCGTTATTTTTTGTTGAAAGACTAATGTCCATCTTTGATAAAATTTTAGAAAAAACACCAGGCGTTAAAATTATTTATTCTTCGGTGAAAGATTTTTTAGAAGCATTTGCAGGGAACAAGAAAAAATTTGACCAACCCGTTTTAGTAAACGTTGATTCATCTGATGTATGGAGAATAGGATTTATCACACAAAAAAATACAGAACATTTTGGATTAAAAGATTTTGTTACGGTGTATGTTCCACATTCCTATGCAATTTCAGGAATTACTTATATTGTATCGGTAGATCGAATCAAGAAAATGCCAAAAGGTGTGACTGCATCTGAAGCAATGAAGTATGTGGTATCGGGAGGTGTAACAACGGTAGATGATGCTGAAAGCGAATCAAACGTTCATATTGGGAATAGTAATACCGAAGCCTAATTTTATAAGCGTTCTAATTAATTAAAAAAAGATTTTAAAAATAATTTATTTCAAATAATGCAACTGCACAATTTTAATTCAGGCCCATCTATTTTACCACCCCAAGTTTTGGAACAAGCAGCTGCGGCGATTCATAATTTTAATAATACCGGATTATCTATTTTAGAAATAGGACATCGTACCTCACATTTTGTTGAAGTAGTTTCAGAAGCACAACAAATTATTAAAAGATTAATGGGTTTAGATGATGCGTATGAAGTACTTTTTTTACAAGGGGGTGCTACGATGCAATTCATGCAAGTGCCCATGAATTTGTTAGATGAAAATGGATTGGCTGCCATCTGTGACAATGGTGTTTGGGGAAATAAAGCTGTAAAAGAGGCGAGTATTTTTGGGCCTGTAAAAGTGGTTTCAGATACTTCTGATAAAAAGCATACTTATTTAAATAAGCAGTTGGATTTACCAACTAATACTACTTATTTACACATTACGACCAACAATACTGTAGAGGGAACCCAATGGCATCAATATCCACAGACCAATGCCTTATTGGTTGGCGACATGAGTTCAGATATTTTTTGTAGACCCACTGCGTTTAATCAGTTTGATTTAATATATGCGGGTGCTCAAAAAAATATGGGCGCGGCAGGGGTTACGATTGTGGTCGTTAAAAAAGAAATTTTAGGAAAAATAAATCGAAAAATTCCAGCCATCCTCGATTATAAAAAACATATTGAAGCAGGATCATTATTAAATACGCCACCCGTTTTTTCTATATATGTAAGCTTATTAACACTGCGTTGGATTGAAGCGCAAGGCGGATTGGTTGAAATGGGTAAACGAAATAATGCAAAAGCGCAACTATTATACGATACCATTGATCAGCTTCCTGCTTTTCATTGCCCAATTGCAAAAGAAGACAGAAGCATCATGAATGCTGTTTTCTTTTTAATAGATCCAACAAGAGAAGCCGCATTTTTAGACCTTTGTAAAAAGGAGGGAATGATTGGAGTTAAAGGATACAGAACTGTTGGTGGCATTCGAGTAAGTATGTATAATGCAATGCCAATAGCAAGTGTGCAAACTTTTTGCGACTTGATGAAATCCTTCGGTTAAAAAATTTAAATCTCAAAAAAAAGAACGAACTTCGCGCCCATGGCAAAAATTAGTCCCTTTGAAGCAGTGCGTCCACAGCCTCAATTAGCAAAGCAAGTTGCAAGCAAACCATACGATGTTTTAAATAGTGCAGAAGCAAAAGTAGAAGCAGTAGGAAATGCCTATTCTTTTTTACATATCACCAAAAGTGAAATTGGATTACCAGATACGATTGATATTCATAGTGCAGAAGTGTATGAATTAGCACTTAACAATTTAACTGCATTTATACAACGTGATGTATTATTTAAGGAATCAAAACCATGCTATTATATTTATCAATTAATCATGGATGGTCGCGCACAAACAGGATTGGTTTGTGTAAGCAGCATTGATGACTATAATAATGATATTATAAAAAAGCATGAATTTACGCGTCCTGAAAAAGAATTGGATCGCATCAATCATATCAAGACAACAGGTGCACAAACAGGAAATGTTTTTTTAGCTTATCGTAATCAAGCAAGTATTGACACTTTGATTGAAAAATGGAAAACCAACAAAACGCCTGTATACGATTTTACAGCTGATGATGGCATACAACATACCGTATGGGCTGTGAGTGATGAAACGGTGATTGATCAAATCACAAATATTTTTGAAACAGAAGTGCCTTGCACTTATATCGCTGATGGGCATCACCGTGCAGCTTCAGCAGCAAAAGTATTGGTTGCATTGCGTGAAGAAAATAAAACCAAAGCGGGCGATGAAGAAAAAAAGATCTCTCCATATTTTTTAACTACTTTATTTCCTTCCAATCAATTACAAATCATGGATTACAACCGTGTGGTAAAGGATTTGAATGGACATACTGCGGATGCTTTTATCGCAGCCTTATCTAATCAGTTTGAAATAGCTACTAGCGAAACTGCTTATAAACCAGCAGCCTTACATCATTTTGGCATGTATCTAAATAAAACTTGGTATAGTTTAATTGCAAAGCCAGGCACGTATAATGATGCCGATCCTATAGGTGTATTAGATGTAACTATTTTACAAAATAATATTTTAGCGACTTTATTAAATATACATGACCAACGCACTGATAAACGTATTGATTTTGTGGGCGGCATTCGTGGATTAGGGGAATTGGAAAAACGCGTTGATAGTGGTGATATGGCAATTGCATTTAGTTTGTATCCAGTGACCATTGATCAATTATTTAATATCGCAGATGCAGGTGAAGTAATGCCACCAAAAAGTACTTGGTTTGAACCAAAGCTTCGCGATGGTTTATTGACCCACTTGATACATTCTTAAAATAGAAAAATTGTTGAACCAGACACTCCAATATGTCTATGGTTTAATCAACAAAGAATTTTAAGTTTTTAAAATAGCAAATCATTGAAAACCAACCGGTATGGTTGGTTTTTTTATTGATTAAATTGACGGAAATTCTTTTTTTTATGCCCCTATTTTTGTATTTTGTTGTGTAAATAATTGCCTGCTATATGGAAATCAAAAGACTCTTTGATTGTATTGATCATCAATTGACCAATTTTCCACAAGAAGCCATGTTGGCTGGAAAAGAAAATGGGAATTGGCGTAAATATTCAACAAAGGAAGTGGCACAAACTGTCAATCAACTTAGTGCAGGTTTGTTAACTTTAGGTTTGTCAGGCAATAATTTTACGGCCGAGGGAAGTGATAAAATTGCCATCATCAGTAGCAATCGCCCTGAATGGTTAATTGCAGATTTAGCTACCCAACAAATTGGAGTTATCTGGGTGCCTGTTTATCCTACAACCAATCCATTGGAGCTAACCTTTATTTTAAATGATGCATCGGTTCAATATATGTTTGCGAGTAATCAAGAACTATATGATAAAGTAATGTCTATAAAGGATAAAGTACCTTGTTTAAAAGAGGTATATACCTTTGATAAAATTGCTGGTGCCAAACATTGGACTAGTTTATTTAATAAGGATGCAGATATTCTTTCCCAGGTGGATGTAATTAAAAAAACAATACCTGTGGATCAGGTAGCCACCTTTATTTATACTTCGGGTACAACGGGCACACCGAAGGGTGTAATGCTTACGCATAAAAATGTGTACTTTAATTTGATGATGGGAAAAAATTCATTTCCATTTCAGGATGCGCCTGAACAAAAAGTTTTAAGCTTTTTACCTTTGAACCATATTTTTGAAAAAGTAGCTTCCTACATCTATATGTTTAGTGGCATGAGTATTTATTATGCGGAAAGCTTGGAAACCATTGGTGATAATTTAAAAGAGGTATCTCCCGATTGCTTTTCAACCGTACCTAGGTTATTAGAAAAAATGTTTGAAAAAATAATGATGAAGGGAGAGGAATTAACTGGTATTAAAAGAAAATTATTTTTTTGGGCAGTAGCCTTGGGTGAAAAGTATGATAATTTAATACCGGGCAGTTGGTGGTATCGCACGCAATTAAAACTCGCAAATAAATTAATATTTGTAAAATGGCGTGAAGCTATTGGAAGTAATGTGAAATTTATAGTAACGGGTGGTGCGGCCTGTCAAGTAAAATTATTACGCATTTTTAATGCTGCGCAAATCCCAGTATTTGAAGGTTATGGTCCAACTGAAAATAGCCCCATCATTAGTTTGAATATGAGAACCCCTGGAGGTACTAAGTTTGGCACTGTAGGAAAAGTAATCCAAGGTGTTGACTATAAGTTAGAAGCAGATGGAGAAATTTGTGTGGCAGGACCAAGTGTAATGCAAGGTTATTACAAGCGCCCAGATTTAACCGCCGAAACGATTATTGATGGTTGGTTACATACAGGCGATATTGGCGTGATTGATGAAAACAACTTCTTAAAAATTACCGATCGTAAAAAAGAATTATTCAAAACCAGTGGTGGTAAATATGTTGCGCCGCAACCTATTGAAAATAAGATGAAGGAAAGTCCTTTTGTAGAGCAAATTATGTTGGTGGGTGATAATAAGCGTTTTGTAAGTGCTTTA
>CAIWBA010000243.1 GCA_903910765.1 uncultured Bacteroidota bacterium
CAATTTCTTAATTAATGGCCCAGCAAAGTATCTGCCCACCGCCATTAAACCAGTTACCAACGCTAAAATTAACATTGGACTAGCGCCTGCTTTAGCTAAAATTGGTCCAACCCATTGTTGTGGGCCAAATTCAGATATTGCGGTTAAAGCCATACATGCGGCCATAAATAAATATAAAGGATTCAACATGGCTTTAAAATTCGCCAATGCTGAATTATCTCCAATTCTTGGTTTAGGAAAACTTTGACCATAAAACAATACAGCATAAACAATCGTTGGAATTAAAATAATCCAGATTTGTGCTTGCCAATGCATATTCGCATCTGTCATGAATTTTGAAACCAATGCGCCCAAAACAATTCCACCTGGGAACCACATATGGAAACGATTCAATTTACTGTTCATTTGAATGCCAGAATAAGAATCTGCAATCATTGGATTACAAGCAGCTTCGGTACATCCATTACCCAATCCAATTAATAAGGTTGAAATTAAAAGTGTGTTGTAATCAACTGCATAAATAGTCATTAAAATACCAACCGCATGTGCGATCAATGCTATTTGCATAATTAACTTTGGACCTATGTAGGAATAAAAAATTCCGCCTAAGATCATAGAGATAGGGAATCCAAGAAACCACATGGAATTAATGGTTCCCAATTGTACTGTGTCTAAATGCATTTCGGTACCCAACTGTGTTAAAATACCAGCGCGGATACTGAATGAAAAAGCAGTCGTGATAAGTGCAAAGCAACTCGCATAAAAGAGACGATTTGCATTAATAGGTTGACTCATAAGTAAAATGGTTTTAGTGATTTGGTTTAAGTACTCTCAAGCTAAATAATCTTCGTCTTTTTACCAAAAATATGGGGGTAATATTTTATTTAAGAAACTTCTTTTAATGCATTTATTCATAGATTTATAGGGAACTAAAAGACAAATTGTTAAAATAATCTTAACGAATATTAGATATACATTGGGTTTCTCAATAAAATATACGCTTTTAAATAAACATATGTTATCATGAAAAAATTCACGCTAATCGTTTTAACTTTTTTAAATATTTTAAATAGTAATGGGCAAACTGCAGATTATATTATCAGACATGGGAAATTAATAGATGGCATGGGAAACCAATGGCAGTATAAGGATGTGGCCATTACAAAAGATAAAATTGTAGCTATTGGTCATTTACAAAACTGGAAAGGGGTCCGAGAAATTGATGCAAGAGGATTCATTATTTCGCCAGGCTTTATTGATGTTCATGGACATGTGGAAGGTGGAGAACTAAGAAATCCATTGGCTTCCAATTTTATTTATGATGGTGTAACCACAGTGATTACAGGTAATTGCGGGGGGTCAATGGAGGACTTAAAAAAATATTTTAATAGTATAGATTCCGTTGGCGTTTCTATAAACATTGGATCACTTATTGGTCACAATACAATTCGTAAACAAGTTATGGGAACTGCGAATCGTAATGCAACGGAACAAGAATTAATGCAGATGGAACAATTAGCGCTGCAGGCTATGAAAGATGGCGCCGTGGGTATGTCCACCGGTTTAATTTATATCCCTGGTACTTATGCGCCCACTTCGGAAATTGTTCGACTTGCAAAAATAGTAGCAAAAAATGGCGGTGTATATTCATCACATATTAGGTATGAAGAAGATAAAGTAGTGGACGCAATTAATGAAGCAATTAACATTGGTCGTGAAGCAAATGTTCCAGTTGAAATTTCACATTTTAAAGTAAGTGGTCAAAATAACTGGGGAAGAAGCAAAGAAACAATTCCATTAATTGTAAATGCAAGGAAGGAAGGAATTGATGTTACCATTGACCAATACCCTTATACAGCAAGCAGTACACAGCTTAGTGTATTACTTCCTGATTGGGTATTGGCAGATGGACAGGATTCAATCATGTCAAGATTAAAAAATCCGAGTATCCGAAAAAAAGTAGCAGCACACAGTATGGGTATCATAAAAAAAAGAGGATTAAAGCATTTTAGTTATGCGGTTGTTGCTAATTATGGTGCTGACTCAACCTATAATGGAAAAAGTATTGAAGACATAAATATTTTAAGAGGAAATAAAAATAATGCCAAACAAGAAGCAGAAACAATTATTCAAATGATTGAAAAAGGAGGTGCACAAATGATTTATCATGGGATGAGTGAGGAAGATGTAAAAACAATCATGAAGTACCCATTTAATATGTTTGCAAGTGATGCTGGTATTGTCAATTTTGGTTCGGGTATGCCACATCCACGTGCTTATGGAACCAATGCAAGGGTACTCGGAAGATATGTCAAAACCTTAGGCGTCATTAGTTTAGAAGAAGCCATAAGACGTATGACTAGCCTACCTGCGCAAAAATTTAATTTAAAAAATAGAGGATTAATCAAGGAGGGATATTTTGCCGACATCTGCATTTTTGATGAAAATGAAATTTCAGATGCCTCTGAATATAATCAACCACACCAATATAGTAAAGGCATAAAATATGTGTGGGTAAATGGCGCACTTAGTATTGATAATGGCGTTCAAAATAATACTAAAAAGGGAATGGCTATTCGTAACTAAACTTAACGACTAATATATTTAAGTCGGCTAGTATTATAAATTAAGCAGCTTGAATTAATTTGGCAATGGTAAATGCAGTACCGGCAGCCAAAGCCCCGATCATCATTACTTTTAAACCGCCAATCCAAGGATTAATGCCTGTCATTTTACTTTTGAAAAAACCAAAAATATATAAGCAAGCCAAAGTAATCATTGCGGATATCTTAAGTCCCTCCAAAGAGGTACTAACAAAAAAATAAGGAACAAGTGGCACCATGCCCCCAACAATATAGCTAGACCCAATA
>CAIWBA010000244.1 GCA_903910765.1 uncultured Bacteroidota bacterium
AGTAAAAGAAGCAGCACGTCGTTTTACAAATAATACTGAATTAGTGGCTACTGCTACTGAATTAGACCGTCAGTTTTCTGTGAAAAAGGAGTACGTAAGCATTAAGGGAAATGAATCGGTTTTCCAAACAACTTGGAAAGCGGCAGGGGTTCCGATTACTTGGAACATGGTCCATTATGATGTGCAGTTAATTGGAGGTATCGTTTTGCATGAAGGAAAAATTGCGGAGATGTCCACAGGGGAAGGTAAAACTTTGGTATCCACCTTACCTGCTTACTTAAATGCATTGTCGGGTGAAGGGGTACATATTGTAACGGTGAATGATTACTTAGCCAAAAGAGATAGTGAGTGGAATGGTACTTTATTTGAGTGGCTGGGTTTAACGGTAGATTGTATCGACAAGCATCAGCCCAACTCCGAGGAGCGTCGCGATGCATATCGTGCTGACATTACTTACGGAACAAACAATGAATTTGGATTTGATTATTTGAGAGATAATATGGTGCATACACCGGAGGAAATGGTACAACGCAAACATCATTTTGCGATGGTGGATGAGGTGGATAGTGTATTGATTGATGATGCGCGAACCCCTTTAATAATTTCTGGTCCGATTGGTCATCCTACAGGAGAGCAACAATTTTTTGAATTAAAACCAAGGATTGAAAAATTGGTTGAGACGCAGAAAAAAGTAGTGAATCAATTTTTAATTGAAGCAAAGAAAAAAATAGCAGAAGGAAACGATGATGCTAAAGATGGTGGATTGGCCTTATATCGTGCATTCAGAGGGTTGCCTAAAAACGGCGCCATCATTAAATATTTAAGTGAGCCTGGTATTCGTGTGAAATTACAAAAAGCAGAGAATCATTATTTGGCGGACCAACAACGCGAGATGCCGACCGTTGATGCGGAGTTGTATTTCCATATTGATGAAAAAAATAATTCCGTAGAATTAACTGAAAAGGGATTACAGTTAATTACAAAATCGGGTGAGGATCCAAACTTCTTTTTATTACCAGATATTAGCATTGAACTAAATGCGATTGATCAAAATGCAGCAATCAATCCGGAGGATAAATTACAACAAAAGGAAGTGATCATTAATGATTATAGCATTAAGTCGGATCGTATACATACGGTGAATCAATTATTAAAAGCCTATACTTTATTTGACAATGATGTGGAATATGTGGTGATTGAAGGGCAGGTTAAAATAGTAGATGAGCAAACAGGTCGTATCATGGAAGGTCGTCGTTATTCTGACGGCTTACACCAAGCGATTGAAGCAAAAGAAAATGTAAAAATTGAAGCGGCGAGTCAAACCTATGCTACTATTACTTTGCAAAACTTTTTCAGGATGTACCATAAGTTGGCGGGTATGACAGGTACAGCGGAAACAGAAGCTTCTGAGTTTTGGAGCATTTATAAATTAGATGTGGTTTCTATTCCAACGAATATTCCAGCAATACGTATTGATGATCAGGATTTGGTATATAAAACCAAGCGTGAAAAATTTGGCGCCGTGATTGATGCCATTGTGGACTTGCGTGAAAAAGGACGTCCAGTATTATGTGGTACAACTTCAGTAGAAGTA
>CAIWBA010000245.1 GCA_903910765.1 uncultured Bacteroidota bacterium
GGCTCCTAAAAAGGCAGCAAAAAAAGCAGCCCCTAAGAAAAAAGTAGCACCTAAAAAAGCAACTAAGAAAGCGGCTCCTAAAAAGGCAGCAAAAAAAGCAGCCCCTAAGAAAAAAGTAGCACCTAAAAAAGCAACTAAGAAAGCGGCTCCTAAAAAGGCAGCAAAAAAAGCAGCCCCTAAGAAAAAAGTAGCGCCTAAAAAAGCAGCTAAAAAAGCGGCTCCTAAAAAGGCAGCGCCTGCACCAGCTCCGGTTGTTGTTGAAGCGACTGTAGTAGCGCCAACGTTATTTGCAGAACCTACCACTGATACTCCTACTGCTTAAAATTAGCGGTAAAATTCATATCTTAATCCTCCCGTTCCGAACAATCGTGAATGGGAGGATTTTTTTATTGTCAAAACAAAATGTATGAAAAACTTATTGCTACTATTATTTTTCCCTTTTCTATTGCATGCGCAAACTAATCCCATTAATGAAAAAACAAAAAACATGGAATTGCGTAAAGGCTATTTTAATTATTACTGGGATGCGACGCAAGGAAAAATTTACCTAGTCATCGACAAATGGAACAATCCATTTTTATATGTAAACTCACTGCCAGCAGGGCTTGGCTCAAATGATATTGGATTAGACAGAGGTCAAATTGGTGATACAAGAATTGTCTATTTTAATCGCGTAGGTAAAAAAGTATTACTTACACAACCGAATTTGGACTATCGTGCAGTGACCAATGATCCAAGAGAACAAAAAGCCGTCAATGAATCATTCGCGCAATCAGTGCTTTTTAATTTTACAGTAGAAGCCGAAGATAGTAATGCGGTATTAGTAGACGCTACCTCTTTCTTTTTAAGAGACGCGCATAACGCTGCCGATAAGATTAGAAAAATGAAACAAGGCACTTATACTTTGAGTGAAGGTCGTTCTGCTATATATATTACTAACACAAAAAACTTTCCGAATAATTCTGAGTTTGAAGCAACGCTTACTTTTGTAGGCGGTTCTGATGCTGGAAGATTTGTGCAAGCCGTTGCACCATCTACCGAAGCAATCACTTTAAGAATGCACCATAGTTTTGTTGCATTGCCCGATAATAAATACAAGCCAAGAGCGTATGATATTAGAAGTGGGTATTTTGGAATTACTTATTTCGATTATGGAAGTGATATCAGCGAGCCTATTCAAAAAATGTTTATTAGCAGACACCGATTAAGTAAAGTGAACCCGAATGCTGCAATGAGTGAAGCTGTGAAACCAATTATTTATTACTTAGATAATGGAACGCCTGAACCTATCCGTACTGCATTATTAGAAGGTGCAAGATGGTGGAACCAAGCCTATGAAGCAGCAGGGTATAAAAATGCATTCCAAGTTCAAGTGCTTCCTGACAGTGCTGACCCCATGGATATTCGTTACAATATGATTAACTGGGTACACCGTTCTACACGCGGTTGGAGTTATGGCGCAACTATTACCGATCCAAGAACAGGTGAAATTATAAAAGGCCAGGTTACTTTAGGTTCATTGAGAGTAAGACAGGATTATTTAATATTTACAGCACTTTTATCCCCTTATATCAATGGACAGCCAGTAACAGATAAAATGCGCACTGCAGCTGTTCACAGATTGAGACAATTAGCGGCACACGAAGTGGGTCACACCTTAGGACTGCAACATAACTATGCATCAAGCTTCAATAATCGTGCATCGGTCATGGATTATCCGCACCCCAATGTATTTGTGAATGACAAAGGAGCTATTGATTTTTCAGATATCTATACCAACGAAATTGGTGAATGGGACAAACGTGCCATTACCTATGGCTATCAAGATTTTGACAAATCCATGGATGAAAATAAGGCTTTGCAAAATTTACTGATTGAGAATTCAAAAAATGGATTACAGTTCATTGCTGATGCAGATGCAAGATCGGCAAGTGGCTTTCATCCAAATGCGCATTTATGGGATAACCAAGCGGATGCAGTTGCTGGATTAAATCAAGTAATTGATGTAAGAAAAAAAGCAATCAGTCAATTTGGTGAACAAGCTATTCCTAATGGCACCCCATTATCAAAATTGGAAGATGTATTAGTGCCATTGTATAATTACCACCGTTACCAATATGAAGCAGTGACCAAAGTGATAGGTGGCATAAACTATAGCTATAGCGTTCGCGGAGATGCAAATCAAATAAAACCAACTATTTTATCAAATGAAATGCAACAAAAAGCTTTAAAAGCAGCACTGAAATGCTTGAGCGCAGAAACTTTAACCTTACCTGAAAATATTTTAAAACTGATTCCACCGCGTCCTCCTCTATTTTATGGGGTTGGTGAGCTTTTTGAAAAAAGAACGGGCATGAGCTTTGATGCATTAAGTGCTGCTGAAGCCTTGGCTGATTTTGAATTAGGGTTTTTATTTAATGTGGAGCGCGCTAATCGATTGGTGCAAAATAAAGCAAGGGCAGGCGTTATCGGATGGGATGATGTACTTGACCAAATACTTGAAAACACTTGGTATATA
>CAIWBA010000246.1 GCA_903910765.1 uncultured Bacteroidota bacterium
ATTACCAATGATAAAGGCAAAGGAGAAACCGTAATTGTTAAAGTGCCTTTTAAAAAGTAGCAGCAAAACTTGATTTAAAGGCTTATTTACTAATTAGTTGTGCTTTTTAGCGCTTCCAACTTGTGCTTTTTAGCGACTCCCGCTCCTTTTTTAGAGATCGGCTTCATTTTTTTTTAAAAAATCTACGAAAACGATATAGTAAAATATAAAAATTCATACTATTTATTATATATATCATTTATAACATTTAATATATTGTTTATCAGCCTATTATAGAATATTTTCTATAAGCTGTTTATTTTTTATATATACCTGTATTGTCTAATATATTTATTCTATCCTAGGATAAGCGGTGCTCGATTTTGCAGAATGTGGTTTGATTACGTCTAATTTGATATTTTTATCAATACGATTAATTTTTTAAACCAATTTCGAAACCAATTGCTTCTATGAAATCAATTAAACTACTCGCTACAATTATTCCTTTATTCTTTTTAACTGTACTCGTACAGGCACAAAAAAAAGAAATCAAAGGTAAAATAACTGACCAAGCCACTGGCTTACCCCTAAGCGGTGCCTCTGTATTATCAAATAATAATACTGGGGTTGCTACCAAAGAAGATGGAACTTTTACCATTTCTGTTGGAAATGAGGTTAAGTCACTTAAAGTAAGTTTTGTGGGCTATGTTTCACAAAACATTACCATTAATGGAAGAAAAGTAATTAATGTTACTTTAAACCCAGAAGTGAATCAACAAAACGATGTTGTCGTTATTGGTTATGGTACTCAGAAAAAATCAAGCTTAACTGGGGCTATCTCAAAATTCAAAAATGAAAAGTTAGACGAAGCGCCCGTTTCAAGAGTTGACCAAGCTTTACAAGGTAAAATTGCTGGTTTAACCATTCAAAATACTTCCTCTGAGTCAGGGGCAGCACCAAAAATAAGTATTCGTGGAATTAGCTCGCTTAATGCTGGCGCAAGTCCATTAATTGTTATTGATGGGTTACCAGTTCCGGATGGTTTGTCTTTTTTAAATCCAGCGGATGTGGAATCTATTGAGGTTTTAAAAGATGCGGCATCAGCAGCGATTTATGGATCAAGAGGTGCAAGTGGTGTTATTATGGTAACTACAAAAAAAGGAACTAACAGTAAACCAAAATATACTTTCAAATATTCAGCCGGTCAAAAAAAGGATTATGCGCGTTATGATATCATGACCACCAAAGAATATGTAGGCATGTTATTTAATGAAATGAAATTGAGATCAACCGATCCAACAGTCGTTCAAACTACCAACACAGTGGTTGATGGCGATAGGGCTTCTTATATTATTGAAAATGAATTAAGAAATGGACAATCAACTGATTGGCAATCCCAATCATTAAGACCAGGTAAGTTCACCAACGTGCAATTAGGTGCAACTGGTGGAAGTAAAGATGTTAGATATTATGTTTCTGGAGGGTATCAGAATGATGAAGGCATGATGAATAAAAGTAATTATGAAAAATTTAATGTCAGAACTAAAGTGGATATTGATTTAAGTAGCAAGGTGAAGTTAAGCGTTAACCTAAACCCATCTTATGCGAATAAATTATCTCCTTCGCAAAATTTTACCAACTTTTGGAGAGCCCCAACATGGTTACCAGTATATCATAATGCTGCCACTGCAGCATTGGTTAATACCAATCCACAATACGCAGGTGTTTTACCTGGTGATTATGCGCATCCACGTCACTTTTCTGGTTTAAAATATACAGGCACCATGCCAGATGGTACTTCATGGAGTTCGGCTACCACTGCAAACCCAAGTGGTTCAGCACAACAAAATCCATATTCAGATGTTCAAAGATCAGATATTTCAATGATGGAATACAGATTACAATCCTCTGCTGAATTAAGTATTGAATTAGCGAAAGGACTTATTTTTAAAACGGTAGGATCTAGTTTAGTAAATTACTCTAATGGATTAAGTTTTTATGAAAGAGAATATAATAGTGAAGGTTCAACTAATATAGGGGTGTTTACCAATAATAAATACACTGATATATTATCAGAGAATACATTGAACTATAAGAAGACTGTTAAAAAAAGTGATATCGCTGTTTTGGCAGGATTTACTTCCCAAACGACAAAAATTCAAACCCAAAAAACGACAGGTAACGATTTCCCAAGTGATGATATTAGAACCTTAAATAGTGCAGCACAATTAGACAAATCGGGAACCACTGGAGCTAGTAATCAAATTGGATTGCTATCCTATCTAGGTCGTATTAACTATGCTTATGATGATAAATATTTATTATCAGTAAGTTATAGAGCAGATGGTAGTTCCTATTTTGCACAAGGAAAAAAATGGGGTAGTTTCCCTTCCATTTCTGGTGGTTGGGTATTAAGCAAGGAAAAATTATTTAAAGATATCAGATGGTTGAGTAATTTAAAAGTGCGTTCAAGTTATGGACAGTCTGGTAATAACCGTATTGTTGATTTCGCGTTCTTAGATTTATTATATGGGGCTAACTATACGTATGGTTCTGGTACAGGAGTTTCCTCGCCAGGTTTGGTAAGTTCATCTGACTATCTTTCTAATCCTAATATAACTTGGGAAACGACCAATCAAAATAACTATGGTATTGACCTTTCTTTATTCAAAAATAGAGTGGGTGTTACTTTAGATATATATAGATCAACCACTGATAAATTGTTGTTACAACAATCGGCAATGGCATTTACAGGCGTACCACAATTTTGGAATAACTTAGGAAGTTTAGAAAACAAAGGATTTGAGCTTGAATTAACAACAAAAAATATTCAAGGTGAAAAATTTAGTTGGACTACTTCAGCTAATATTTCACACAACCAAAATAAGATTTTAAAACTAGGTACTGAGGCATTCTTGTTAAATCAAGGAGAGCGTACCGAAGTGTATAGAAATAAAGTGGGTGATCCTTTAGTCGTTTTTTATGGCTTTAAAACAGATGGTGTTTGGATATCACAGGATCAAATTACAGCATCAGGTTTAACTTCAGCATTGTCTAGTATGTTTGTTCCAGGCGGATTAAAAATCGTGGATATAAATCATGATGGAAAAATAGACAATAGCGATAGAACAGATTTAGGCAATCCTTATCCTGATTTTAACTGGGGTATTACTAATAATTTTAAATACAAAAATATCGACTTTAGCTTTTTAGTACAAGGGGTTCAAGGCGGCAAGGTAATTAATGGTGATCCTAATTATAATGAGTCTAGAAGAACCATTAAAATATACAATCAAAATAGATGGGTAAGTGCTGCTAATCCAGGTGACGGTAAAACACCGTTTTCAACCAACGGATACAACTGGATGCTTACAGATTATGTGATTGAAGATGGATCCTACTTTGCTTTGAGAGAAGTAAACTTGGGTTATACATTACCAACTGCAGCTATTAAAAGATTGAAAATTTCTTCCATGCGCTTTTACTTGTCGGCTCAGAATTTATATTTCCATACAGCAAAAGGGTATAGAAGTTTAAATCCAGAAGGAAGAACTAATTCAGGCCCTTACGCTTCAGTTTTAGTGGATGGTTATCAAAGAGGAGCTTTCCCTGTTCCTCAAACCATTACAGCTGGAATTGATATTAATTTTTAATTCTTAAAAGTAAAAGAAAAAAATATTTCATATGAAAAACATAATTAAATTATTTGTAGTTGCGTCATTTTTCCTTGCATCTTGCGAAAAAAACATTGATCTATATCCGCAGTCAAATATTACTACTGAAAATTTTTATAATACAACTGCAGATATTCAAATTGCTTTAAATGGTTGTTATAATAGTTTAAGAGCACCACTATTAGAGGAGTGGAAGTTAACCGAACTTAGAAGCGATAATACAATTATGTATAGTTCTGCTAGTAAGTCAGTTCCGAATCGTGATTTAAGTGATTTGGATTTATTTATTCCAAATACATCACACCAAGCAATTTATAATTATTGGATTGCGAATTATTTTAATATTCGTAATCTGAATGTTATTTTGAATAGCTTAAATGTCAATTACAAACCTGAGTCCGGCACGCTAGTTTCAGAAAATACTACAGTTGTAATAACAGATGCTGAAAAAAAGGCAGCTGCTTCAGAGGCGGCAACATTAAGAGCGTACCATTATTTTAATCTAGTTCGCTTATTTGGCGGTGTATTTTTAGTGCATGAACCAGCAGATCCGTTTGAAGCAACTAGTATTAACCGTTCATCTGTTGCTGATATCTACAAATTAATTATTGCAGATTTGCAATATGCTGCCGCTAATGGAAGTGCTGTAAAGTATGCATCTATCCCACCAACTAGTTTGGGTAAAGTAAATGCATGGACTGCCAAAGCTTTATTGGCGAAAGTATATTTAACATTAAATCGCAAAACAGATGCGATTCCGGTATTAAATGACATTATTACCAATAGTGGTTATGGTTTAAATACTTTGTACGCAGATAATTTTACGGTGACCAATGAAATGAGTAAGGAAGTATTGTTTGCAGTAAGATACAAAGCAGGTGGTATTGGACAAGGCTCTCCTTTTCCAAATTTATTTGCACCAGAATTAAGTGGTATTGCGATTATTAATGGCGATGGCTCTGGTCAAAATGCACCATGTTCTGAATTAAATTCAGTGTACAATGTATTAGACAATCGAAATGCGGTAAGTATTGGTGTATACGGTAAAGCATTGAATAACTTATACCCTAAAAAATTAGTTACCCCAGTTTCAATTAAAGGGGATGGTGAAAGCGATTGGAATGTAATTAGATATCCAGATGTATTATTAATGTTAGCAGAAGCACAAGGAAATAGTGCTGCAAGTTTAGCCTTAATTAATCTAACTAGGGTAAGAGCAGGTTTGCCAGCATTAACCACTGCGACGGTTACTACTACAGCGCAATTTGAAAAGGAACTAGCTACAGAAAGAAGATTGGAATTTGCTTTTGAAAATGTAAGATGGTTTGATATGGTTCGTTTTAATACGACTATGCCAAGTTTAGATGCAGTAACTACATTGAAAGCTAATTTTAATACAATGTGGACCAATCATTATAGTAAATATCCTTCACCAGCAGCTCCTTTGGCTACGATCCAAGGGTATGTTACCAATGATAAATTATTATTACCTATTCCACAACGTGAAATTGACAATAATACCAAATTAGTTATCCCGCAAAATCCGGGCTACTAAATTTAAATGATATTTTTAAAATGTTTCAACCTTGCACAGTAGGGTTGAAACATTTTAATTTAACAATAGTAAACCAATCGACTATTTTATTGTCAAACTGCTATTATGAATAAACATCTTTTACATTTTTAATGAAAAAATTATTCATATTAATAATCTGTTCTTTTTTGTTTTCACAAACGATGAAAGCGCAGCCCATTTTATTTAAAAAGCTGGGTACATTATTATCTAAGGATATTTTAGCTAAGGCAAATGAGGATTTAAAATCAAAACCAATTACAGTTACCTCATTTCACAGTGATCGTTCAGCAGGTGGCAGGCATGATTTTTTTTCAGAAGCTGATTATTGGTGGCCTGATTCATTAAATCCAAGTGGTCCTTATATTCAAAAGGACGGACAAACAAATCCAGCTAATTTTTCAGAACATCGGCTAGCCATGATTCGTTTCAGTCAAATTGTAGGCAACTTAACATCTGCTTATCTTTTAACCAAGGATAACAAATATGCGTTTAAAGCGATACAACATTGTAAAGCCTGGTTCGTGGATACGGCAACCAAAATGAATCCTTCTTTATTGTATGCGCAAGCGATTAAAGGAAAGGTAACAGGAAGGGGCGTAGGAATCATTGATATGATTCAAATGATGGAAGTTGCACAAAGTGTTATGGTTTTAGAAAAGCAACATGCAATTAAAACTTCCTACATAATAGCAGTCAAAAAATGGTTTCAACAATATTTACAATGGGTAACCACCCATCCCTATGGCATTGATGAAAGAGAAGCCAAAAATAATCATGGTACTTGTTGGACCATGCAAGTTGCAGTTTTTGCGAAGCTAGTCAATGATACGGCACTTCTCAATTATTGTGACAACCGTTTTAAAACACTACTACTTCCTTCACAAATGGATCCAAATGGCAGTTTCCCCTTGGAGCTTAAGCGCACCAAACCTTATGGGTATTCGCTTTTTAATTTAGATGCCATGTATACATTAGCGCATGTGTTATCTACCAAAGAAAATAATTTGTGGGCATTTAAAACAGCCAATGGTTTAAGTTTGAAAAAGGGTATTGAATTTTTATATCCTTTTGTCGAGAATAAAAATAGTTGGACACTGCCTAAGGATATCATGTATTGGGAAAATTGGCCTGTTGCCCATCCTTTTTTACTGTTTGGTTACGCAGCCTATGGTAATCAAGATTGGCTAACCACTTGGTCAAGGCTGGAGCACTTTCCTACGACTGCCGAAGTCATCAGAAATTTACCTATAAGAAATCCAATCCTTTGGATTAATAATAATTAAATATTTAATTTTAATCATGAATAATAATATAATGAAAAAAGCATTTCTGTTTTTAATTTTAGTTTTTACTTTGGGTGTTACGATATCCAATGCGCAAAAAAATAGCAAACCCAATATCTTGTTTATTGCGATCGATGATTTAAAGCCCGAACTAGGTGCGTATGGCAATAAGATGGTAAAGACACCCAATATTGATCGACTTGCTAAGATGAGCACAGTGTTCATGAGCAACTATTGTCAACAAGCAGTTTGTGGACCTACACGTGCTAGTTTGATGACAGGTATGCGTCCCGACTATACAAAAATTTGGGATTTAAAAACGCAAATGCGTGATATGAATCCGGATATTTTAACATTACCACAATATTTAATTACCCAAGGATATGATGCGGTGGGTACTGGAAAAATATATCATCCAAGTAGTGCCATCAAACAAATTGATCCTGTTTCCTGGAACCTACCTTACTTAATGCCTGAGGCAGCTGATTTTGCCAATGGATTGGGTTTCCCTGCGAATAAGCAATACCAAAAGCCGGAAAATAAAGCATTGTTTTTAGTAAAAAAAGAAAGGGTACAACGTGACAATGATGATGAAGAGCCTACCAGTATTAAAGGGCCTTCCACTGAATGTATCGATGTTCCGGATAATGCCTATGAAGATGGTGTTATTGCATTACTTGCAAAAAAAGAAATGGTTAAACTTTCAAAAAATGCAAAACCCTTTTTTATGGCGGTTGGTTTTCATAAACCACACTTACCATTTGTAGCACCTAAAAAATATTGGGACATGTATGATCGTGCGAGTATGCCTTTGGCTGAATTTCGTGAGCACGCAAAAGATGCACCAGAAATTGCGTATCATAAGTCAGGAGAGTTAAGAAATTATATTGATATCCCTGAGTTCGCTACTTACAACCAACCTGGCGCACACGTTTATTTAAAAGAGGAAAAACAAAAGGAATTAATTCATGGCTACCTTGCAGCAGTTTCCTATACGGATGCGCAAATCGGTATTTTATTAAATACTTTAGATTCATTAGGTACTTTAAAAAATACAATCATTGTGTTATGGGGTGATCATGGCTGGCATTTAGGAGATCATGACCTTTGGGAAAAACATACCAACCTAGAACAAGCTACGCGTGCACCATTAATTATTGCAGGCCCAGGGATGAAACCAGGTAAATCTAATTCCTTATCGGAGCATCTTGATATTTTCCCTACGATTTGTGATTTAGCAGGACTTGCAATTCCTAGCCAATTGCAGGGTAAAAGTTTAAAGCCGATTATGCAAAATAATACTGCATCTG
>CAIWBA010000247.1 GCA_903910765.1 uncultured Bacteroidota bacterium
AATGGATATACTTGATGTATTTGTTGCTAATATGCAATTTGGTTTTGCATATTTATCCATCTCCGCGAATATCTTTTTTTTAACAGCACTATTTTCGGTGGCGGCTTCAATAATTAAATCGGCATCTCCAATTCCTGTATTTAAATCGGTAAATGTTTTGATATTGGAAAGAAGTATTTCTTTTTCAGTAGCGGCAAGGCTTCCTTTTGCAATTTGTCGATCTACATTTTTCTCGATGGTGCTGATAGCTTTATCTAGGGCTAACTTGTCGGTGTCTATTAAGTGTACCAAAAAATGATGTTGTGCAAATACATGTGCAATCCCATTTCCCATGGTTCCTGCACCAATGACAGCTATCATTTTCATGTATTATTTTTTTCTTGATTTATAATCGCCCCTTTTCCATGAGTTAATAAAACTTTTCCAAGCCGCAGGGTTTAAAATATTCATTGGCGGTAATTGCCCTGAATAATAATATTTTGATGCCTGTTGATTGAGTGATGCGCCAACTGCTTCTCTACCGTCATAGGGTAAACTTGATAAGATGACTCTTTTTTGACTTGCGCTTGTATTTTTTCTTGCTGTTTCAAATAAGTCGTCGTCAATTTTTGCATTTACAAAATCACGTTCAAATTGCGCTCTGGTCGGTCGGGGCTTTAATATAGTCGCAGGTAAAAAATTGGTATCATTAATCATTAACTGTATCACACTATATTGGTTGCCTTCTAAATTTTCTGGAATTAAGATAGTTCTGTTTTTAAATCCAATACAAGAGAACGTAATATTTTCACCCTTATTTACCGCAATTGAAAATACACCATCATTATTGGTAATGGTACCTCGCCCTTTTTTATTAACCAAGACACTTGCAAATGGAATGGCTTTTAGACTATCTGCAGTCATCACCACGCCATACAATTGTACAACCGAATCACGGTAAATATCTGGCGCAGTAGTTTGCGCAAAATTGCGGAATGGTGTTAATGCAAAAATGATTAAAAGTATAAATAGGTGTCTTTGTCGCATGTGGTGCAAAATTAAGGGGCAATCCTTAAAAAACCGCAGCATTTTTTAGGATCGAAATGGGCTGTTTTTTATATAAAAATGGATAATCCTCCAATTAAAACTGCAAAATAAGCCTATTGAGACTTAACTTTGCACGTCGCTATTTTTTTAACAAAAACTTTCAAAATGACAGTGGATTTGATACTAAAGGCATTAAGTAATGTGCAGGAGCCGGATTTGGGTAAGGACTTGGTTACTTTGAATATGATTACCGATTTAGTAGTGGAGGGTGATCATGTAAGTTTTACCATTGTATTAACTACACCAGCATGTCCAATGAAGGATTTGATGAAAAATGCTTGTGAAAATGCGATTAAATTATTGGTCAATAAGCAGGCGATTGTTACCGTGAACTTTACTTCAAATACAACTAGTAGAAGACAGGATGAAAAAACGGTTTTAGGACAAGTAAAAAATATTATTGCGGTAGTAAGTGGAAAAGGGGGTGTGGGTAAAAGCACTGTTTCTGCAAATTTAGCATTGGCATTAGCAGAAGGCGGTGCAAAAGTTGGATTAATGGATGCAGATATTTATGGGCCAAGTGTTCCCATTATGTTTGGTGTTCGTGGACAACGCCCGTTGATGAAAGATGACAATGGGAAAGGGATTATTTTGCCTTTGGAAAAATTTGGTATTCGTTTAATGAGTATCGGATTATTAGTAGATGAAAAAGATGCAGTGGTTTGGAGAGGACCCATGGCGAGTAGTGCCATTCGCCAATTTATCACTGATGTGGATTGGGGAGAGTTAGATTATTTAGTTATTGATATGCCTCCTGGAACAGGTGATATACATTTAACTATTATGCAAACGGTTCCTGTAACAGGGGTAGTGATTGTTACTACTCCGCAAACAGTTGCATTAGCGGATGCTAAAAAAGCAATCGCTATGTTTGGGCAGGCAAATATTAAAGTGCCGATCATTGGGCTGGTTGAAAACATGGCTTATTTTACACCCGAAGAATTACCGAATAATAAATATTATTTATTTGGAAAAGAAGGTGGCCGCAACTTAGCGGAAGAATATGATTTGCCATTCCTTGGGCAAATACCATTGGTGCAATCCATAAGAGAAGGCGGAGATGAAGGCGTTCCTGCAATGGTTGGGAAGGATGAAATTTCTAAAAATGCATTAAGGACCGTAGTTTCGCAAGCAGTGCGACAAATTGCCATTCGTAATGCGAATCTTCCTAAAACACAAACCATTAATGTTGAATAATGGCTAGTCAAAAAATAATTATTGCGATTGACGGATATTCCTCCTGTGGTAAAAGCACATTGGCAAAAGCCATGGCAAATAATTTGCAATATGTTTTTATAGATACGGGTGCAATGTACCGTGCAGTTGCATTATTTTTTTTAAGAGCAGGCGTTGATTTTGATAATACTACTGACATTGCATCTGCCTTAAATAAAATCACACTTCAATTCAAATACAACCCGACAACTTTGCAGAGTGATATGTATTTAAATGAGGAAAATGTGGAGCAAGAAATTCGTGAAATGCGGGTGAGTCAGAAAGTGAGTGAAGTAGCAGCGATTGCCCTTGTTCGAGATTTTGCTGTTGC
>CAIWBA010000248.1 GCA_903910765.1 uncultured Bacteroidota bacterium
TCCACCCATTTGGTTTTACTAGCATTTTGAAAGGCCAATCCGCTGCCCTCATAATCATCGGTGTTTTTAGTGGTGCTTTCCAATTGGATAGCTAATTGCTTCATACCTTCAAATTTACTTACACGCATCATAAAATAATTACCCCCCGATCCAATAGGAGCACCTAAATTTTGGCCCAAATAATTATAGCCAAATGGTCGATATCCACCATGTACATACCAAGTACCTGCACTTCGTACTGGGAAACTAGATGCTTGCTGAATACGGGTATATTCAGTCACAAACTGCCAATACTTTAAAGGCTTTTTTTCATCGTAATTAAATAATTTTCGAAAGCCATAAGTATAGGCCCTGGAATGTTCGGGATCCTGTATAAAATCACGCAAATTATAGAATGCATCATTGCGGGACCATTCCGTATAAAATTCAGCATGCGAAGGTTCCCAAACCCATCTTAAAAAAGCGCCTGCGTATTGATCAATACTTTCTTCCACCGGGTATAGTAGCCAGTTACTGAATTGGTCTCCATCGCTTTTTCTAGCTGCATTTCTAAAAATTAAATTCCAATTGGGTGCGGATGCGAAACGGTCAGTACTGTAATCCCATAATAATATTTCAGGTTCTTGTGCAACTCTAGTTAACCCCATACTCAAACCCTTGATCCATTTAGGTTGATAGCTTAGCATGGCACCATTAAAATATCTTTTTTCATCTCGAGATTGTCCTTTTCCCAAACCCATATAATTTTCGGTTAATCCGCGATAAGCTGGATTTAATTCCTCCAAATAAGCCGCTACCCACTGCCATTCGAAACTTCCTATTTTAGTGCGCCAAGGGCGGCGACTATTAAAGCTTAAATGCATAAAGCCTCCTGGGTGCGAACTCATAATTAATGGATTCATAATTGAAGGTCCCCAGGTTAAATTTTCGGAACTCACCCCCACACTTACCGGGCCCGCATTTAAGCGTATACTTGAATTACCTAATAAATTATTTTTCAAAAATGGGTCATCAAATATTCCATTGAAAACTAAATTGTTTTTAAAATGATCATAGCTATAGCTATCGGGGAAATTATAATTAGGCGTTTGCAGGGTGCCGCGATAGTTTTTATTTTCGGCCCATACAAACTGCGGTTGGTATTGGATGGTTAAAGGACCTAGTTTTAAAAATACGCCCCCACTAATATATGTTTGCCTTCCGCTACTTGCAACCATAGGTCCATCCAACTCTTGAAACGGATGTTCAGTTACATACTGCCCTGTTACTTGCAATGGTAATATAGTAGCATAAAATGTATTCCCTAAAAACTTTTTACCAATGGGGTGTAATCCCTTTTTAAAATATACTGGATCCAGCCATTTCAAAGCGCTATCCCATGCACCTATTTTGGTGGGTTGCAACGGACGTGACATAAATGAAATATCTGATTCAATTTTCCCCATCAATTGTAAACGCCTTAATGCATCCTCAATCGGCAATTGATCCATACTAATGCTTTGCGCTTTTGCATTTTGAAAAGCGAAAATGCTTACGCAAAAAACAATGGCAACAATAATTGCTTGTGCCTTTATAAAAATTTTATCTACCTCTTTTTTTCTTTGCTTCACTTATATTTCAATATAATATTACTGGCCGCTGTTTGTATTACTTATTTGTTTTTCCAAAAACCATACAAGCCTTTTTCCAATTCATAAGTTTCCCATGATTTTTGTTCTCGCTTGGGTTGTTGTTGTGCCCACTGCCACATGTCTGATAATCCAGCTTCTAAACTGGTCGTATCCTTATAATCCAACAATTGCACACTTAACTCATGTGCTGGTAATGCATCCTTTACTTCGTGTCGTGCTTGTTCATGTTTTATTTCACCGGAACCAATCACTTGTTTTAAAACATCAGCCGCTTGCTTGACAGAATAATATTTCCAACTTCCAATATTTATGATTTGTTTTGAAGCCCTCGCGTCATTACCTGCCTTCCACAATGGTAATAAGCAATCATCAATACTTGAAAATGCGCGTTGTTGTGAACCATCACCAAAAATGGTAAATGGTAATCCGTTGATATATTGATACATCCAAATACCTAATACATTTCGGTAGCGGTCCCAAATATTTTGATTACGTCCGTATACATTATGTGGTCGTATGATACACCAGTCTAAACCATGTTGTTCACCAGCAATTTGAATATCCATTTCACATGCATATTTGGCTACTCCATATGGATCAATGGGTGCTGGCTTATCCGTTTCTTTAAACGGTGGTGTTCCTATGCCATACACTGCCATACTTGACGTGAATACTAACCTTTGTACATTATGCGTAATACAAGCATTCACCACATTCGCAGTAGCCACCAAGTTACAGTTGTAATTAAATTTTCGGATAAACGGACTTAACCCTTCAGCCGCATAAGCTGCAAAATGATAAACAACCGATACCTCTTTAAATAATTCATCAATGTTATCCTTACTTAAATCCAATTGGTGAAATACTACACCTTCAGGTACATGCTCCTGATAGCCACCCGATAAATCATCGATACCAATAATTTGTATGTCTGGATGATTTTCCAAAATCCATTCTGCCATACGGGAACCTAATAAACCCGCAACGCCTGTGATGATAATTTTTTTCAATTGTTTTAATTTAATATGTTAAGTTTCTTATTGAATTTATTAAGATTGTATCCCAAATTTTAAACCCTCGCCAATTCCCTTATACAATGCTTTTATTTTTTGCCATCTACCACGGAGTATAA
>CAIWBA010000249.1 GCA_903910765.1 uncultured Bacteroidota bacterium
AATTTATACTGCTTAAATTACGATTGCTTGTTTTTTACTTTGATTGAATGAAATCAGATTAGTTTAATACTAGTTTCATTTTTCCAGTTAAAATAGTACAAGCGGTATTTTCTATAACGGAAGTATGTTCATTTTGAATACACTTCTGTCATTCAAATGTAATTAAGTAAAACAATAATATAAACTAAAGTTAAATGAAACAAACCAAAAAAAATTGCAAAAAACTTATGTCGAGTAGCTTACTCATGCTAAGTTTATTTGGCATTTTAGTAGTAAGTGCAACGCCTGTTCTTGCGCGTGTTAACACATTGAAAACAGCTTTTGCACAAATTACTGTTACAGGTAAAGTGACGGACAGTCGTAATACCCCATTGGATGGGATTAACGTAACAGTGAAAGGTGGTAAAACAGCAGTAATCACAGATGCGAAAGGTATTTTTACCATTAGTGCTCCTGATAATGGAACACTTGTATTTTCGGCCGTTGGTTTTTTAACAAAGGAAGTGGCTGTAAAAAATAACAAATTAATTAATGTGACTTTAATTGATCAAGTATCATCACTTTCAGATGTGGTGGTGGTTGGTTATGGTACGCAAAGCAAAAAGGATTTGACTGGAGCTGTATCTCAAATTAAAGCGACACAACTTGAAAATGAAAATCCACGTTCTGTAGGCGACATGTTAAGAGGTAATGCGCCTGGTTTGGATGTTGGATTTGATGCTAGTACAAAAGGATCAAATGCCAGCTTACAAATTAGAGGTAAAGGAACCCTTACTGCTAGCTCAAGTCCCTTAATCGTATTGGATGGAGTTATTTATCCAGGTGGCTTAGAGGATATTAATCCGAATGATATCGCAACAATTGATATCTTAAAAGATGCGAGTTCTGCTGCCGTATTTGGAGCAAGATCTGCAAATGGGGTTATCTTGATTAGTACCAAAAAGGGAAAGTCGGGAAAACCTATCATTACTTTTAATGATAATATTGGATTCAATAAATTAGCCAATAAACCACATTTATTGGATGGTAATGAGATGCTAGATTTTAGAGCGGAAGCTATTTGGAGTATGATGGGTTATGATTCAACTTCAAAACCAGGTATTAAATATAGATATGTGAACCCCACTAAATTACCTTCAGGTAGTATATCACAGGCAGACTGGATGGCTTTGACTGGTGCGACTGGTGATGCTACAACTGAATGGTTGAACAGATTACGTTTAAAGCCAGTTGAAATTGCCAACTACCAAGCAGCTCAAATGTTAGATTGGGAAAAGTTAATCTATAATGACAATGCTTTACAACATGACCATACCGTGAGTATTGCGCAAAGAAGAGATGATTATAATTATTATTTGTCATTAGGTTATTTAACCAATGAGGGTTTAACTGTAGGGGATACCTATAAAACATTCCGTACCCGTTTAAATTTAGAGGCAACAGCAGCTAAATTTTTAACAGTGGGTATGAATTTTCAATTTTCAAATAGAGATGAAAGTTCTATTCCGGTTAGTTTAAGTGATGTTACAAGAACTACACCTTGGGGTTCCTATTATGCTGCAGATGGGGTAACCTTGAGAACAAGTCCAAATGATGATCCAGGAAATAACACACATCCTTTTATTGATCAAGCGTATACGGATCGCATGTATCAATACAACAACTTTTTTGGATCCTTATATGCAAAAGGTAAATTACCATTTGGTTTTTCTTACCAAGTGAATTTTTCACCTCGCTATGACTTTTTGACGCAGTTTAATCATCAGTCTGCATTAAATCCAACCATTGCTGCTAAAAAAGGGGTGGTAGATAGAAGAAATCAAACTACCTATTCTTGGCAGTTAGATAATATTTTAAGATGGAATCAAAAATTGGACAAACATACTATTGAAGCTACTTTTTTATTCAATGCGGAAAAATTTCAATCTTGGAACTCAACAATGCATGCGGAGAATTTTGCACCTAATGATAATTTAAGTTTCCATTCAGTACAATCTGGAACCTTGCCTGCGACTATTTCAAGTGATGATCAAATGGCAACGGGCGATGCCTTAATGGGTCGTATCAATTATAACTATGATCAAAAGTATTTTTTAACAGCAACAGCACGTCGTGATGGTTATTCAGCATTTGGACAACAGAATCCAAGAGCTACTTTCCCTTCAGTTGCATTTAGCTGGGCATTGAATGAGGAAAAATTTATGCAAGGAACTCAAAAGTGGTTGGACTATGCAAAATTTAGGGTATCCTATGGTGAAAATGGTAACCGTGAAATTGGTCGTTATGCTGCCTTATCAAATTTATCATCTGGTACTTATGTTTTTGTAACATCAGGTGGGGCTGCTTATAATGGTTCAACAGTTGCTTCAAGTAATTTATCAAATCCTAGTTTGAAGTGGGAAAGAAATAGTGCGATAAATTCAGGGATTGATTACTCCATTTTAAATGGTAAAGTGAGTGGATCTATTGACTATTATGTTCGTACCACTAAGGATTTATTAGTGAATCGTTCCTTGCCTACAGTAACTGGGTTTAGTAGTATTTTAGTAAACTTAGGTGAAGTAGAAAATAAAGGTTTTGAGATGAGTGTAAATACGGTGAACTTAGAACGTAAAAATTTAACTTGGAAGAGTACCATTAGTTTTTGGTTAAATAGAAATAAAATCAATCATCTATATGGTGCAACACCCGATTACGATCCTGCAACAGGAAAGCAAATTGGAAGTTCTGAGAAAGATGACTTGACCAATCAGTGGTTTATTGGACATTCAATTTCCTCGGTTTATAATTATGGTATTCAAGGTGTTTGGCAGGTGGCTGATGCGGCATTGGCAAAATCATATGGGTATAAGCCAGGGGATATGCGTTTGGTGGATTTAAACAATGATGGCGCTTATACCATCGCTGATAAACAATTCTTAGGAGAAACAACACCAAAGTATTCTTGGAACTTAAGAAATGATTTCAGAATTTATAAAAACTTTGATTTCTCTTTTACTTTATATGCTAAAATTGGTCAGTTAAGTTCATTTAGTGAAGCAACCAACTCTCAATTGAATGGTGGAAACGTGTTTTACGATCGTTCTAACTTCTATAAAATTCCATATTGGACACCTAGTAATCCAATCAATGATTATGGTGGAATTGCTTCAAATGTGGGCGGTCCAGTTTCTTGGAATGTATATAGAGCATCTTCATTTGTTAGATTAAGTAATGCAAGTTTGGCTTATAATGTTCCAAGTCAATTGGCTAAAAAATGGAAATTTGACAATGTTAAGTTTTATGTAAATATTGTGAATGCACATGTATTTACCAATTGGATATATTTTGATCCAGAAAACAAAAATGGAACTAGCGGTGGTGCACCAACGCCCTATAATGTTAATTTTGGTTTAAACATCACTTTATAAGAACTTAATAATTACAAAATAAAAGACATGAAAAATAATATAAAATACTTTAGCATATTCGCTTACCTACTGATGGTAGTTGTAAGTAGTTGTAATAAGGATTGGTTAACACCAAAGCCTTTATCGATTTATTCGCCTGAAAATACTTTTGTGGATGCAACTGGTTTTAAAGCAGCTTTAGGGGCGTCAGCTAAAAATATTAGAGATGAATTTTTTGGAGATGGTTCACCCATTATCACGGAGAATATTTTTTCTGATATTTCGGTAGAAGGAACTGATGACAAAACAGGTCCTGCGCAAAATATGGATTTACTAATTCGTCCAGATGCACAATTAAACAGTCCTGATTTTAATCGTATTGGTTGGTATTGGGACCAAGAATGGATAGGGGTTCGTATGGCAAATACAATCATTACCCGTTTACCACTTGCAAAAGCTTTAACGGATGCAGAGCGTAATAGTTTTATGGGTCAAGCCTATTTTTTCAGAGCGTATAACTATTATCGTTTAACCAATCAGTTTGGCGATATTCCTTGTCCAATAACTGAAATCACTACTGCGAAAGTAGATTTCTCGACAGTTAAGCGCGATGTGATTTTAAAAAGAATGAAAACGGATTTGGAATATGCGGTGCAATATGTGCCATGGGCTGCAGATAAAGGAATTGTAAATCGTGGTGCTTGTTACCATTTATTAACCAAAATCAATTTAGCCTTAGGATTATTTGATGATGCAATAGCTTCATCTACAGCGCTTATTAATAACGGTACTTATAAATTAATGACTACGCGTTTTGGTGTGGATGCGGCTAATGCTACAAAAAATGTAACCTGGGATTTACATCGTCCAGATAATAAATCAGCAGCTGCTAACACAGAGGTGTTGATGTTGGTTACAGATCGTTTAGGTAGTGCAGGTGCTTATGGTGTGGGTACAAATTTAGGAACACGTATTATGCGTCAAGCGGTTCCTGGAATTTCAGTGGGTACAAATATTGTTACACCTAACGGTAAAGCAGGTGCTGCGGCAACGGGCGGAAATGAAATTGATATTATGAACTTGTATGGTCGTGGTATTGGTCGTTGTCGTTCTACGCCTTATGAATACAAGGATATCTGGGATGATACGAAGGATTTAAGACATGATTCCACTTCTGGTAACTATATGTTCATGGAAAATGTACGCTACTTTGCCCCAGCTTTAAAAACAGCGGATCCAACCTATTATGGTGCACGTATGCAATTATATGATTCTAAAGGAAAATTATTATGTGCAGATACATTACGTAGCTGGTATCCTTGGCCGCATTATAAATTATATGTGCCAGATACAGAAGCAAATCCAATGCAAGGCGGACATAGTGATTGGTATATATTCCGTTTGGCAGAAACTTATTTATTAAGAGCGGAAGCTTATGTATGGAAAGGGGATATGGCAAGTGCTGCTGCTGATATTAATGTGGTTAGAACGCGTGCTAAATGTTCGCCTTATACAGCTGCGCAAGTTACTGGTATCGGAACCATCTTAGATGAAAGAGCACGTGAGTTGTATTGGGAAGAGCCGCGTAAAACAGAATTAACAAGAATTGCGTATCTTTTTGCTACTACTGGTAAATCATATAATGGTAAAAGCTATACTGCAACTGCGTTTTCAACTTCTAATTTTATGATAGATCGTATTTTGGAAAAAAATATATTTTACAAAACTAATTTCGTTACACTTCACAATGATATGATGAAAATTAGTCAATACCATGTATTATGGCCAATACCACAATCTGCTATTTTAGGTAATACAGGAGGTCGTATTAATCAAAATGTAGGATACTCTGGTGCAGAATTAAATATACCTGCTTTGGATAAAATTCCTGAGCAATAATAAAATAGTGTAAACTCTTTTTAAAATGTCCCTGTCTCGAATTATCGGGGCGGGGACATTTGGGTTTAACTATATTGTAGTAACTTTAGTTTTAATAATAATTCATCATTTCTTTTTAAAAAATAAGACCATGTCAAATCGTCGAAAATTTATTCAACAAACTATTTTAGGAATTTCAGGAACTGCATTATTACCTGTTATTGGGAATGCAAATAGTAGTTCAGTTAAGTCATTAAGTAATACAAATGCGCCTTTACAAATTGGAATGGCTGGTTATTCATTTACCAAATTTAGTTTGGAGCAATCTATAGCAATGATGAAACGCATTGGATTATCAAACATGTCATTAAAGGAAATTCATTTACCATTGAATAGTACGGATGAGCAAATTAGTGCAGCAATGGCTAAGTATAAAGCAGCAGGCATTAATATATATACAGTGGGGGTTATTTATATGAAAACCAAAGAGGCAGTGGATAACACTTTTGCCTATGCAAAAAAATGTGGGGTAAATATGATTGTAGGCGTTCCTAATTATGAATTAATTGAATACGCAGAACAAAAAGTGAAGGAGTATGATATTAGATTAGCTATTCATAATCATGGACCTGAGGATGCTTTATATCCAGCACCTGGAGATGTATATAATCGTGTTAAAAATTTAGATGCAAGAATGGGTATGTGTATTGATATTGGGCATTCATTGCGCGCTGGTACCTTACCTGAAAAAGCAATTCGTGACTTTAAGGATCGTTTATTTGATTTGCATATAAAGGATATTAATACGGCAGCAAAAGAAGGTAAGGGTATTGAGTTTGGTCGTGGTGTTATCAATTTTGGCGCAGTCATTGAATCACTTCGTAAAGTAAAATATACTGGAGTATGTAGTATCGAATATGAAAAAGATATGACAGATCCTTTGCCAGGAATTGCAGAGTCAGTGGGTTATTTCAAAGGAAGAATGGCTGCGGAAGATTAATATAAAATCATATGTCCAATATTGACGATCAATTTTTGTATCGTAACAATTGGTAGGACAAAAATAGAAACTGCATTTACTAAAAAGTCTTATCCTTAAATGGGTAGGACTTTTTTATTGGGGATGGCCCCAACGATAACTTTTATTGTCAATGCCTGCTAAATCTAACATTCTGTTCACCACAGTCATCGCCATTTCTTCCATTGTTTTTGGCTTGCTATAAAAGCTAGGTGTCGCAGGACAAATGATACCACCCGCCAATGTGATGGTTTCCATATTTTTGATATGAATTAAGTTATACGGTGTTTCGCGCGCTGCTAAGATGAGTTTTCTTCTTTCTTTTAAAACTACATCGGCCGCGCGTGTAATTAAATCATCACTTATTCCTGATGCGATACGCCCTAATGTACCCATGCTGCAAGGAACCACAAACATGATATTGTATTGCGCGGATCCTGATGCAAAGGGCGCGTTGAAATCATTTTTTTGATAAAAAGTAAATGGATATTTGGTATAGTCTTTATTATCCAATTCGGTTTCCCAAACAATTTTTGCATTATCGCTCATCACCACACCCACTGATTCGTATTGGTCATTTAGCGGGACAAGTGCGTCCATCAAACATTTAGCATATATAGCACCACTTGCGCCCGTAATAGCGATAATTATCTTATTCATAAAACAATAACAAATTAAAGTTGCAAATGGTTGAGCTTGTTGAAATTAATGTTAAACAATTTGTTGAGAGGATTCCCTGATGTGTAAAGTAGATTGTAAAACAATATTCTCATTCGGAATATAGGTTTTGTTTTTGTCTAGGTATTTGAACATTACCTCAGCAGCAGTTTTACCAATATTATAGGCTGGTTGGGTAATCGTAGAAAGGGAAGGACTTAATAAGGAGGCAGTTTCAAGATTAGAAAAACAAATTATTTTGACATCATTCGGTATATTCATATTTAATTCTCTGCAAACTTGATAGGTGGTAATGGCTAATTTTTCCACGGAAGCAAAAATACCATCAGGTTTATTTTTCCCAGTTAAAAGTTTTTTCACAAGTGCGTAGTTATGTTCGTCATCATTACCGCATTTTATAACTCTTTCCGGTTTGACTTCCATATTGTTTTTATGCAATTCCTCTAAATAGCCACTTTTTCTTTTTTGCATAATTGAAATTTCGTCGCCTAATGATAAAAAGGCGATATCCTTACAGTTGTTTTCAATTAAATGTTTGGTTGCATTGATGCCGCTAATATAGTCATCCGTCGTAATTTTAGCGGTTTCAATTTCATGACAAATCCGATCAAAAAACACAATGGGAATTCCCTTTTGTTGAAAATCAGATAAATGGGTTTGATTACTGGTGTTCATTGTTACTGACATCAAAACACCATCTACTCTTTTATTTTCCAAATGCTTCATGATCCCTTTTTCCTTTTCAATATCTTCATGCGTTAAGTAAATGAGTACATGGTAATCATTTTCCTGTGCGATACGCTCAATGCCATTAATTGCCAATGAAAAATAGTTATTGGCTACTTCAGGAACCACAACTGCGATTGTTTTACTTTTATTTCTCCTTAATCCACTGGCAAATGGATTGGGGGTGTAGTCCATTTCCTTTGCTTTGGCCAAAACGCGTTCTTTGGTGGCATCTCCAATTTCATGACTATCTCTTAAGGCCTTTGATACCGTTGAAATGGAAAGGTTCAATATTTTTGCTAATTGCTTTAAATTTACTGCTGCCATGGGCTTTTATGGGATTGTTTTCTTTGGGGATACTAAATTATTGCCAATTTACTAAAATTACTACATCGTTTGCGTAAATAGTATCGTTTTCTTATTTTTTTATCGCTTGAATAATTCCAAATTTGTCTAAAATTTAGTAATTTTCAAACTAGTTAATTGTCTTTTTGTGCTTGCATTAAGTGAAGGTATCTACGCACTTAACTTATTGTATTTGAACATTATAGAAAAGTAATGAACAAAATAAATTGCTTGTTTGTAACTTTATTTGTTAGCTGATTTATTCTTTTAAATAGCCAATATAAATGAAGTAATAAATTAAAGATGTTTTTAAAAATTAAATTATAAAAAATGGGACAATCGGATATGTTTAGCCTAAAAGGAAAAGTAATTGTGGTTACCGGAGGTACTGGTGTATTAGGTGCAGGATTTGTAAAAGGTATTGCAGCACAAGGTGGCGTCCCAATTATTTTGGGTCAGAATGTGGAGAAGGGAAATGAAAGAGTAGCAGAAGTGAAAGCGAATGGAGGAGATGCTCATTTTATTTCGGTGAATGTATTAGAAGAAGCACAATTGGTTGCTGCGAAAAATGAAATTTTAGGGAAGTATGGTAAAATAGATGGTTTGGTGAATGGCGCTGGTGGAAATATACCATCGGGGGTTTTACAACCAACGGAAGATGTTTTCAATTTGAATATTGATGGAATGAAAGATGCTTTAGTCCTTAATTTATGGGGTACCATTATTCCTGTTCAAGTATTTGGACCTGAAATTGCAAAAACAGGCAATGGAAGTATTGTGAATATTTCATCAGTGAGTTCGAAGCGTGCTATAACAAAGGTTTTAGGATATAGCATGGGTAAGGCGGCCATTGATATATATACCAAATGGTTTGCAATTGAAATGGCCAATCGTTATGGCGATAAAATAAGAATCAATTCCATTATGCCTGGATTTTTTCTTACAAGTCAAAATAAAACTTTGTTAACCAATGAGGATGGCTCTTATACAGATAGGGGTAATGCCATTATCAGAAATACCCCTTACAAAAGATTTGGTCAACCAGATGAATTAATAGGCGCCTTGGTTTGGTTGTTAAGCGACGCGTCAAAATTTGTGACTGGTATGGATATTGGTGTGGATGGTGGATTCAC
>CAIWBA010000250.1 GCA_903910765.1 uncultured Bacteroidota bacterium
CGAATTTTATCATATTAATCGGGGGGGTGATATTACCTATCATGGTTTGCAGCAAGTAGTAGGATATCCCATATTAGATTTAGATAAGTTTAAAACCGATTTAGGTTGGTATTTGCGCAGTTTAGAGGAAGTAATCATACAAGTACTCGCTGAATATGGTTTAAAAGGAGATAGAAGTGCAGGTGAAACAGGCGTATGGCTTTCGCCGGAAGATCCATTTATGGCAAGAAAAATTTGTGCCATGGGCATTAAATGTAGTCGTTGGATTACGATGCATGGTTTTGCGTTAAATGTAAATACGGACTTATCCCATTTTGAATACATTGTACCCTGTGGTATTCAAGGAAAGGCAGTCACCTCATTAGAAAAAGAATTAGGCAGGAAAGTAGATTATGATGAAGTGAAGCAAAAAATTAAATATCATTTCGAAAAGGTATTCGAATGTGATTTAGTTGCTTCTTAGTTGCAACTTTTATATTAGATTTTTGTAATCAAAATTTCATTAAAGGTAGGCTAGTGATTTATTTACTTTAAAACAGTAAGGTCCCGGCAGGCAATGATCTATTCCCTTGTAAGCCGCCACTATGAATGATTAAAATTTTAGCAGTCGGTGAAAAGTAATTATTCGCTATTAAACTTTTTACTGCCATAAATACTTTACTTGTATATACAATATCGGTCGGTATTTTTTCTGTATCCCAAAGGTGGTTCATAAAATCAAATTGTGCTTGATTCGTTTTAGCATAACCGCCTAAATGAAAATCATGCAGCAAAGTAAATGGTGTTTCTTGATTAGTTATGAGTTGTGATATTTCATTTCGAATAGTTAGTTCATTTTTTAACACAGGTATGCCAATCACATGTTGGTTTTGCATTGCAGCATTGATTAAACCAGCCATCATAGTGCCAGTACCCACTGCGCATACAATATGGCTGTAGTTGTTGGTTAGCGGATCGGATAAAATTGTCGCAGCACCTTGTGCGCCCAATATACCATAACCACCTTCGTCAACAATGTAGGTATTGTTAGCGTCATTATTTTCAAGCAATTCGTTTTTTAATACTTGAAAATTATTTCTACCTAAAAATTTTAAAACCATTCCATATTGTATCGCTTCCTGTAAGGTGGGGGTGATGGGTTCATCTTCATTCGACCTGACATAACCGATGCTCTGTAAATTATATTTTTTTGCAGCAAAGGCGAGTGCCACCAAATGATTGGAATAGGGGCCACCAAAACTAGCAATACGATGTACTTTTTGTTCCCGAGCTTGTTGTAAATAATATTTAAGTTTAAACCATTTATTGCCACTTACAATAGGGTGTAGCTCGTCTAATCTTAATACATCTAATTGTATATGGTTTAAACAAAAGCTAGGAACAGCTTGTATGTTAATGTTTTCGTTCAAATTTTCTCAATTAATATATAAAATCAGTTATTTTTGCGCTGCTTTTAACTTGAAGTAAAAATACGATTAAAAAATACAAACAATGAGTGCACCCACATTAGTGATTTTGGCTGCTGGAATGGCAAGTAGGTATGGTAGCATGAAGCAAACAGAAGGATTCGGCCCTAGCGGGGAAACCATCATGGAATATTCTATTTATGATGCAATTCGTGCAGGATTCGGTAAGGTTGTTTTTATTATTAGAGAAGAATTTGCGGAGCCCTTTAAAAATATTTTTGAACCAAAATTAAATGGTAAAATAGCAACTGCATATGTCTATCAATCTTTAGATAAGTTTACCAATCATTATCCAACACCTGCAGACAGAACAAAACCATGGGGTACTGCACATGCATTGTTATGTACCAAAGGAGTGGTGAATGAACCATTTGCAGTTATTAATGCAGATGATTATTATGGGGTAGATGCATTTAAACAAGCTTTCGATTTTTTAACCACTACTTGTTCTGAAAAAACATATTGTATTTTAGGCTATGAATTAGCCAATACATTAAGTGATAATGGAACCGTGAGTAGGGGTGTGTGTACATTGGACACTGAATCCTATTTGACAAAAATAAATGAGCGTACAAAAATATTTAGAACGGCTAGTGGTCAAATTGTTTATGAGGAAGACGGCGTCGAAACTGCTTTGGCGGAAGCGACCAGAGTGAGTATGAATTTTATGTGTTTCGCACCTGGTTTTATTGATTTATGCGAACGTGAGTTTGCTTTATTTTTAGAAAAAAAAGGGCAGGAATTAAAGTCAGAGTTTTTCATTCCTTTGGTAGCGGGCCGATTTGCAGAATTAGAATTAGGAAAAGTAAAAGTGATTGCTACACAAGCAAAATGGTTTGGTGTGACCTACAAGGAAGATGCGCCTGGCGTTAAAGCGAGTATTGATCAATTAGTAGAGGCGCAAGTATATCCAAAGAATCTTTGGTAAGATAAGTGTGAATTTTTTTTAAATATATTGGGCGCATTAGGATGGAATAGCAAAGGGTTTAATTAAATGACCTAACGCTGTACATAAAGTTTTTTAAATTATCTAGTTGTGCCTTTCTGCTCCTAGAAGCGCTACTTGTAAACTTTGGTAATTTAATATTTATATCTTTTGTTCTTTCATTGTCTTTTAGTGCATTGACAACATCTATAATCTCCGTTGATTTAACAGCAAAAGCAACGCCTTCAGCTAATTTTTGTCTTGTACTTATGACGCCAATCAATTCGCCATTCGAATTAAAAATAGGCGCGCCAGAGTAACCAGGATTGGCACTAATTTGAATTTGGTAGGAACTGCTATCACCTTCATAACCTGTTTGTGCACTTAAATAACCCTTGCCGTAAACAATATCATTGTCATTACGTGGGAAACCTAGGGTGAAAATTTCCTCCCCTAAGTCAGAAATTTTTCGACGAATTGCGTAGGGGATGGCTTTGGGTTGTTTGTAATCCTTGTCTTCTATTTTTAATAAAGCAAGGTCGTTCGTTATATCGCTGTATATAATGGTGGCGTTTAATTCCTGTCCTTTACTATTAATAACAATGGCTCCGTTTCCTTTTAGTACATGCGCATTGGTAATGATATATCCTTTGGTGTCAATTAAAAATCCAGATCCCCCACTAATTAATTTTGCATTTTCCGGCACTTTTGTTTTCACTTCGTTCAATATATGTCCTTGTGCTTGTTGGTCCTTTTTGATCACCTCGACTGCCTTACTCAATTGTAATAATTGAGATCCATTTAAACTTGGAGATAAGTACATGACAATGATAGAAGTAAAAATGGCAAAAAATCCACCAAAAGAAGCTGCGATGGCAATTACTTTTTTATATTTTGACCACAATTGTAACACTTTGGCTGGTTCTGCTGCTGCTTCAATAGGCGCCCACTCGCCATTGGCTAATAAAGTAGAAAAAACGTGTTGAGAAGTATGCACAACATTTTTTCGCTTTGCATAAGTTCCCATTTGGTCTAAGAATAGCTTGTGTTCAACAACCATTTGATCAATGTCGGCAGATTTTTGTCTGATGACATCAAATTGCGTCCTTTCTTGATCAGACAATTCGCCTAACAGGTATTTTTCAATGGTCTCTAATAATTGTATGTCTTCCATAATTAATCTCCTATATTATATTGCGCAAAAAATAGTTTTTTAAGGCGCATCAAACATTTATATTTTTGGTTCTTTGCATTATCAGCATTGGTATATCCAAACTGACTTGCGAGTTCCTGCATCCCTTTCTTATTTAAATAATATCCTTCTAACAAACTTTTACAGGGCTCTCCTAAACTATTTAATGCCCTATCCATGATCGCGAAGGCAGCATCTTTTTTTTCAATTTGCCCCATATCCATTTCTACAGATATACTTTCCTCATGTGCACTTAAAGGGCTACTGTATTTTCCCATTTGTTGTAAGCGTTTTAACCACAAGTGCTTACAAATTGAAAATAGGTAGGTTTTAATCTGGCAGGTAAGTACAAATGAATCTAATTGTACTTTTTCATATAAAGCAATCATTGCTTCTTGAAAAATATCCCTTGCGTCGTCAAAACTTCCATTGTTATTTTCTACGAAGTGCTGAATCATCGTAAAATGACTTTTATAGAGTGTTTCCACTGCTTTTGAGTCATTTTGCGCTAATCCCTTTAGTAGGGCTTGTTCATTGAGTTCAGCTTTCAAGGTATTTATACGTATTTCAGACAAAAGTAACCCAAAATGGGTTCTTTTATATTTTTTTAGGGCGGGAAGGTTACCTTTTTATCCTTTTTGTATTAAGAGTATTAATTAATTAATTTAAAACAAATTTTATGAAAAAAGTATTTGCAATCTTAGCAATCGCTGCTTTAACTGCTTGTGGTGGTGCTTCAACTGAAGCTAAAACTGATACAGCTGCTGCTGCAACTGTTGATACAGCTGCTGCTGCAACTGTTGACACTGCTGCTGCTGCAACAGTTGATACTGCTGCTAAAGCAAAATAAATAATTGAGCTGTTGGTGGGTTATTTATAACCCAAACTTGCCAACTAACAGTTATCGGAACAGTTTCATATGGCAAGCAATCGTAAGAGTCCCGCCGTTTCTACGGGGGGACTCATTTTTTTTACGATCCCCCAACGTCTTTAGGGCAAACCAAAACCGAAAGTTTGGCCAGCTATTAATCCGAGATTATTTACCTAACTGACTAGTATAAATCCGCTGTTTTATTTCAAATAATTGATACTAGCCATTTGTAAATGAAGGAGTTATAAAACAAATATTTGTTAGTTTTGGCTTAATTTATTGCAAACAATTTTGTCAATTAGCCTATATTGATTACCTTTGTGGAACGATGAAAGCAAATATTAACAATTGGTTTTACTTTTTCTTTTATTTCTACTTTAACCAAAGTAGCCGGGTAATATTTGTAAAAGCTTAAAGAAATTAAATAAATATACAATCCCGGCCCAACAGTCGGGATTTTTTTTATCTAAAAATGAAGCAGGAAGATATATGGAAATTTGAAGTGGATAAAAAGTCGAAATAGGTAGCGCAAAATGGACGGTAATTTAAAAGCTGATAAAAATTTAAAATGGGGTTTAAATTAAATGAATAAAAAGGTTACGATACAAGGTTACGAAGGAAGTTTCCACCAAGTGGCAGCGATGCATTTTTTTGGGAAAAATGTGCAGGTAATTACCTGTGATACTTTTAGAGAAGTGGTGAAAATTGGTGGGGATGTTAAATTATCAGATGGGGCGGTGATGGCAATCGAAAATTCAATTGCAGGAAGTATTTTACC
>CAIWBA010000251.1 GCA_903910765.1 uncultured Bacteroidota bacterium
AGTTGGGTCATATTTTACGCCTGCTTGTGCTAATAAATTACTAAAATTTATATTGTTTATAATTTGTCCTGTCGCAGGATCAATCACTATAACTTCATTTTGTCCATAAATGTTTGCAAATATTTTACCATCCACATATTCTAATTCATTAATGTCACTAACATATCCATAGTTATTATATACCCCAATGGTTTTTTTTATGGCAAAAGTATTTGGGTCAATAATATAAATATCACTACCACCTGTTGACACAATTAATGCAGTATCGTTATGAGTAATGCCCCAGCCTTCATATTGCCAATACAATTCTTTTTCTTTTTGTAATGTATTCGCATTGTATACAAATACTTTATGCTCCTTCCAGGTTAATTGATAAATTTTATCATTGAATATGGTGATTCCTTCGCCAAATAACTCCTTGGATAAATTTACTTTTTTACCAATGGTTTGCATATTAGCATCCATTTTATGTAATATGCTTTTGCCATAATTGCCGGTGCCTTCAAACAATATATCTCCATGCCATTCCAAACCTTGGGTATAGGAAGTTGTATCATGGTTGTATACTTTTACAACCTCATATTGCAATTGGGTAGGGGCTTTGATTACATTTTCATTCACTTCATTATTTTCTGTAGTAGCAATATTATTACCACAAGAAGTCATTATAAAAATGATTGTAAATAATAGAATATGTTTTATTAATCGAAGCATGGGTATTTAAATTCAAATTTTATACATTAAATCTAAAATGCATTACATCACCATCTTTCACTAAATATTCCTTCCCTTCAATTCTTAATTTTCCATTGTCTCTACAAGCTGCTTCACTCTTATATTTAATAAAGTCCTCAAATGCAATTACTTCCGCCTTGATAAATCCTTTTTCAAAATCGGTATGAATGACACTAGCTGCCTGTGGCGCTTTCCAGCCTTTTTCTATTGTCCAGGCTCTTACTTCCTGCACACCCGCTGTAAAATAGGTTTCTAAGTTTAATAATTTATATGCTGATTGAATTAATCTATTCAATGCTGGTTCCTTCATTTGATATTCCTCCATAAATACCGCCTTATCCGCTGGATCCTCTAATTCAGCAATTTGTGCTTCAATATTATTACACATTACAATAACTTCGGCACCTTCATTTTTTGCCATTTCTACTAACATAGCTGAAAATTTATTTCCAGTATGCATGGAGGCTTCATCCACATTTGCAACATACATGACTGGCTTCTCGGTTAATAAGAAACTATCAGCAATGGCTGTTCGGTCTTCTTTTGATAAATCTAAAGATCGGATACTCTTGCCTTGTTCTAAATGTGTTTTACATTTTTGCAATACATCTAATTCAACTTTAGCTTTCGGATCCGTCTTAGCCATTTTTTCACAACGTTGAATTTTTTTATCAACGCTGTCTAAATCTTTTAATTGTAATTCAGTTTCAATAATCTCTTTATCACCAATTGGGTTAATGACCCCTTCCTCACGTAATACGTTCTCATCTTCAAAACAACGAATCACATGTATCACTGCACTTACTTCACGGATATTTGCTAAAAACTTATTTCCCAAACCTTCGCCTTTGCTTGCGCCTTTTACCAAACCAGCAATATCTACTATTTCTAATTGGGTAGGTACAATACGATTGGGAATAATTAAATCGGCCAATTGTTGCATTCTATTATCAGGTACATCCACTAATCCTACATTCGGTTCAATGGTGCAAAATCTGTAATTACTTGCCTGTGCTTTTGCACTATTACTTACTGCGTTAAATAAGGTTGATTTTCCTACATTAGGTAATCCCACAATTCCTGCCTGTAATGCCATAATCTATCATGTTTTAAGAGCGCAAAAATACAATTCTAATCCCAAAATTGACTATATTAGAACCACAAACAATTGATTTATGGCTTTGAATATTATTTGGATGGCTTTTTTTGTGATTGCATTTGTAATTGCCTTGTTTAAACTGGTATTTTTAGGGGACACGGAGATTTTTAAATTGCTGGCGGATGGTATTTTTGATTCCGCCAAGTCATCAGTCATGGATGTTGCATTGCCTTTGGCCGGTACAATGGTATTTTTCTTAGGCTTGATGAATATTGCCGAGAAAGCGGGAGCTATTCAAAAATTGGCCAAATGGATGAATCCATTTTTAAGTCGTTTATTTCCAGAAGTGCCAGCAAATCATCCTGCCATGGGGCAAATGGTGATGAATTTTAGTGCAAATATGTTGGGTTTAGATAATGCGGCAACGCCATTTGGTTTAAAAGCCATGGAAAGTTTGCAAAGTTTGAATCCTGAAAAGGAAAAAGCGACCAATGCACAAATTATGTTCCTGGTTTTACATACCAGTGGACTTACCATTATTCCATTAACCATTATTTCCTATCGATTAGCGGCTGGTTCACAGGACGCAGCCAGTATATTTATTCCTTGTGTACTTGCCACCATTGGGACTACTTTGGCTTCTATCATTATGGTTGGATTATATCAAAAATTAAAATGGGATAAGGTATTAATAGGTTGGATACTCGGCTTAATCCTTTTAATGGTAGGTGTTATATTTAGTGTCAATGCATTAACCTCCATTCAAAAAGAATTATTTTCAAAAACAGTTGGGAATGGTTTGTTGTTGTTAATTATTGTTGGGATTATTTTAGGCGGTGCCTATAAAAAAATATCCGTTTTTGATGCATTCATTGAAGGTGCAAAAAACGGGTTTGAGGTTATCGTAAAAATCATCCCATACTTAGTTGCCATGTTGGTGGCAATTCGTGTTTTCAGAGATAGTGGCGCAATGGTTTATATTTTAAATGGCCTTACTTATTTAATCCAATTAACGTGCGTAAATACGGAATTTATTGGGGCACTTCCAGTAGCAATCATGAAACCTTTGAGTGGGAGTGGGGCTAGAGGGATGATGTTAGATATATTTCAAACACAAGGGCCAGATTCATTCGTTGGTAAATTGGCTTCCATATTTCAGGGCTCAGCAGATACTACCTTTTATATTATTGCTTTGTATTTTGGAAGTGTGGGTATTAAAAAGATTCGCTATGCTTTGTGGGCAGGTATTTTTGCTGACTTGATAGGGGTGGTGATTGCAATTTTAATTGGGTACACCTTTTTTAAATAGGAATTATAAGCCTTGGCTCATTTTTAAAACTTCTTCCCATTCCATTTCGGTTACGGGTTGTACCGATAAACGACCCATTTTAACCAATGCCATATTCGCTAGGTTGGTATTGGCTTTCACATCCGCTAATTTTACGGTGTGCTTTAATTTTTTATGTGGGGCAAAATCAACAGCTAGCCATGCGGTTTCAGTAGTGGTAGGATCCTGATAGGATTCTTTCACCACTTTTGCAATACCCACTATTTCCATACCCTCATTACTATGATACCAAAAAGCAAGATCGCCTTTTTTCATCGCACGTAAATTATTTCGAGCTTGATAGTTTCGAACACCATCCCAAAATGTTTTCTTATCCTTGTTAAATTGATCCCAAGAATATTTAAATGGTTCTGATTTAATTAACCAATATGCCATAATAAGGTAAATGAAAATTTGAATTAATAACCGCTTGCTAATACTTCAGATAAGTGCAATACTTTTATATTTTGTCCATTGTGTTTCATTCTGCCATCTATATGCATTAAACAACTCATATCAGTACTTATTATGTATGGGGCTGCTGTTTTAATTGCGTTGTCAATTTTTTGATCAGCCATGGAAACACTAATGGTATCAAATTTTACAGCAAAACTACCACCAAATCCACAGCATACATCAGTTTCTTGCATTTCTACTAGTTCCAAACCTTTCACAGCTGCTAATAATTGTCTTGGTTCGTCTTTAATGTGACATTCTCTTAATCCAGCACAACTATCATGATAAGTTGCCTTGCCTTCAAATGAAGCACCTAAGTCAGTAATATTTAACACCTTCACTAAAAATTCAGACAATTCGTAAATACGATTGGCTACTTTTTTAGCTGGACTTTGAAATGCATTGTTTTCAAATAACTTTCCATAATTATTTCTGACAAAACCGGCACAACTTGCACTTGGGCTAACTATGTAATCAGCGCCTTCAAAATCCTGTACAAATTTGGTACAAACATCCTTCGCTTCCCCCCAAAATCCTGCATTAAAGGCTGGTTGACCACAACAGGTTTGTTGTGTATTGTATTTTACGGTACATCCAGCTTTTTCAAGCACTTTGATGGTGTCAAATGCAACTTGCGGATATAATTGATCAATAAAGCAGGGAACAAATAATTGAACTGTCATACCCAAAAATACGAATTGTCACTAAATAAAATACACAAAAAAAGCATTCTCTACAAATTGTGGAGAATGCTTTAAAATAGGTTAATTAGTAGTGCTTATTAAGGCTGTACCTTCAATTTGTTGATGAACTTATCTGCCATCAATCCCTTTTCTGATTTTGGATATTTGGTTTTAATCTCTTTCAATATTTCTACTGCATCATCCGCTTTTCCATTTAATTCCAATAGGGAAGCAGCACGGTATAAATATTCTGAACTAATCGCCTCGTCTTCTGGGAAATGACCGCCTGCTTTTTTGTAATAATTTAAAGCTTCGTCTGTATTTTTCAATTCACTATAGGCATCTCCAATAGTACCATAAGCGATTGCTTGCACTTGTTTTGCTGAAGTAGAAAAGTCCTTCAAGTATTCAATGGACTTATTAAAGTCATTGATACGGAAGTAACTAATACCTGCATAATATTTTGCAAGGTTAGCAGCTTTTGTACCACCAAATTCTTTAATGATATATAAAACGCCTTTGCTTTGACCATCTCCATTTAATACTAGGTTAGAAGAATCCATAGCAAAATATTTTTCTGCAGTGAACATCGCGTCAGCCGCTTTTTCTTCTCTTGGTTTTTGATACAATTCAGTGTATCCAAAAAATGCAACTAAAGCAATAGCAATTGCAGTAACTGTATATGTTAATGCCTTTTTATTTTTACTTACGAAATCTAAAAATGGGTGATTCTCTTTTTGTAACTCGCTCATATTATTATTTTATAATTTTTCTACTATATTAGTCAACAATGAATGGATAATTTTGATCAATGTACACATCTTTGTATACTTCACTATCATCTGGCCAAGGACTTTCTTCTGCAAACTTAACGGAAGCATCTACAATTAAAGTTATTTTATCATCAATTGCTTTTAAATCAGCTTCGGTGGCAAAATTATTATCCAAAATTGTTTTAGTTACTTTGGTAATTGGATCTTGGTTTTTGTATTCTTCCACTTCATCCTTAGTTCTGTATTTTTGAGGATCAGATACCGAATGTCCTTTGTAACGATAAGTTTTCATTTCCAACAAAGTAGGACCTTCTCCTAAACGCGCTCTATTTACCGCTCTAGCAACACCTTCATGAACGGCTTCTGCAGTCATGCCATCAATTTTATCAGCTGGCATTTCGTAAGCATCGGCCAATTTGTATATATCAATTACATTACTTGTTCTTTCAATTGAAGTGCCCATGGCGTAATTATTGTTTTCACAAATAAATACAACAGGCAATTTCCAAAGCATGGCTAAATTAAATACCTCATGCAACATCCCTTGTCTTGCAGCACCGTCTCCAAAAAAGCACAAAACAACATTTTTTGAACCTCTGTATTGTTCCGCAAAAGCCAATCCAGCACCAGTTCCAATTTGAGCGCCTACAATACCATGTCCTCCAAAAAAGTAATGTTCCTTACTGAAAAAGTGCATACTGCCACCTTTTCCTTTGGAGCAGCCAGTTGCTTTGCCATATAATTCAGCCATAGCAGAATTTGGACTCATTCCTTTGGCCAAGGCCAAACCATGATCACGGTATGCGGTAATAAAGGGATCTTCTTGATTTGTAGCGGTCATACAACCTGCTGCAATGGCTTCCTGTCCATTGTAAACATGGAAAAATCCCCTGATTTTCCCCGCCATTTTATACATTTCCTCCGATTTGGATTCAAATTGACGAATAAGTTGCATCAATTCATACCAATACAGGTAGGTTTCTTTAGAAAATTTTTGGGCCACAGTCCTTTTATTTTGAGGGGCAAATATACAGTTTTCTGAATTAAAACAGCTTAAATCCAGTAGCTTATGCCTCGTTTAAAAATGGGTATTTATAGTCAGTTGGTGGGTTAAAGGTCTCTTTAATGGTTCTAGCGCTTAACCATCTATATAAATTAAGCATACTGCCCGCTTTATCATTGGTTCCAGAAGCCCTAGCACCCCCAAACGGTTGTTGTCCAACCACAGCTCCAGTGGGTTTGTCATTGATATAAAAGTTACCTGCTGCGTGACGTAATTTATCAGTAGCCAAATTAATAGAAGCCCTGTCTTGAGAGATAATAGCACCAGTTAAAGCATACTTGGAAGTTTTGTCGAGCAAATCCAATGTTTTTTCAAATTGATTTGTTTGGTAAACATAAATAGTCAATACTGGACCAAATATTTCTTCACACATGGTCAAATATTTTGGGTCGGTGGTTTCAATAACAGTAGGTTCAACGAAATAACCATTTTTCTTACTAAAGTTACCACCCACTAAAATTTTTGCAT
>CAIWBA010000252.1 GCA_903910765.1 uncultured Bacteroidota bacterium
AACATCCCTAGTATCCATATGATTAAATAAAACAAACCGATACCCAAGGTCGCTGACATTATAATGGAACGTAAACGATTGGTCACACTGATTACTCTAAAATTATATAATAAAAACATCGCTAATGCAACACCCAAAGTTAAGCCTACCGCATGCAATACAATATTTGGATATGACTTTTGAAACATGGCATTAAAAAATGCACTAATGCCTCCTATAAACAACCCTTCTAAAATTCCATAGGCAGGTGCAATATAACCAGCCCAAGTAGGTTTAAACATCATTACAATTGCTAAAACAAAACCACCAATAGCTCCCGCTATCATTAAAGTGGTAGCCGTTGACACATTACCTTCAGAATAAATATTCCAAACATACATTGCCGAAGCCATCACCATTAACAATAAAAATCCAAATTTATTCATGGTACCACGAATACTCATAACGCCGAAAGCACTCGCATTTTCATGCAAACTTTTATCAAAAATTTTTGCAGTTAGTGTTGGATTGCTAGATTTAAACATTGCCATAATTAATTGATTTTATTAATGATTCAAAAATACACAATTGTTTTAACTAAATATCTAAAAAAAAGTTAATCCAAGTGAAGCCTAGCTCGATTTTAAGCCTGGATATTGGGTGAGCTTTTGAAAACGATACCGACCCCTTTGTTTGAGCAATTGAATAAACTTTTCCAATTTCAAGGAATCTGCAGGCGCTCGAAACATATGATCGTGCATTAAAATGACCAAATGATTTTTAGTAACCGTTTGATGATGCTCAAATAAACTGTCCACGATCACTGCTAAATTAGCTGGGCTTTGAATGGGACGTCCCATTTTATTAAAGCGCCATTGTAAATCCCAACCGATAATATTTAATCCAATACTATCTAACTTATTCACCAAGGGCAAAACCAACGGACTTGCTCTTTTAATACCATTTAAGTTCCAAGCATTATTACCAGGAAGGCGTGTAATATTATTTGTTGGTTGTAACACTGCTTTTGCTTTTAAAAAATCTAATAATGCAGAATCAGGATGGTGATAAAAATGCATATAATTATTACTAGCATGCGTATAGCTATGGTTCGCTAAAGCAAAAAGCGCCCCATTATTCAAAATTTGCTGGTAAGTGTTTTTCCCAAAAGCTGACCTAGTTTGATGTAAGCCTACTTCAAAAAAAGTAGCCATTACATTTTCTCTAGTACAAATATCAATACAGTTGGTCGTTCCGGTTAATGGGCCATCATCAAAACTCAGGTAGATGGTCTTGATGCCCAAGTCAGCGGAAAGGTGGCTGGACCCCTTATTTATACCAATTTTAGGGTGCCCGCCCATTAACTTAACTTCTAAAAAAGGATGCCTATTCCCTAAAAAAGCGACGAAGTAATAAAAAAGGAGGGCAAAGTGCATAAAGGACTATGATTGAAGGCGCAAAGTTAGGTCAGAAATGTATAATAAAATGTCAAAAAATAGCCATTTTAAGCCGACGATTTGTACCTTCGTGCTCAAATTTAAGATTATATGCAAAATGAAGTGGTTTTACAGGATGTGGTAATAAAGTTTGCGGGTGATAGTGGTGACGGTATGCAATTAACTGGTCAACAATTCACCAACAATACTGCACTATTAGGTATTGATTTAGCAACTTTTCCTGACTTCCCTGCAGAAATTAGAGCACCATTAGGAACCGTTCCGGGCGTGAGTGGTTTTCAAATTCACTTTAGTTCAAATCGTGTTTATACCCCTGGTGATGTTTGTGATGTTTTAGTGGCTATGAATGCCGCTGCTTTAAAAGTAAATTTAAAGGGATTAAAAAAAGGCGGAAAAATTATTGCCAACTTAGAAGGTTTTGATACCAAAAATTTAAGATTAGCAGCCTATGCGGATGGCATAAACCCTTTGGAAGATGGTAGCTTAGATGGTTACGAATTGGTGAAAGTAGATGTAACTAAATTAACGCGTGAAGCTTTAAAAGAATATACTGAATTAGGAAATAAAGAAAGAGACCGTGCGAAAAATATGTTTGTACTAGGTTTGATCTATTGGATTTACAATAGAAACTTGGAAACAACCATTGAATTTTTAAAAGATAAGTTTGGTAAAAAACCAACCATTTATAATAGTAACGTAGATGTATTAAAAGCGGGCTATTTTTATGGTGAAACTGCCGAATTATTTACGACAAGATATAAGGTGGAGAAATCTAAAATGGAGCCAGGTCATTACCGTAGTATTATGGGTAACCAAGCTTTATCAATGGGTTTAATTGCTGGTTCTCAAAAAAGTGGCCTTCCATTATTTTTGGGATCTTACCCAATTACACCTGCTACAGATATTTTACATGAATTAAGTAAGTATAAAAACTTTGGTATTCGTACTTTCCAAGCGGAAGATGAAATCGCAGGTATTTCTGCGGCGATTGGTGCGAGCTACGGTGGATCCATTGGTTTAACAACCACTTCTGGACCAGGAATGGCGTTGAAAACTGAAGCCCTAGGATTAGCCATGATGTTGGAGATACCATTAGTCATTGTAAATATTCAAAGAGGTGGACCTTCAACAGGTTTGCCAACCAAAACAGAACAAAGTGATTTGATGCAGGCTTATTACGGAAGAAATGGGGAAGCGCCTATTCCTGTAATTGCAGCTTCAACGCCAAGTGATTGTTTTGAAATGGCATTTGAAGCAGTGCGTATTGCACTTCAACACATGACACCCGTTATTTTATTAAGTGACGGATATATTGCCAATGGTGCTGAGCCATGGAAATATCCTAATGCAAGTGACCTTCCTAAAATTGAAGTACATTTTAAAACAAGTTTAGATGAAGGGGAAGAAAAGTTTCTTCCATATAAAAGAAATGAAAAATTAGCAAGACCTTGGGCAATACCTGGTACACCGGGATTAGAACACCGTATTGGTGGTTTGGAAAAACAAGCAGAAACAGGTAATGTAAGCTATGATTCAGATAACCATGAGTTCATGGTGAAAACAAGAGAAGCAAAAGTAGAAAAAATTGCAGATTATATTCCTTTACAAACTATTGATAGCGGAAAAGAAAAAGGAAAAGTATTGGTGGTAGGATGGGGATCAACATACGGTACTATTAAAAGTGCAGTGCAAGAATTACAAGAAAAAGGAAAAGATGTGAG
>CAIWBA010000253.1 GCA_903910765.1 uncultured Bacteroidota bacterium
AGCAGCAATTACCAAGGCGGAGTCAGTCGTAGTTACAAGTGGTGCGTTTTCAGCTTTGACATTAGGCATGGCTGGTATTTTAACTGGTTTAGATCCAGCTAAAGTAAGAGCACTTCCGAAATTAGAAGGCACCGGTATGAAAACAGAAGTGATTTGTCAAAAATCTCATGCCATTGGATACAATCAAGCATTAACAAATACTGGAGTGAAAATTGTGATGGTGGAAACTTTGGAAGAATTAAAAAATGCCATTAATAAAAATACAGCAGCTATGCACTTTTTACATGTGCAATCTGACAAAGGACAAATACAACATGAAGAATGGATAGCTGTTGGAAAAAAATATGGTATTCCTACTACCATTGATATTGCAGCGGATGTACCTCCAGTGAGTAACCTTTGGCGCTTTAATGAAATGGGATTTGACTTTGTTGCCATCTCCGGTGGTAAAGCATTAAGAGGACCACAAAGTGCTGGCTTATTAATGGGTAAAAAAGATTTAATCAAAGCAGCACGTTTATCAATGCCGCCACGTGGTGAAACCATTGGTCGTGGTATGAAAGTAAACAAGGAAGAAATATTAGGTATGCTTGTTGCCGTGGAAGAATTTGTAAAAATTGACCATGATGCAGAAGCACTTATATTTTTAGAAAGAATTAAAAAAATACAAGCAGCTGCAGAATCAGTTCCTGGGGTAACTACAACAATTTCAACACCAACATTAGGAAATGTTACACCAACTTTAAATATTTCATTGGATTATAGTAAGATCAGTAAAACAGGGGAACAATTACGTTTGGATTTACGCAACGGAAATCCTTCCATTGAATCAGTGGGTGGAAAAGATAATATTGGCATGACTGCATGGTCATTACAAGAAGGAGAAGACAAAATTGTTGCTAAAAGATTAAAAGAAGTTTTACAAAGTGCTGCTAAATAAATTACAACCGAGTATGAAAAAAATAGGATTATTATTGATATTGACAGGGTCCTTTTATTTTACCCAAGCACAATTATTTCCTAAAACTGAATTAGAATATTTAACCTCACAATGGAAAGGGGAAAGATTTGAAGATGGTCGCCCTAAAATAAGTGATGAATTAATTGCTAGAGCAAAAAAAATTGGTATCGAAGAAGCCTGGCAAGTCCTTCATAACGAAGGATACAATAATCAGTTTGAAGGAAATTGGAAAATGGTACATGATGATGTACCAGTGGTTGGCCGAGCTGTAACTGCTAAATACAGCCCTACTCGTCCTGATATTGAAGCGCTTATTAAAGAGCGTGGTAAAAAAGAAGGACGCACTGGCAATACCAATGCATGGCCAATTCAAATTTTACAAAAAGGGGACGTTTACGTTGCTGAAGAATTTGGTAAAATAGCACAAGGCACATTAATAGGTGATAATTTAGGCGCCTCCATATTTAACAAAACAGGCAATGGTGTAATTTTTGACGGTGCTGCCCGAGATTTATCAGGCTTGGCGCAACTCAAAGGATTTAACGCTTATGTACGTGACTTTCATCCTTCATTTTTGGAAGAAGTGGTACTTATTGGACTCAATGGACCTATAAAAATTGGTGGTGCCATTGTTATGCCAGGAGATTTGGTTTTATCTGAAAGAGAAGGCGTTTTATTTATACCTGCACATATGGCTGAAAAAGTAGTCGCTACCTCTGAATTCATTTCAGTGCGCGATCGTTTTTCGAAAGACGTTTTAAAATCAGGGAAGTACAATGCTGGTCAAATTGATAACCAATGGACGGAGGAAATTAAAACTTCCTTTTTAAATTGGATTAGTGCGCACCCAAATGAACCCATCATCACCAAAGAAGCACTTGAAAAGTTTTTAGAAAAAAGAACTTGGTAAGTTTAAATAATTAAAAATAAACAATGAAAAAATATAAACCATTTCTGTATTTATCTTTAGGACTATTTACCCTCTCAGGCGTTTTGTATTTAATGCATGTGACTGATTTTTTAGGACTAATCGTATCCATGGCATTTTTATCCTTAAGCTTGGGTGTTAAATCAACGGAAACATTGCAAGGATTAAGTTTTACAATGATCATACTTGCATGTGTATGTATCACTTTAAATTATCCTCAGTATTTTATTCAAATAGGTGATTTTAAATTAAAAGGATTAATTACCCCATTGATTCAAATTATTATGTTTGGTATGGGTACTGAAATTGGATTGAAGGATTTTAAACGAGTTGCAGAACAACCAAAAGCAGTATTCATTGGTTTAACAGGCCACTTTACCTTTATGCCTCTGATGGGTTTTGCACTTGCCAAACTATTTAATTTTGAGCCAGAAATTGCTGCTGGTATCGTTTTAATTGGATCGATGCCATGCGGATTAGCCTCCAATGTAATGTCCTACTTAGCAAAAGCAAATTTAGCTTTATCAGTGACACTTACTTCTGTAAGTACCATTCTAGCGACTTTCTTAACACCATTTTTAATGAAGGTATTGGGTGGTCAGTTTATAGAAATTAAAGCAACTGATATGTTTATTCATATTTTACAAATTGTAATTGTACCAATTGCATTAGG
>CAIWBA010000254.1 GCA_903910765.1 uncultured Bacteroidota bacterium
AAATAAAATGACCCTTAGCTTTTAGCAAGGGTCATTTTATTAACGGGATAAGTTCATTGAACGCTCCTTGTATAAATTTCGGAAGTAAGGATCGCGTAAATCTTTTATAAATCGAATAGCTTCACCGGTGCTTTTCATTTCAGGGCCTAATTCTTTGTTCACACCAGGGAATTTATCAAAACTAAATACGGGTTCTTTAATCGCAAATCCGTCTAACTTTTTCTCCATGACGAAGTCGGTTAATTTAGCAGCACCCAACATTACTTTGGTTGCAATATTTAAATAAGGAATTTTATATGCTTTCGCAATAAATGGTGTTGTTCTTGATGCTCTTGGATTGGCTTCGATGACAAATACTTTATCGTCCTTAATGGCAAACTGAATATTTATTAATCCTTTGATATTTAAAGCGCGCGCAATTTTTTCACTATAAAACTCCATGGTGGCCACGATCAATGGCGTTAAATTAAATGCAGGTAATACCGCGTTACTATCGCCACTATGTATACCCGCTGGTTCAATATGTTCCATAACACCCATCACGTGAAAAGTTTCTCCATCAAAAATGGCATCAACTTCTGCTTCCTGACAACGATCTAAAAAATGATCAATTAATATTTTATTATCTGGAATATGTTTTAAGATACTAACTACCGCTGTTTCCACTTCGGCATCATTAATAACAATACGCATTCTTTGTCCACCAATTACATAGCTGGGTCTTACTAAAACTGGATAGCCTACTTGGTTGGCAACTTCAACGGCTTCCTCTGCAGTATAAGCAGTTCCGTAATCAGGGTAAGGAATTTTTAATTCTTTTAATAAATCACTAAAGCGACCGCGATCTTCTGCAATATCTAAACTGTCAAATGAAGTTCCTATAATTTTAATTCCTCTTTCGGTTAATCGTTTTGCTAATTTCAATGCAGTTTGTCCGCCTAATTGTACGATCACGCCTTCAGGTTGTTCTAATTCAATAATCTCCCAAAGATGTTCCCAAAACACAGGCTCAAAATATAATTTATCTGCCATGTCAAAATCGGTAGAAACGGTTTCAGGATTACAATTCACCATGATGGCTTCATAGCCGGCTTCTTTTACGGCCAATAATCCATGAACGCAGCAGTAATCAAATTCAATGCCTTGACCAATACGATTAGGGCCACTGCCTAATACAATAATTTTTTTTCTGGAAGAGCGGATGGACTCGTTGGATTGCAGGGTATTGCTCATATGTATGAAATTGGGCAAAAATACAGAAGCATTATCATTTTTACGAATTTTTAAGCAATGGTTTTCCACGATTCTCATTTATCTGACCAAACATAGTTCGTCCCAGCGGGTGGTATAGCGTTTGCTTCGCCTTTCGCTGCGCATTTTCCAATTTTTTTGGGTGCCGCTGGTCGCAAATTTGAGGATGTCGTCCCTAAAAGCAGCATTCATATTATCTATTACATTCATTAGTTTTTTACGATTTTGGTCCTTGGGTGCCACAAACAAGTTGGTCTGTAATGCGTTATCGGGGACAAAGTCACTTAAAATAACGCCTGCTTTTTTATACAATTCCCCCTGTTCATACAAGCTTTTTCCTAGGGCAACCACTGCTTTAATGATATCGGGGGTTAGGTTACTGGGATTATCTAATTTAACATACCCGCTCACTTGCCGTCCGTGATGGTAATGGGAGATGTCCGTTTGAGGCAGTGTTTTTTTTAATAAAAAAACGGATACCCCGTACGCAGCACTGTGTTGTCGGCGTAATTTTTCCGCGGTACGGGTTGCATAGGTCGCTAAGGCTTCTTCAATTTCCTGCCACTCGGAAACAGTGCGTCCAAACATACGCGTAGTGGCAATCATTTTTTTACTGGTTCTGGGTGCTTGCATATCATGGCTATGCATTCCTTTTAATTCTCTAATTAATTTCATCCCTGGTACGCCGCCTAAAAATCGTTTACCCCAACTGAGGTCCTTAATGCTAAGTGCATACGCGGTGTTGATGCCATAGGTTTTTAATTTTTCACTATAACTATATCCAATGCCCCAAACATCATCGATGGGTGTATTTTGTAAAGCGGCCTGTATTTTTTTTGTATCATTTAATATGACCACACAACCCGTGAGTAGTTTACTTTTTTTCGCTAATCGATTCGCTACTTTACTTAATACTTTATTAGGGCCTACACCAATGGATACCGATATGCCCGTCCATGTTTCTATTTTCTTTTTTAATGAAACACAATAATCTTGTAATTGATCGGAAGCAATATGGTCTAAATTAATAAAGGCTTCATCGACCGAATACACTTCCACACAACCCGGTGGTGCTAGTTGTCGCATAGTTTCCATCACACGCCAGCTAAGGTCTCCGTATAAATGATAGTTGGAGGAGAATGCGTGTACTTTATTTTTTTCAATGAGTTCCTTTGCTTGAAAATAGGGGATGGCCATGTTAATGCCCAATTGTTTTGCTTCATCGGACCTGGATACAATACATCCATCATTGTTGCTTAATACAACAACGGGTGCATGTTGCAGTTGCGGTTGAAACAGTCGCTCACATGCGCAATAAAAACTATTACAATCTACAATGGCTTGCACGGAATTATTTTTTATCCCCTTACTTGGGGGCTTCTTTATAAACTATGTATTACGAAACTCACCACACCCCAGGTGCTGTATTGTTCCAATTGCGCTACTTGAATAGTGCCGTATCTTTTATTTTCAGGAATCAAACTGATACTATGTTCTTGAATATGTAAACGCCGTACTAAAAACTCACCATTTAAAACAGCCACAACTACTTTGCCTGAACTTGGCGTAAGGCTGCGGTCGACAATTAAAATATCACCCACATGAATGCCGGCGCCCAGCATCGCATCACTATTTACGCGAAAGAAAAAAGTAGCGGGTTTGTTGCGAATGAGTTGCTCATTGAGGTCAATGCCTCTTTCCATAAAATCGTCGGAAGCTGCCCCAAATCCGGTGGCATTGGCTTGTATAATTTGAGCAGATTGGAATTTTTTATTAATCTGCTGGGTGGCCATCCCTTCATTGGGATCTGTATCTATAAATGACATAAAACTAAAATTATTAGCAATATTAACTAAATAATTTAGTATTTAGTACATTAATTTGTACCCTTTTTTTAAAGTATTTATAACTTTTTGTTGGGCGTCAGGTAATTCCTGGGCTATTGGGCCCAAGCTAGGGTCATGGTCCAATCGTTACCCGCCTGAACTTTGAATTGTTGGGCAAAACTGCCTTGGTTTAAGGCAACAGCTAGGTTCATTAAACTATTTAAATAGGCGAGTGGTTTTCCAACGGCTACGGCCCCAAAAGTATTTTCAAAAGGCATATTGCCTTTGTATACTTGTTTTTGTTGGTGATAAATTTCAACGATTAACTCATTTTTTTTATGGGCAATTTTCTGAAATGTTTTCCAATAATCTTGATTGATATTGGTCCAGATATTTCCGTATTGAATATCTAAAATAGCAATAGTTCCTTTTAATTTATTTTCTTGTAAGGATGCTTTTTGAAAAGCAATGGATACAATAGGTGTATTTACAATGGGACCTACTTGCTCAAAACTTATTTTTTTAGCAGCTAATCGAGCAGCGGTATAGGCATACACATCTCGCCCATGAAAAGTATAAGAAGCGCCTGAGTTTTTTCGTCGGTTGTTTACTTCATCAATTTCACGAATGGAATCAATGCCGAGTGATTGTGCAATTAAAGTAAGGGTGCCATTATCTGGTGTAACAATATAGTGTCCTGATTTTGTTTTGACCACCACCGATTTTCTTGTGGTGCCAACGCCAGGATCAACCACAGAAACAATCACGGTTCCAACTGGCCAGTAAATTACGGTTTGGTCTAAGCGATAAGCGGCTTCCCAAATATTATAAGCAGGAATATCATGGGTGAGGTCATATAATTTTAAACTAGCATCCACACTACTCGCCACGCCTTTCATTGCCGACACTGCACCGTCCTTTGTACCAAAGTCAGTTTGAAAAACGACAATACCATTTTGCGCTATTGCTGCAATGGCAGTTACTAAAAGAAGGATCCCTGTGGTAAATATTTTTTTCATTTTAGCAATTTCTTTTGGCGTTCATTAAAAAGCCTTCCCGAATTAACGAGAAGGCTTTAAAGTTATTTAATTTATAGTATTAAAATTTAAAAACTAGTTTGCTGAATAATCTTAAACCATTGTAACCCATTTGAACGCCATCCCATGGACCGCCGGTTTCATTATCGCCCGCCCACCATTTCGCTTGTGGATTCACGGCAAAATTAGGGTGCACATTAAATATATTGTCAGCGCCTAAAATCCAAGATGTTTTTTTGTTTAACTGAACATTCATGTAAACATCCGTTGAAAATTTACCTGAATAGTTAAAATGTTCAGGAACAAATTTGGTATCATCCAAGTCGGTTGGCACTTGAGGATCAATGCCATCTCCATTATAACCAAATCCAGTTAAAGTTAAATCACCAAAGTAAGTGACTCTGGTACCTAAGCTAATTTTATTTTTAGTGTAGTCAAAGCTTGCTGAAAATTTGGATTTTGGTGCAGATGCTTTAAGGAAGAATTTTTCACGATCATTGAAGAAGGTGTTTGCATTATATGCTGTTGTGCTTAAAGCAGCGGGCACATGTATATCGTCTATATCAATGCTTTGTAGGTTCGCAACAAATAAAAATTTAAAACGCTCGGTATTTGAAATTTTCTTTTGATAATCAATCACTACATCCACACCACTGTTGGTAGTGTTTACAGCATTTGCAAAAAATTGTGCAGTGGCAACGCCCATGCTTTTTAATTTACTCGTTAAGGCAACGGGTAAACTTGCATCGTTGGCACCAAACAAACCAGATAATACCACACGATCTTTCATTTTAATGTTATAGCCATCTACTGTTACGGTTAAGCCTTTTGCTGGTTTCCATGAAAAACCTACACTCATGTTTGTAGATGTTTCTTGTTTCAATGAAGGAATACCTGCTAGTTTGCTGATCGCATCATCATTACGTGCAATTCTTGATTGC
>CAIWBA010000255.1 GCA_903910765.1 uncultured Bacteroidota bacterium
CAATATTTTTATGTGCAGCTAAACGAAGTGTTGTTGCCGCAGTCATATTACGACCCGTACGACCAGGAACATTATATAATAATATAGGCTTCGGTGCCGCATCTGCTAAAGCAATATAATGTTGGTATAAACCTTCTTGTGCTGGTTTATTATAATAAGGAGTTACACTTAATATGGCAACTACTTTACTTAAATCAAATTTTCCAAAGGACTTAATTACCTCAGCGGTGTTATTACCTCCAATACCAATTACTATTGGTACACGACCATTCACTTTATTTACGGTACAATTAAATACTTCAATTTTTTCTTCCTCACTCAAAACAACGGACTCGCCAGTAGTACCTAGAGTGACTATATAATTGAGGCCTCCAGCTATTTGAATTTCAATGATATTTTCAAGCGCCGCAAAATCAATGGATTTGTCTTTTTTAAATGGCGTTACAATGGCAACCCCTGTTCCTTTTAAAGTTTGTCTTAACATAGTAGGTAAAGATAAAAAAATAATGTTACGCTTCCTCCCAAAATCCCATTTTGCTGTACTTCTCAATTCTGATTTCAGTACGAGTCGCAGGAGCGATATCTTTTACCGATTGTAAAGCAGTGATTATATTTTGTTTTAAAATAGCAGCCGCTTCGGTATAACTCCAATGCGCACCGCCAACAGGTTCAGGCACAATTTCGTCAATCAAGCCAAAACCTTTCATATCATTGGCCGTTAACTTAAGCTGTTCCGCCGCCAATTCCTTTTTATCCCAGCTACGCCATAAAATGGAGCTACAGCTTTCAGGTGAAATAACGGTATACCAAGTATTCTCCATCATTAAGGTTTTGTCGCCCACTCCAATGCCCAAAGCACCGCCACTAGCACCTTCCCCAATAATACATATGATAATGGGTACTTTAAGGCGAATCATCTCATATATATTACGTGCAATCGCCTCTCCTTGGCCTCTTTCCTCTGCTTCCAAACCTGGGAACGCACCAGGAGTATCAATCAAGCAAACCACCGGTTTATTGAACTTTTCAGCCAATTTCATGAGTCTTAAGGCTTTTCGGTAGCCCTCAGGGTTGGCCATCCCAAAATTGCGTAATTGGCGCGCTTTGGTATTACTTCCCTTTTGCTGACCAATCATCATCACCGTTTGTCCGCCTAATTCAGCGAAGCCACCCACCATGGCTTTGTCATCTTTTACATTGCGATCTCCATGTAATTCAATAAACTTATCGCACATCAAATGAATATACTTTAAGGTATAAGGACGATCTGGATGGCGACTTAGTTGTACCCTTTGCCAAGGCGAAAGGCTTTCTGTGATTGCTTTTCGCTTGTCCAAGATTGATTTTTCCAACTGATTAATTGTAGCAGATAAATCAATTTTAGGATTTTTTTCAGCTAACTTTTTAGTTGCATCTATTTGTTCGTATAAATCTTTAATCGGTTGTTCAAAATCTAAAAACTGTCTATTTGGGTATTCTGGCATATGCTTATATTGGGATGTAAAAATAATAAAGGTTTTTTAATAAAAGTTTGTTTAAAAAAGCAGTTTCCCCTTATCTTTGCAGCCCTTAATAGTGGATTTATCCACGAACCAAGGATCGGTAGTTCAGTTGGTTAGAATGCCGCCCTGTCACGGCGGAGGTCGCGGGTTCGAGTCCCGTCCGGTCCGCTTAAAAACACATAACCCATTGATTTTCAATGGGTTATTTTATGCCTGTAGCTGAAAGTGTAGCAGAACGGTTCTTTCTAACCTATTTTAGCATCAGTTTAGATCAGGTTTCAACTCTAGATGTAGTTACAGTTTTACCATCTTAAATTGATAAGATATTTTATTGTCAGTTGAGGTTACCTTAATTACATAAGTACCTGCAGATAACTGACCCAATGTAATTTTAGTGCCTGCAGGTAAATTGGGCTGACTTGCAACCTTAGTTCCACTGGCTATATCAAACACCTCTAAATTTAACCTTTGATACCCCTTCACTACGAAATCAAAGTTCAGTTGATTGATAAATGGATTGGGTGCTAATTTAATAAACTCATCTTTACTTAAGTTGATAATATCCGTTACTAAATAATAGTAGGCTGCACTCATTACACTTGTACAACCATTAGTGGTTGTTTTTGCTGTGTAAGAACCTGGTGTTGCGGGTTTATACTTTTGGGTGGTATCTGTAATCGCAGATCCATCTTTAAACCATGAAGTGCCCGGTGCCCCTGATAATAAGAAATTTGCAGTGTCTCTTGATAAGGTAGGAGCAGTTGGGATTGGTTTTGTTGTAACTACTACTTTAGATCTTGGTCCTTCACAACCTGTAGCTGTTATAATTTGACTGAGATAATAATTTGCAGCGCCAACAGTTGCAGTGCTTGGTTTAATTGCGATAGTGGATGATGTTCCTCCTGTTGCACTAGTACCATACCATAATAAGGTGGCGCCTGTGCTTGTATTTAATCTTATCGTATCTGCGCTTGCATTATTACAATAATTAGTGTCTCGTGCCACTGGTGCTATAGGTAATGGATTTATGGTCACGCCTATTTTTGCTCTTACGCCCTCACATCCTGTGGTATTATTTTTTTGACTTACATAATAATTAAACGACCCCACTGTTGTTGTGGCAGGTTTACTACCTAGGATACTTGCCGTTCCTCCAGTTGCGCTATTGCCGTACCAATTTAGGGTGTGTCCAGTTAACGAAGTGGCCTTTAAAGTATCTGCACTAATGTTATTACAATATGCTGTGTCTTTTACAGAAGGGCTAGCAGGTGCAGGATTAATCTTTACTATAATTTTAGCCCTGGGGCTCTCACATTTGGTAGTATTATTAATCTGAGAAACATAATATGATTTTGTTGTGGTATCAGAAGTGGATGCAACTGATGCATTTGCGCTAGGTGAACCACCATTAGCATTATTGCCATACCAGGTTATAGTATTGCCACTAATACCTATTGCCGTTAAAGTTGAAGAATTTATATTTTGACAAAAAGCAACATCACTTACTATAGGTATTGTAGGTAATGCATTTTTTGTAATTGATATGGTATCAGATGAAATAATGCATCCTATACTATCTTTTCTAATAACATAAAATTTAACACTGTCAGTAAAAGTTTTAGAACTAACATTGGTTAAATCACTCTTTCCTCCATAGTACCATTTCAATGAATCACCTTTGAGAATATTGTCTATTTTCAAATCAAGTGTCATACTAACCTTTATACTATCTCCCGAACAAAACGATTTTGCAAAAGAATTGAAAATCGGCTTTCGTAAATATCCTTGCGGACAATTCGGTTTCCCCTTTATTGAATCATAAAAATATTTTACATAAGGATCATATTTTAAAAAATCTTGTTCTTCAAAAGCATCTCCCTTTCTTATATAAACTTTTTTAGTTGAAATTGTATTTACGGAATCGGTATATTGAGTTATTGAAGCATCTTCATAAGAGATATCTTTCTTTCCATCTCCATCAAAGTCATAATAAACCAACCTGAATTTCCAAACTGGAGGATTGCTTGTGTAATTTATTTTATTATGAAACCAACTTGTATCAATTTTAAAAGTTTTATCTTTTTGTTGCGTGTAAACTAAAATATACCAATCTCTATAATTCATTGAATTCAATGTGATCATATCGGTTAATCCATCACTATTTAAATCATCTAGAATTTTTTCAAATTGATTTATACCATTATTCCCTTTGGGTGTATAATTAGGGAAAGTATTATATAAAGGCAATCTAATTAGTTTATTGTTGTTAAACCTGCCCAATCCTTGATTTATAAATAATCTTTGATGAATATTTGCAGTTGAATCTTCTGATCCACCTAATAAAAGATCAATTTTCCCATCATTATCTATATCTGCAAGTTGACCAGAGTATACATCACCAGCACCTGATGGAACAATTTCCCCAAAACCATTGTTAGAACTAAAATTAAGTGTATCACTAGAAAAGTGTGCAAAATTGTTATTTGTAAAGTATGGAGAACCCGGTGTGCCCAAAAAAATATAAGAGTGTGAGCCTGCTGGAACAAATAAATCTGGGTAACCATCACCATTGACATCTGCAACATCACCGCCTTCATGAGAAAATCTACTTGCTATAGCATCTGGCTCTAACTTTAACTTTATTAAATCATAACCGCCTTTTCCATCACTAAGACACAGCCTAACGGGCTCGGGACGATTTGAATCATTCCCCTCATCTCTTGCTCCATGTATAACCAAATCAACATAATCATCTGAATTAAGATATACCGGCGTTACTAATCTAGGGCTTCCAATAAAATCAGTCTTATCATTAATTAAGTTTTTTTCTTCGTATTTTTTTAATGAAGTATTCCATATTAAAAAACTCAAGTTTGCTTTTTTCCCACCAAAAGCTGCTCCTCCATTAAAAACATCTATATATCCATCATTATTAAAATCACCATTACAAATTGCGGTAGAAAATACACAGTACGCTTCACCTTGTGGGGGATTGAAAACTTCATAATTTTTTTGAAATAACGCTACCACAATATCACTAAATACTCCTGTGTTTAGCCAATATGTTTTTCCAAAATCGTTTTTTCTAGATAGTTTTAATAAGTTTGTATCAACTTTATATCCAGTAAAGTTGTCTAACGCATTTGTTTTTGTTGCAAATGGTTTTGGGGATTGCGCAAATAAACTGCAAGACACTAAAATGCCAAAGGCAAAGATTACTCTTTTCATAATTTAAGTTTTAATCAATCCTTTGGGGGTAATATAAAGTTAAACATATAATCAATATAAAATATGTAGCAGAATCTGTAGCTACTACCCCCTATTTAACCCTATTTGGAGTGTATATAGCAAGAAAAGTATAATTATAACTCCTTTATATCTGATGAATTAGGTGGTTTGAGATGAGTTTGAGTTAAGTGAGAACTTTCCGTCCGGTCCGCAAAAGCCCTTAACTTTCAATGAGTTAGGGGCTTTTTTATGCCCCAACCTAAAAGGGGCCCTTATTGCTAAGGGCCCCTTGGGGGTATTTATACAAACTTTTAAACTCTATTTCTTTGGCGCTGTGGCAGCAGCAACAAGGCCACTTGCATCAAAAAACTCTTCCGCATAAACAATTTTATGGTCTTTATTGAATTTATAAACAGCATAGAACTTTTGATTAAATTTTGCTCCGTTTACTGCTGATTCTGATTGCCATTTAACATAAGTTCTAACACCACCGTCTGGTTTTAATGTAGCAGTATCTAAACCAGGTAAAATAAGTTGAATATCTGGATATATGTTCTTAAGAATTTTGTGGAAATTAGTAAGTCTTTCTACTAATTGCGTCTTTGTTAATGCTACTGTATCATTGATACCAGGTCCATAAAATTTGGAAGTGTCCGCAAAATAAGTTGCAAACTCAACCAAGTCATTCTTGGCAAATGCGTTAAATCCGGCCTCTACTACTTTTTTATTTTCTTTAAATTCAGCCATACTAGCATCATCTGCATTGTTGGTTGAGGTTGCTTGTGGTGTAGAACAAGCAAATAATGAAATGGCTACTGCCATTACTAAAATTGTTTTTTTCATTAACTTTTTGATTTGTTTGAAACATAAATTTAAGTATCATTTTGATATCTTAAAAATAAATTTAAACAATTAATTAAATACCCAAATGGTATTTGTTTCAATAATTCAGGGTAATAATATTGACTTTTACCACCTTTTTATACCCCATTTTTGGTCAAATTCATGCAATAAATAAACCATTTAGGGACTTTATTGCTTTTCAGCATGTGATAGTGGCCCATTTTACTTATCTGAATGTATATTTGCCTTTCAATAATTATCTACTTGATTCAAAATAAACGTTTTAGCAAGCACTCCTTTTCACTATTCCTTTTTATAGTCATCTTTTCGATTTCGGGATTTGCACAAAACAAACAAGTACAACATTTACAACAAAGCTGGATTTCCTATTTTAATCAAAGTAGATTATCAAAAAAATGGGGTATTTGGGACGAGCTCCAGGTTAAAACACACGACCATTTTACAAATCAATTTTCAAATACCGAAGCGACCATAGGGGGCATTTACTATTTAACCAATAATATTAAACTAGTTGACGGATATACTTTCGTAACCACCTACCCTGCTGACGGAAAAACAATGAACAGCTATGAACATCGGAGTTGGCAAATGATACAATTAACTACGCTTAAACCTAAAATAAAATTCACGCAATGGCTAAGACTAGAGGAAAGATTTAAATCAAAAATCATTAATAATAATACTTTAGGTACTGGCTATGATTTTAGTTTAAGAACACGGTACAATATTTTTATGCAGATACCATTAGGTAAAAAGAAATATGCCCCAGGTCATTTTTCAATATTAACCGCCAATGAACTTTTCTTGAATTTCGGAGGGAATACCCCTATCAATACTTTTGATCAAGACCGGTTTTTTATAGGCACTTTTTATCATGTAAATATGCATGATAATATTCAATTTGGATTTACGAAGGTATACCAACAGCTGGCAAATAAAAATAATTTCAAATCTCTTGATGTCATTAAGTTATCCTACTTTAACAATTTAGATTTTAGTACTAAAAAAGTTTTAAAACCACGCCATACTTAGGCAATTAGCTTGCCTATTATTTATTATAAATTGTATAATTATAAGTATTTTTAATAATACCATTTAAATTATTTAATTCAACATACTGTATAATATGAAAAAAATCACATGCTTACTAATCGCAATTTTTGCCATTTGTAAAATTAACATCGCCCAATCAAAAGATTTAGGCATTATCAAACAAAGAATTGTCACTGAACTTTTACAAAACAAACCTTCAGATAAGCAAGTGGAAACTATTCTATCTAAAATGAATGAAGATGGCAGTTTTAATGATATAAACTATTCAGACCTAAGCACCACCGCAAGTTTCCCTCAAGGAAGGCATACCAATGATCTAGCTTATATAGCAAAAGCCTATAAAAACAATGCTTCCGTATATTATAAAAGTCAAAAATTAAAAGATGCCATTATTAGTGGTTTAACCTTTTGGGTTAAAAAAGATTTTGTCGGTGACAACTGGCATGACAATCAAATCACCACCCCTACGAATTTAATGAATCTAATGCTGGCGATTGGCGATGAACTTCCTAAGGATTTAGTAGAAAAAGCGCAGCCAATGATTGGCAGGGCCAATATGAAAGCTTCTGGTGCACGTCCAAGTGGTGACAGAATTGTAATTGCTGGAATATTAGCAAAAAATTTATTATTTAATGGTAATGATAGATTATTTGACTCTATCATTAATGTTATTCAAGCAGAAATGAAATTTTCAACCGGTGAGCGCGGTATTCAGCAAGATTTTAGCTTTCATCACAGACCTGACCGCGTTAACAATACCGACTCCTATGGATACGGAAAATTTGCAAATGCATTTGGTGAATGGACTTCATATGTCGCAGGCACCAAATACCAATTTTCAAAAGAAAAGATTAATTTATTAGTTGAC
>CAIWBA010000256.1 GCA_903910765.1 uncultured Bacteroidota bacterium
AGATCAGATGTTACTGATCAACGACCACATAACTCGGATACGGTTGCCTTTGAACAATTATTATCAAGACCGCGTTTACCTATCGGGAAAATGTTATTAAATACCAAGGGCGAAATCATATCTGCCGATATGCAATTGGATATTTACAATGCAGAAAGTAATGGAACTATAAAAACTACCAAAGGAACCATTCATTTTTTCGCATACGTTCCTACTGGTCAAGATGTAATTTTAGTAAAAGTGTATGGTACAGCAGATGAAAAAAATATACAATGGCAATGGGTGGGAGAAGAAAGTATTTCGCCAAGAATTACTTCCCAAAGTAAAAAAAATGGTATTATAGATTATCTGTATAATCCATCCTTTATTGAAAAAGATTCTGCAGGATATCATATTTGTCATCAACCACTTTTATATAGCAATGGCTATAGCACAGTGTATAAGGTAAAGCAAATAATAGATACCGGTGAATTATTAATTGCCGTGGGAAATGAAGTTGGGGTAAATAAAAGTGCCACTGCAGAAGCCATTCAATTTATAGATAACTATTTAAAAAAAGGGGAATCCGCTGCTTTACAAAATCACCGTAATTGGTGGCATCATTTTACACAGCAAAGTTTTATTTCCATTCCCGATGCTAGAATGCAAGGATATTATTGGATGGAGCAATACAATATGGCATCCGCTACCAGAGCAGGTAAGCCCATGGTTGATTTGATGGGTCCATGGTATAAAAGTAAAACACCTTGGCCTGCTATTTGGTGGAACTTAAATACACAATTGGCTTATTCGTCCGTATTTGCTTCGAATCATTTGGAATTAGGCAGGTCCTTGTTTGATGCGTTTTATAATAATCAAAATACATTAATTAAAAATGCCCCAGCGAAGTGGCAGTATGATGCAGCTGCTGTTAATCGAATTTCATCCTACGATTTACATTCACCTGTATTAAACGAAGAAATTGAAAATGGAAAATTTGAACCGGGAAATTTAACTTGGGCTTTATTTTATTACCATAAGTATTTTTTATATTCGAAAGATACCAATGAATTACAAACGCGCATATTCCCATTACTTAAAAGATCGGTCAACTTTTTAATTCACTTACTAAATAAGGATGATCAAGGTATTTATCATTTGGTAAATTCATTTTCGCCAGAATACAGTGATGCGGTAGATGCACATTATAGTTTAAGTGCTTTAAAATGGGGGTTAAAAACTTTAATTAATACAGACCAGTTACTTAAATCAAATGATGCGGACAGAAAAAAATGGGAAGAAATTTTAATTCATTTACCACCTTATTATAGCAATGAAAAGGGTTACTTAATTGGGAAGGACAAAGAATTATTAACCGGCCACCGCCATTTTTCACATTTGATGATGATATATCCCTATCGTGAAGTTTCACTTACTGATGCTGCAACTTTAGCTATTGTTGACAAATCCACTAATTATTGGATTTCAATGAATAAAAAGTTTAGGGGTTATTCCTATGTAGCTGCTTCATCGATGGCATCCTTATTAAATAAAGGTAACCTAGCTTATAATTTTTTAGATACCTTTTTATTAAAGCATTCCGAAGTGAATGGCTTGTATGCGGAAGCAGGACCTTGTTTTGAAACGCCCCATGGCATGACGAATAGCTTATTAGAAATGTTATTACAAAGTCAGGAGCCAATGATACAAGTGTTTCCTGCAATACCAGATGCATGGGAGGAAGCAAGTTTTGAAAATTTGCGTGCAGAAGGGGCTTTTTTAGTTAGCGCTGCGCGCAAGTCAAGCAAAACTGCACTTGTAATTGTTAAAAGTGAAAAAGGAGGAGTTACAACTATAGTGACATCTATTCCTACAAGTGCTATGATCCTTTCCTCGAATATGGGTAAACCCATTTATCAATTAAAAGAGGAGCAAAATAAATCCTATATCACGCTTAATACTAAAGTGGGCGAAACAATTACAATTAGCCATAAAAACTTTCCAACTGCTGTAATAACCCAAGTTAAAAGCACCAGCTTTGACACACAATGGTGGGGGCTTCAAAAAAATCACACGGAAAGTATTTTGAAAAAAAATAGAAATTAAACCAAGCCTTTATATCCACGAACGGTATTTATTTATAGGGATAATTAATTAACTTGAGTCGCATTATTAATGTGCTTCAAATTAAGTATTATATGAAAAAAATTGTAATCGGTTTAATAGTCATTTTGTTATTTGCAAATTTTTCAATTGCACAAACGAATGGATATAAGGTTCCAGCAGTTTCAAATCCTGCCATCAGACAAAAAATGTTGAAGCAACAATGGGACTTATTACATCAACCTACGCCACAGTTGGGTGTACGTGATTGTTTTTTGTTCATTTTAGATGCAATGGATACAAAACAATATAGTCAAGAAGATATCGAATGGCTCTTAAAATCAATCATTACACGTGTTATTACAGACCCTAAGGATGTTAATTATGGTAATATTTATTGGAGCTGGGTAAATCCAGTAAATGGTGCAGAGGATAATAACAATGTTGAATTTTGTGTGCAATATGGTATTCTTATCAAGTTACTTTATGATGATCAACTTTCCGTAGGAAGCAGAAAAGCGCTGGATACCATTTTTGATTATGCTTTAAGTGGGATAACTAGGGCCAATGTGCGTGTTTCCTATACCAATATATATTTAATGCGTATTTGGAATTTAATTGCCCTTGGCCAAGTATATAACAAGACCGAAGTTTTGGAACAAGGCAGAACGTACCTTAATACATTTATAAAACATATAGCTAACTACGGAAATAGAGAGTATGACAGTCCTACCTATGGCGGTGTTGATTTAGAGTCCCTCTTATTACTTTCTCAATTTGCAAAGGACAAGGATATACAAGCCAAAACTGCAGATTTGTTGAATTTATTTTTGACTGATTTCTGTTCCCATTATAATCCATTGGGTGGATTTTTGGGTGGTGCACATAGTAGGGATTACAATCGATCATTTGCAAGAGATTTATTAGAAGAAAAGTACTTTAATCCCTTATTAGGAAAAGAAAATAATAACAATCAATTATTTAATCAAATATGTTTTGCTAGATTAAAGGAAATTGGATTAAGCCCACAACAAAAGGAATTAATGTATCGCCAAAATAAATATATCATACAAAAGTGGGATAGTTTTCCTCACGCATATGCGACCGAGTATGTTGGGAAAAAATTAGCTATAGCATCCTCCAATCAAACTTATAGTCCTGATGACAAAACCTTTGTTATTTACTTAAGTAGCAAAGCAGTTCCTGCAATGGCAAATATAACCTATGTCATGGAAGGACGTGATGATCATTATGGCCAATGGGGTGCACAAGGCTGGGGCGATAAATTTTTAAATTTACAAACAAAAAATTATCCCTTAAATGGCGGCTGGGGTAAAACAAGACATTTGATGCCATTTATGCAGGTTGCTCAAAATAAAAATGAGTTTGTCATGTTGGTGTCAGGGCAAAAGGACCATAATAGTATCAAGGATTATTTAAACTCCACCATTTTATTACCGAATGCTTTTAATGAAGTGTGGATTGGTAATAAAAAAGTAACTATTCCAGCCATTGGGGAACAATTGGGCTTAGATGCCACAAAAACATTTTTTGCAAAATTTGAGGACGTCGTTGTCGCCTTTAAAATTTTATACGATGATGCTACAACAAATGAATCGGCGTATATTATTAATGATGGGTTTCAATATAATGCTTCTCGTGAAAACTTTTCGTTAACTAATAATAAACTAATTCGATTGACATTAAAACATTCGAATAATGGAAAGGCGACTATTGCTATGTGGTGGAAAACAGCAGAGGGGATAACCACTGACGCTGCATTTGCTACATTTAGAGCAACTGTACTCCAAGCTAATTCCGAAGTAGTTAATCATGCAGGTATTTTGGATGTATCAGTGATGACACCACAAGGTAAATTAGGGGTAAAGGCGGACTTGAATCTTAAAAAAAGAATTACTTATTACAATCCATCCCCTTTGCCTGTACAATTTTTATTCAATGTGGATGGCGTTGAACTAGGAAAAAAAATCATGCAGAAATACCAGTAAGTATAGCTGCATGAAATATCAAGTAGCATATTCCTACTAAATTTCGTTTAAGAAATCAAACAACGACATTTCGGTAGGGAGATTTAATTTTTTTCGTAAACGGTATCTGCTAATTTCAACGCCGCGCATAGATATATTCATTAACTGCGCAATTTCCTTCGTGGTTAAGTTCACACGTAAAAACGTACAAAGTTTTAATTCATTGGCGGTCAGCTTAGGGAACTTTTCTTTAATATTAACGGTGAAGGAGTTATGTGCTTTATCAAAGTGACTGGTGAAATTTTCCCAATCCTTATCCATTTTATCTGCATCATTAATAACCTTGATCATTTTTTTCAATTCCTCATGGGCAATGGTGTTGTCAATCAACTTTGTCATTTTAGACATATGTGATTTTAAATCAGTTAATAGTTCACCCTTTTGCACTAAGTGCATGGTAAAGTTGATTAACTCGGAATTTTTTGAATGAATTTCAACTTGTAACTTTTCATTCTGAATTTCAGTCAACATGCTTTCTGCCTTATCAATTTCTAATTGCTTTAAATAATTCAATTTTTCTTGCTCCTCATTATGTTTTTGTTGCTGAACAATAAACTTGCCTTTTTGCCATTTAATAATTAATAAAATAATGAGAATAAAGATGGCAAAATATAAAACATAGGCCCAAGCAGAACGATACCAAGGAGGTAATACATTAAAGGTGTAACTATCCACTTGTGATTCCTCTCCTAAGTTATCTCGTACCTTAATTTCAAATACATATTTACCAGGCGGTAGATTCGTATATTCTTTTTCGGTTTTATTGGTCCATTTTGACCAATTATTTTCAAGTCCATTTAAGCGGTAGCTGTATTCTAAGTTTTTTTGTAATCCAAAAAGTGCCGATGAAAATTCAAAGTGAATCATCTGCCATTTTCTTGCAACCTCGGGCATTTTATTTTTATCCTGTGCTTGTTTTTCATTAATGCCAGTAAAATAGCCACCAAATAATAAACTATCAGTATTATCTCCAGTGATTCTTACTTCACGAATATGCACCTGTAATTCGTAATTATTTTTCTTATACTTTTTGTAATTCAAATTGAATAACCCGCTTTCCCCAGCAACAAAAACATTACTTTCATCAACGGGGTATACCAATTCAAATCCACTTAATAATTTATTGTTTAATTCGGGTATGTAAATGATACGTGGTGTTTTGCTGGACATATCCACTACGCCTAATTGCTTCTCATGAATAAACCAAAGATTACCTTCCCTATCTTCCTTTAAATACCGCAAACTTTGTTCGCCTAATAAATTTTGATAAAATTGGTTCGCTTCAAAAACATCTTTTGCTTCATTATAACCATACACGCCTTTTTCGGTAGCAATTAATATTTCATTTTTAACTTTAAAAACATGGTTGTTCAATGTAGATGGTAAACCATTTGATTGTGTATATATTTTTACCTTCTCAGTACTTATATTTTCTTTGGCTACCTTATAAACACCATGAAATGGGTGGGATACCCATATATGTGTACCATCATCAACTGCTACATATCTTGAGGATTGGGTAAAGTCAGGTACCAAGTTTGAAAGTTCAAATTGACTTCCATTTTGATTAAAAAATGCCAATCCTTTATAATTACCTGCAACTACGCGATTACTTCCTGTATTTTCTGACCCATTATTTTGTATGCCAGTGATGGATTGAAAATTCCAAAAGCCAGTCATATTGGATATTGGTATCGCCTGATCGTCTTTTATGATATAGGCACCTTCATGATGCGATAGTAATAGTTGCGCATTCACTTCAGATAAATTCCATACCTGACCTGTTGTATTTGCAACAGGTGAAAAATTACCTCTATTAAAACTTAAATCATTTTTTTCAGTCAGTGGAACACTAAATAAACCACTCGAGGTTCCTACATATAATTTGTTTTGATGTATAATAGTTGCATAAGCGGAAGCATCTTGGTATTTGGGATTAATATGTTTAATCGCATTATTAAAACCAATACAATCAATACCATTATTTAAACCCAGCCATAAGTTTCCTTGCTTGTCAGAAAATATATTTAATATATTATTATTCTGAATGCCTTCTGTTTTAGTTAAGCTTTGAATTAATTCCCCCTTACTATCTATAATCATTGCCCCAGCATTGGTGGTTGCAATACCTATCCATGTATTATCTATTACAGTGGCCGAATAAATCCTTTGACTTTCAATCAACTGTGTCGTCGGTGTTTGAATTTTAACTACCTGGTGATTTGCATAACTGTATATACCATTTTTAAGTGTCGTAATAACAATGGTCCCTTTCAATGAAAGTATCGAAGTGACTTCTACGTTTTTAAGTATGTTTGCTTCTGCGATTAATTGCCAACTATTATTTTGAAACTGCAATAAGCCTCCTTTAATATCATGTGCAAATAACATTCCGTTACAAATTCCAACATAACTCCATTCTGAAGGGGCGGTGTAAACTGTAATTTTATTATTACTTACTTTAAATATGCGTCGAGAAGTTCTAAAAAAAATATCGTTGTTAAATTGCGCGATATCCCATACATCTGCAAAATCCTTATCTGCATCTTTCACAAATTGCACCAATGAATGGTAAGTGAGTTGCCCATTATCTGAAGGGGTAAAATAGCCAAATTCATCCTGACCCCCTACATATATCTTATTATCAGTGCCAATTTCAAGTGATCGAACGATGGTTTTATTAGGTAAAGGGTATGATTTCCAATATTTGCCATCAAAACTCAGTAGTCCTTCATTGTTGGCTACATAGATGATTCCATTGTTATCCTGCTTAAAATCCCAGTTTTGAAGCCCGGCATTGTAGTCAATTTTTGAAAAATTGGTAATATCAGGCAATCCAATGGTATTTTGGCACCAGCCTGCAATAGGCATTAAGAGCCAAAGCAATACTTTTTTCATTAGGCGAACAATTGTTAACCCAAATTTAATATAAAAATTTGGTGATGTAGTCGCGTAGTATCAAAAAACCCTGTTTTTAGGCTTTTTACAGTTATATTGTTGTATTGATGTAGTAATGATGTAGTAGTATTATGTCCAATATGAGTTAGAATCACCAATTTTATGTCGCTATTTTAATTAAATTAACTAAACGATTGTTATGAATCCAAAACTTTTTGTACTTGGTGCGATACTTCTAGTATGTAGCATCTTTAACCAAGCCATGGGACAGTCCTTACAGGTCTCAGGTACGGTGAAAGATAAAGCAACTGGTACAGCATTAAGTGACGCAACTGTCTCAATTAAAGGCAGTGCTACACGAACTAAAACAAATGCACAGGGTGAGTTCACTATTAAAGTTGCCCAAACAGGCGCAGTTTTAAGCATATCCTATGTAGGTATGAAATCAGTGGATTACACAGTAAATAATGCAGGTCCTGTTAGCATTGAACTTGAATTATCTAGTACTACATTGGAAGATGTAGTGGTGAATGTGGGTTATGGTACTCAAAAGAAGAGTGTCGTAACTGGTTCAATTTCAAGAGTTAGCGCTAAGGATTTGGCAAATATACCTAATGGAAGAGTGGAACAATCGCTTCAAGGCCGTGTTGCTGGTGTAACTATTGCACAAAATTCAGGGCAACCTGGAACACCTTCAACGATCTTAATTCGTGGTGTAACTACATTCGGTGGCGGAAACAATCCATTATGGGTGGTGGATGGTATCGTAGTAGACGCTGGTGGTATTGGTTATTTAAACCAATCTGATATCGAGTCTATTGAGGTTTTAAAAGATGCAACATCTGCAGCCATCTATGGAACAAGAGCTGCAACTGGTGTCATCATGGTTACTACTAAAAAAGGCAAAGCTGGTGCATTAACAGTAAACTATAATGGTTTTTACGGATCATCTTCACCTGCTAAAATGCTACACTTATTAAATGCAACACAATATGCTTCTTTATTAAATGAGCGTTCAGTTGCTGGTGGTGGAAATGTTTTATTTAATAATGTAGGTGCTTTAGGTTTAGGTACCGATTGGCAAAAAGCAATCTTTAATAATGACGCACGTCGTTATTCTCATGAGGTAAGCTTAAGCGGCGGTAATGATAAATCAACTTTCTATTTGTCATTTGGTACGCAAGATCAACAAGGTATCGTTGGTACTGAAATTTCAAATTATACAAAGCAAAACATTCGTTTAAACGCTACGCATAAAATTTCTAAAGTATTTACATTAGGTCAAACATTAGGATACACACATGCAAAATCTATCGGTATTGGAAATACGAATAGTGAGTTTGGTGGTCCATTATCTTCTGCAATTAATTTAGATCCAATTACTTCATTAGTAATCACTGATCCTTTAGTAGCAGCTGGCGCACCTTACAGTGTGAATCCAGTAATAAGAGATGCAAATGGTAACCCTTATGGTATCTCAACTATTGTAGGTCAAGAAATGACTAATCCTTTAGCTTATATACAAACTCGTTTAGGTCAATACAATTGGTCTGATGATATGATTGGTAATGCTTTTTTAGAAGCAAATATTACTAAGGATATCAAATTTAAATCAACCATTGGTGGTAAGTTAGCATTCTGGGGTTATCAAGGTTTTACACCTGTTAACTTTTTAAGTGCAACGAACTCATTACTTAAGAATAATTACACAAAGAGCAATAACAATACATTAAACTGGAACGTGGAAAATACAATCACTTACACTAAAAAAGTAAATGACCACAGCTTTGCAGTATTGTTAGGACAAGGTGCTTACATGGAAAACAATGGTGGTGGTTCATCTGTCGCAATGTTGGATTTACCAATCAATAGTTACAAAGACGCTTCTTTTAACTTTGACATTTCTCAAGCTAATCGTACTTCAGGAACTTATGACTTTACACAACACAAACTAACTTCATTGTTTGGTCGTGTGAACTATAACTACCAAGAGAAATATTTATTCACTGGTATTTATCGCCGTGATGGGTCATCTCGTTTTGGTGCGAATAACAAATTTGGTATGTTCCCTTCATTCTCTGCCGGTTGGGTAGCGAACAAGGAAGGTTTCTGGAAACAAAACAATATTGTAAATACATTGAAAGTTAGAGGTGGATATGGTGTGGTAGGAAATGATGCGATTCGTGACTTTGGTTATTTATCAACTGTTGCGGGTGGCTTAAACTACACAATGGGTAATGCAGGTGTTATTACTACAGGTTATGCGCCAACTACTTTAGATAATCCAGACTTACGTTGGGAGGAAACAACACAAGCTAACTTTGGTTTTGATGCACAAATCTTAAATGACTTTAGTTTGACTGTTGATTTATTCAATAAAAAAACAACAGGTATCTTAAGGCCAATTTCAATTCCAGGTTATGTGGGTGTAACAAGTGCGCCAGTAGCAAACGTTGCTGACATGGAAAATAAAGGTGTGGAAGTTGAATTGGGTTATCGCAAAAAAATCGGAGCAGTTAACTTTTCTGCGAATGGTAATTTTGCTTATTTAAAGAACCAAGTTACTTATGTAGCGAGTGATACAAGATTTATCAACGGAGATGCTGCATTCCAATCAATGGGTCCTGTTACTAGAACTGAAGTTGGACAATCATACAATTCATTCTATGGTTTCCAATCAGCAGGTATTTTCCAAAATGCAACTGAAATTGCAAATTACAAAAATGGTGCTGGTGGGTTAATTCAACCAACTGCTAAGCCAGGTGATTTCCGTTGGGTGGATACAGATGGTGATGGTTCAATCACTGATAAGGATAAAGCTTATTTAGGATCAAGTTTACCAAAATATACTTTTGGTTTAACATTGAATGCTGATTATAAAGGTTTTGATGTTATGGTGTTTGCACAAGGTGCTGCAGGAAATAAAATTTTCCAAGGTTTACGTCGTTTAGATATTGGTACTGCAAACTGGCAAACAAGGGCTTTAAGCCGTTGGACTGGAGAAGGTACTTCAACTACTTATCCTCGTTTAACAAGTGCTGATGACAATGGCAACTTTGGTAAAATGTCTGATTTTTATTTAGAAGATGGCAATTACTTACGTTTGAAAGTGGTACAAATTGGATATACTTTACCTGTTAAGATGTTAAAGAAAATTGGTGGTACTAAACTTCGTGTTTATGCAACCGGTGAAAACTTGTTAACCTTAACAAACTATACTGGATACGATCCTGAAATTGGTGGTGGCGTATTTGGTATTGATAAAGGTGTCTATCCGCAAGCCAAGTCATTTATTTTAGGAATTCAACTTCAATTTTAATATCATAAATTTTAAAATTGATAAAAATATAAACACATGAAAAAAATACAAATTAATAACCTACTTGTTGCAGTTGCCTTGATATTATCATTGGGCGCTTGCAAAAAAGAATTTGTGGATGTTTCGCCTAAAGGTCAATTCCTTACAGCAAACTATTACGCAGATGCTACACAAGCCTATGGGGGTCTTGTTGGTGTATATGATGCGATTCGCAAAAACTCTGGCGGTTTTGAAAACATGATTACCATGATGAACGCAGGTTCAGATGATCATTATGCTGGTGGTGGTGGTGCAACGGATGGTGCTGGAATTCAAGCATTTTCAAACCACACATTAACTGCATTAAATGTTCCAGGAAGTTTTTGGAGCGATCATTATCAAGGTATTTTCAGAGCGAACACTTTGTTACAAAAATTACCTACTACAACGATGGATGCAACTTTGAAAGCAAGATTTGCTGCAGAGTCAAAAGCATTAAGAGCATTATACTATTTCAATTTGGTGAGAATGTTTAAGAACATTCCATTAATTACTGAACCAGTATCAGCTGCAAGTATGTATAAAGTAAAACAAACAACTTCTGATTCAGTATACGCACAAATCGAAAAGGATTTAAATGATGCGATTGCTACTTTACCTACCACAGTTTCTATTACAACTGAAGCGGGTCGTTTTACAAAAGGTGCTGCAAAAGCTTTATTAGGCAAAGTTTTATTGTTTGAAAATAAAGGTGCTTTAGCTGCTGCACAATTAGCTGATGTAAATGGTGCTACACCAGGTTCAGCGAGTAGCTATGGTTATAAGTTATTAAGCAACTTTAGTGATTTATGGGTTACTAATAACAAATTCAATACGGAATCAATTTTGGAAGTAGGTCATAGCAGCGCTGGTAACTCCGATTGGGGTTGGTGGGGAAGCGGCCGTGACGAAGGAAATACGGTGAATGTAATGGTAGGGCCTCGTAGTTATTCTACACCTGCTGGATCACCTGCACCAGGTTTACCTTCAGGATGGAGCTTTAATGTATTCACACAAAACTTTTATGATGCAATGAAAGGTGATCCTCGTTTTGCAGCAACTGTATTTGATTTGAAAGCATTAAAAGTAGCGGGTCAAGCTGATTATATTGATGGATACCAAAACACTGGTTATTTCTTAAATAAGTTTTTACCAAGAAATGCGGATATCAGAACAGGTGGTGGATCTCAAGAATTAAACTTTAAGCAAGACACATATGTAATTCGTTTAGCAGATACTTATTTAATGGAAGCAGAAGCGTTGGGTGGTACAGGCGCAAGAGCACAAGCTTTATTAGATGCTGTTAGAGCAAGAGTTGGTTTAGCTTCAACACCAGTTTCACTTACTGCTATTAAAGCAGAAAGAAGATTAGAATTGGCTGGTGAAGGACATCGCTTTTTTGATTTAGTAAGATGGAATGAAGCTGCAGCAAAATTATCAACTAGAGGTTTTGTTGCTGGAAGAGATGAAATTTTCCCAATTCCTTATTCTGAATTACAAGGCACCTTATTAGTACAAAATCCTAAGTATAACTAATTAAAAACTATACAATGAATAAAATAAAGTTTCTATACAGCATTGCATTCCTGTTGGTTTTGGCTACAGGATGTACAAAAAAAGACGGAATCGATAGTGATTTGTCTTTTCTAAATTCTGCATCGTCTTCTGCTTTAGCAAAAGTGTTTACGATCAGTACAGATAATTCTGGTGTAGTAAGAGTTTCTCCAACTGGAGAAGGCGTTTCTTCTTACACTATTAATTTCGGACATGGAACAGGTGCTGCAGCTTCAGCTACGGTAACGCCAGGTGGAAACGCAACACATGTGTATCCAGAAGGTTCTTATACTGTTTCTATTTTAACGACAGATATCGCTGGTAAAACAACGACTACTTCTTATCCTTTAGCAGTCACTTATCGTGCTCCTGAAAATTTAGCAGTAACCATGTCGCAAAATGTACATGATATATCTGTTTCTGCTACTTCACTATATGCGGCATCTTACCTAGTATACTTTGGTGATGTAACCAATGAAGTGGGTACTGCAATGGCAACTGGTGCAACAGTGAAACATACTTACGCAACTTCGGGTAACTATAATTTAAAAGTGGTTGCTTTAAGTGGTGGCGCTGCTAAAACTGAAAAAACAAGTGCAATAGTAGTTACAGATCCATTTGGCTTGCCATTGGATTTTGAAAATGCTTTTGTTAATTATTTCTTTGGAACATTTGGTGGTGGACAAGCTTTTGCAACTGTAGCAAACCCTAGCGCTACTGGCTTAAATACCAGTGCGAAAGTAGGTAAGTTTACAAGAGGCTGGGAAGGATGGAGTGGAACGTATAGCCCAATGGGCGCACCAAACAATCCAATTGATTTTAGCGTTGGTAAAAAAATAAAAGTATTGGTATATAATCCTGATGCTGCATTAATCGGTGCTAAATTAAATGTTGAATTAGAGTGGGCAATTGGTGGTACACCGTCAAATGGAGTTGCTGTTTTAAAAGTACCTGTAACTAAATCAGGTGCTTGGGAGGAATTGGTATTTGATTTTAGCGGTATCGCTGGCATCCCTAATGGCACTAAGTTCACACAATTGGTTTTACGATTTAACGATTCAGTAGATGGTGCAGGTGCAGTTATTTATGTAGATAATTTTAGATTAACCAATTAAACCAAAACACAATGAAAAATATTTCAAAATTATTTTTAAGTTTTCTTGCAACGGCAATTTTATTGTCTGCTTGTAAGGATAAAGAATATGTTTTAGGTGATTTAAAAGCGCCTACAAACTTAGTCATTACAGCAGCGGTAAAAGGTGTTACTACAGCAACTCCAAATGGAGATGGTTCTGGTGATGTAACATTTACAATAAGTGCTGATAATGCATTATCATATAAAATTGATTACGATGCAACCAATGCATTGGATTTAGTGTATTTACCATCAGGTACTACTACTAAAAAATATACAACACTTGGTACGAATACTTATAAAGTAACTGCAGTAGCATATGGCCGTGGAGGTAGCTCTACTACAATTACAAAAGATATTACTGTACAAAGTAATTTTACCCCTGACGCTGCCGTAGTTGCTAACCTAACTGGAGGGGCATCTAAAACTTGGATTGTTGATAAAAGTGTTGCTGGTCATTTTGGTGTGGGTCCATGGTCTGGATCTATTGTTCCTGAGTGGTGGGCTGCTTCAATAAATGAAAAAGTTACTGCTGCGCCATGTTTTTATACTTCAGGATTTAAATTTACTGCAGTGAGTGCAACAAGCTACACCTTACAAGTAACTACACCTGATGGTGCGTTTACTAAAACTGGTGGTAATGCTACATTAGCAGGTATCCCAGGTTCTGGTGATGAAGGTTGTTACGCATATGCTGGTGGAACGGGTAATTTTTCTTTTATCCCTGCAAGCGCAGCCGTTCCTGCTGCGAATTCAACAAGAACTAGTATATTGCTTGCTGGAACCAATACCTTCATTGGTTATGGTTCTTTGCAAAAAGAATATGAAATTTTATCTATTTCTGCTACTGCAATGTATTTAAGAGTACAGGGTACAGAAACTGGTAACGCTTGGTATTTAAAATTAAAAGCATTATAAAAAAACTGGATGATGTTTTCAAAGTCTATATTAAAGTTGAAATTTTTTAGTGTCTTGTTTATCCTTCTCCTTGCTGCACTTACTTCGTGCGGCAAGGGGGGCGATACGCCTACACCCGTTTCCACAGCACCAACTAATTTAAGTTTGGATGCAACCGTTAGCGGAACCTCAGGTAATGTGGTTTTTAAAGCAGCTGCAACAAATGCAGTCATGTATACTTTTGATTTAGGCAATGGCATCAAGGATCAAGTTTCAGTAACCGGTGATTTAACTTATAAATATGCCACATCTGGCGTTTACACGGTAAGTGTAGTTGCTAAAAGTGCGAGTGGTGCAACAGCTTCTAAAACAGCGGTGGTAACAGTAACAACTTCATTGGCATTAGTTTGGTCCGATGAGTTTGATGCAGCAACCGCAAGCGCACCAGATCCAAATAAGTGGGGATATGATATAGGTACAGGATCAGGAGGATGGGGTAATAACGAACAAGAATATTATACAAATCGAACTACTAATGCAATAGTTTCTGGCGGTACTTTAAAAATTACCGCATTGAAAGAATCATTTAGTGGCAGCAATTATACCTCGGCAAGATTATTAAGCAAAGGAAAATTTTCATTTAAATACGGCAAGGTGGATATAAGCGCTAAGTTACCAGCTGGAGGCGGAACATGGCCTGCACTGTGGATGCTTGGTGATAATATATTAACTGCCGGCTGGCCTGCTTGTGGCGAAATAGATATTATGGAGCACATAGGCAATTCATTAAATAAAATTTATGGCACATTGCATTACACCGGTCGTTCTGGAGGTAATGCGGATGGGGCTACTACCATGATCAACAATGCAACAACTGCATTTCATAAATATACTTTAGAGTGGACTGATGTCAGTATTAAAATTTATGTTGATGATGTAGTGTTTTATACTTTTGCAAATAATGCTACAAAGCCGTTTAATCAAAACTTTTTCTTCATTTTTAATGTAGCCATGGGCGGCAACCTCGGAGGTACCATTGACCCTGCGTTTACAAGTGGCGTGATGGAAGTTGATTATGTAAGGGTATATCAATAATTTTCTTGTAAGCTTTTTCTCCGTTAAATAGTAACTCACTATTCTCTATTTACAATAAATAGTAGCGCAGCATACTGCACTATTATTCGTTACAATATTTAACCAATGAGATTTAAAATATTTGGATTACTTTTTTTAATATTCGTTTTTTCATCTAGGTGCATCGCACAAAAAAAATCATTGCCTCAAAAAGCCGATTCGGTTTTACGATTAATGACATTGGATGAAAAAATAGGTCAATTGAATCAATACAATGACGACAATCAGGCAACTGGTCCAGTTACGATTGACAATAATAAAATTGATCAAATTAAAAATGGACAAGTAGGCTCATTATTAAATACGATTGGTAGCGACAGAACAAGAAGCTGGCAAAAATTGGCCATGCAATCGCGATTAAAAATTCCATTATTATTTGGACAGGATGTCATCCATGGATTTAAAACCACTTTCCCCATTCCATTAGCCGAAGCAGCAAGCTGGGATTTACCTGCGATTCAATTGTCGGCGCGTGTTGCTGCTACTGAAGCAAGCGCAAGCGGTATTCATTGGACATTTGCGCCCATGGTTGATATTGCGCGTGATCCAAGATGGGGACGCGTGATGGAAGGTGCAGGAGAAGATCCTTATTTGGGATCTTTAATTAGTGCGGCAAGGGTAAAAGGATTTCAAGGCACCCATTTAGGGGATACGAATACATTAATGGCTTGTGTAAAGCATTTTGCAGCTTATGGGGCTGCTGTTGGTGGTCGAGATTATAATTCGGTGGATATGAGTGAAAGGCAATTATGGGAAATATATTTACCTCCATTCAAAGCCGCGGTTGATGCGGGTGCTGCTAGTTTTATGAATTCATTTAATGATATCAATGGTATTCCGGCAGTAGCCAATAATTATTTACAAAGAACAATTTTAAAAGGGAACTGGGGTTTTAAAGGATTTGTAGTGAGTGACTGGGGCTCAATAGGTGAGCTGATTAACCATGGCTATGCAAAAGATGCGAAAGAAGCAGCTTTGTTATCAATGAATGCTGGCACGGACATGGATATGGAAAGCAGGGCGTATAAAAATAATTTAGCGCAACTAGTTAAAGAAGGAAAAATAAACATTGCATCAATTGATGATGCAGTTAAAAGAATATTGATTAAGAAATTTGAAATGGGTTTGTTTGATGATCCTTATAAGTTTTCAAATAATGAGCGCGAAGCTGCAGCAATGAATAATCCTGCACATATCGCAGCTGCAAGATCAATGGCAGCAAAAAGTATTGTACTACTTAAAAACAGCAATAATATTTTACCCCTTTCAAAAAATTTGAAAAAAATTGCATTTGTTGGACCACTGGTAAAATCTTTATTGCAAAACAAAGGTTTTTGGGATGTGTTTATTCCAACGGTTGATTCAAATTTTATTGTCTCACAATGGGAAGGATTACAAAATAAAGTAGGTCCGGGCACTAGTTTATTATATGCCAAAGGCTGCGATATTGAAGGCGATAATAAATCAGGATTTAGTGAAGCAGTTGCTGTTGCGAATCAAGCGGATGTGGTGATACTAAGTATTGGTGAAAAAAGGGAGATGAGTGGCGAAGCAAAAAGCAGAAGTAATATTAATATACCAGGAGTGCAAGAGGAATTATTACAAGCGTTA
>CAIWBA010000257.1 GCA_903910765.1 uncultured Bacteroidota bacterium
ATTTTCAGGGATCAAAGGATGTATTGGCCTTGTATTACAAAGCAATGCCTGATAGTGATTTACTTACGGGTAAGGGATTAATTATTGGAGGGAGTCATCAAGTGCATCCAATTAAAGAAGATATTCAATACGGAGATTTAAGTGCGGTGTTATTACAAAACTCCCCTTTTTGGGCTGGCTTAATTCGAACCCCTGAGTTGTCCATTGCATTAATGGATGAGTGGGAAACAAAAATTGAAAGCTTAGCGCAAAGTACCATCAACGAAGATGTCACTTCCATCGCGGGTGTTCCAACTTGGACATTGGTGTTGTTAAAAAGAATTCTTGCGTTGACCGGGAAAAAATCAATTAAAGAAGTATGGCCCAATTTTGAATTGTATATACATGGTGGCGTTTCATTTACTCCTTATAAAGAACAGTTCAAAAAAATTATAGGTGCTGATTGTAATTATGTAGAAATATATAATGCAAGTGAAGGTTTTTTTGCTGCACAAGATAATGTTCAAGAAGAAGGCATGTTATTGTTTTTGGAACATGGCATTTTTTATGAATTCATGCCTATTGAAGAATATGGTAAGGAGCAGCCCTTGACTGTTGGATTGAATAAAGTGGTCGTTGGTAAAAATTATGCCATTGTGATTAGCACCAATGGTGGACTATGGCGCTACTTAGTGGGAGACACGATTCAGTTTACCAACCTTGCACCTTACCGAATTAAAGTCAGTGGTAGATTAAAACAATTTATAAATGCATTTGGGGAAGAATTAATTGCAGATAATAGTGATAAAGCCATGAGTGAAGCCTGTGCTAGCTTTGGTGTAGCTATCAGAGAATATACTGCAGCCCCAATATATATGTCCGACAATACTTCAGGTGCGCATGAATGGTTAGTTGAATTTGAAAACGAACCTGCTGATCTTCATGCTTTTACTATTGCACTTGATAATAACCTAAAAGCAGCTAATAGCGACTATGAAGCAAAACGCCATAAGGATATCGCTTTGGGTTTACCACAAATTACAAGTGTAAAAAATGGTTGCTTTCATACTTGGTTAAAACAAAGAGGAAAATTAGGGGGCCAACACAAAGTACCAAGATTATCCAACGAGCGCCACTTTATAGAAGAAATAAAAAAAGTAAATCAGGCGTTATAAATTAATAGCATAATACCTTGGCAGGGTTCTGCGTTAAATTGTCTGGAGACGAACAAATTGCTTATAGTTCGAAATCAACTCCTTCGTATAATCATGTTTGTCCTTTAGCATTCTCTTTTTTACGTCCCCGGTATAGGTAGTACCCAAATGTTCAAAGAAATGCTTTGTGGTAAATATGGCCATTTCTATCATGATCGGAAAAGTATCAAAGCCTCTTTTTTCTAATAAATAATAAATACTTTTTTTATTGATTTTCCCTTTTTGTTTTGAAATAAAACCGATGCTTTCTAATTTTTTTAATCTATTGGAAAGCATTTTACTTGGCATTTTTTCAGGAGATTCTTTGAATTCATGAAACATAGTTTTATGTCCCCAAATCATATCTCTTAATATGAGTAGTGTCCACTTGTCTCCAATAACATCTAAGCTAGTAGCGACCGGACAAAGAGATCTGAATTCAATATTTTCGTTCATATTTCTAAAAAATTATTACACCGCAAAATTACATGAATTTGAATTAATATTTTATTATTACTAATCGAAAGGAAGTGTGTTGTAGGTAGAATCATTCAAATAGAAGTAAATAGAGATAAGTCTATTTTCATTATAATGACCAAACCCGTTATCTTTGTAAATATTAGAAAATAAGTTTATTCATAGTTATCGATTTAATTAAAATATAAGCGCATGAAACTATTATCAGGAAAAGTTGCCATTGTAACTGGCGCGGCGCGCGGAATAGGCGCAGCAATTGCATTAAAGTTAGCTGAGCAGGGTGCAAATATTGCATTTACCTATGTAAGTGATAGCAGTGCAGAAAAAGCAGGAGCACTTGAAACAGCAATAATCGGTTTGGGCGTTAAGGCAAAGGCCTTTCAAACCAATGCGGGCGATTTTGGCGCCTGTGAAACTTTTGTAAATGCAGTGCTAGCCGAATTTGGCGCGATTGATATTTGTGTAAATAATGCGGGTATTTCAAAGGATAACTTATTATTAAGAATGACTGCTGAACAATGGGATGACGTGATGAACACCAATTTAAAAAGTGTTTTCAATATGACTAAGCAAGTCATTCGACCAATGATGAAAGCAAAATCGGGAAGTATTATTAATATGAGTTCAATTATAGGTATTCGCGGCAATGCAGGACAAAGTAGTTATGCAGCAAGTAAAGCAGGTATTATTGGCTTTACTAAATCGATTGCCCTTGAGTTAGGCAGCCGCAATATTAGATGTAATGCCATTGCGCCTGGATTTGTGGAAACAGATATGACCCATTACTTAAATGAAGGGGAAGCAGGGAAAGCCTTCTTGGAAAAAATACCATTGGGTCGTTTTGGAAAAGCAGAAGAAATTGCCAATACCACTTTATTTTTAGCAAGTGATTTAAGTAGTTATATTACAGGTCAGGTAATTAGTACTTGTGGAGGATTGAATATTTAAAACAGATAGCGGCTTACGCAAGCTTTGCAATAAAAAAAGGAGTTCCGATTTATCGGAAGTCCTTTTTTGTTACGTTTATATTCAATGCATTAAATTCTTGCGTCAATTTCTTTTTTCAAATCAGCATAAATACTTTCTACCGAACCCTCGCCTTTAATAGATACCACTTTATCAAACTGTTCATAATACTTTTCAACTGCAGCAGTTTTATCATGGTACTCCTGAATTCGAGCACGAATAACGGTTTCATTGGTATCATCACTACGACCTGATGTAGCACCGCGTCCTAATAATCTTTTTACTAATTCCTCCTCGGCCACTTCTAATGCTAATACAATATTAATTTCACTTGACTTTTCTTTTAATAAAGCATCTAATGCAACACATTGTGCCGCAGTTCGTGGAAAGCCATCAAATAAAAAACCGGTTGCTCCTGGATTCGCATCTATAAAATTACCCACCATGCCAATCACCACAGCATCTGGTACTAATTGACCTTGATCCATGAAGTTTTTTGCCTCCAATCCCAAAGGGGTTTGTTGCGTTATTTCAGATCTTAATAAATTGCCAGTAGAAAGATGTTTTAAGCCAAACGCTGCAATAATGTTTTCACTTTGAGTGCCCTTTCCGCTTCCGGGAGGTCCGAATAAGATTAAATTGAACATGCTAAATAATTAGGGTGCCAACAAATATACACAACTCGCCTAAAATTTTAGTCAACAAAAACCAAAAAACTAAACAATTTATCTGAATGCTTGTTAGTATTTTTGTAACCACAATCTAGTCTATGTATAAATTACTTTTTTTAGTACTATTGATCAGTCAAACCGCTTGTTCACAAACCAGCAATAAAGCCAACACAAAAAACAATACTATGTCTAAAAACATTTATTATTCTACCACCGATAAGGAAAAAGTCGTTGTCCCTGATAGTGTTTGGAAGCAAATATTATCACCTGAAGTTTATGCTGTTGCTAGACAAAAAGGAACCGAGCGTCCGTTTTCAAGCGCCTTTGAAACATCAAAGGAGGTGGGTACCTATCATTG
>CAIWBA010000258.1 GCA_903910765.1 uncultured Bacteroidota bacterium
ATTTGTTGGGAAAAAATAAATGAGACCAAAATAAATACTAGCCATTTGTTCATGCGCCTATTTTTTAAAACCCAAATATATGGGTAGTCAAAACTACTATTTATTATCTATTTTACCCCAATTTAGCGTAATTATAACCCCTTTATGATAATGACTTTTAGCTAATAGTTGTTTGTAAATGAGTTTAAATTTTGTTGTAACTTTAAACAAATGCAGGTGCAATGAAAAGTATTTACGCAGCTAATTTAGGTTTGATGCTAATGGCGGGATTATTGCTAGGATGTTTGACAATCCATAAGCAAACAAAAGGAAAAGTAGTACAAGGTATTCAAGGTCAAATATTTGAACAAAAAGGGAATCAAATGCCACAAGTTGGAAAGCTTGTTTCAAAAGGTGTTGGTTATGCAACCCAGATTTATGTCTTTGAACCAACTAGCATCCAAACTGCGCGTCAGTTAAGTGGAAGTATATTCAGTTTGCCGAGTACTAAATTGATAGGCGCATTTGCAACTGATAGCTTAGGTCATTTTAAGGTAAATTTAGCACCAGGCAGGTATAGTATTTTTGTCGGTTATGAAAATGGTTATTATGCCAATAGCTTTAATCAACTAAATGAATTAGGTATTGTGCAAGTTTCTGCGGGAAATTTTGTGGCTATGGAAGTAATTATTAGCGCCAAAGCAAGTTATTAGTATTGAAATAGTATCTTTGTAGGGTGATGTATGAATGAGCAATCCTTGTTTGAACGGTTTAATGTATCCCCCCTCCTAAATTCTTTGGCGGACAGGATAGCTATGTCCGAAACCCAAAAAATTCCTTTTCAAATTTTTCTGCAGCACCTCAATGGATCAGTCCCAGCTTTTGTTTTACAAACCATTTTTACGCATGAAAAAACGAATCAGTGGAATCATATTGTCGTATTAAATGATGCGGAAGAAGCCGCTTATTTTTTTAATTCAATAGAAAGCGTGACGGAGGCAATGGATTTATTTTATTTTCCCTCCTCATTTAAAACACCCCATAATTTTAATTTATTAAATCCTTCGCATGTGATGTTGCGCACCGAAGCATTGACTAAAATTTCAATGGGCGGTAATAAAAAAATTATTGTGACTTATCCGGAAGCGCTTTTTGAAAAAGTAATACTTCCCAAAACCTTACAAAATAATATCATTCAAATCAAAACCAATGATAGTATTGATTTGAATGCAATGATGCAACAATTTATTGATTATGGTTTTGAACGCACCGATTTTGTTTATGAGCCAGGGCAGTTTGCATTAAGAGGCGGCATTTTTGATATTTATTCTTTTGGCAATGAAAAGCCCTATCGTATTGAATTGTTTGGCGAAGAGGTGGATAGTATTCGCTTGTTTGATCCTGCAACGCAGTTAAGTGAACGTAAATTATTGCAAGTAAATATTATTCCAAATGTTACCACGCAATTTGAGGATACTGAAAAAATACCGCTGATTGAGTTTATGAATAATAATACCATTCTTTGGATAAAAGATTGGAATGTGATTAAGCAACGTGGCATGGATCAATGGGAATCCTTAAATGATTTTTTATCGCATAATGCAAATTCAAAGGCATTGGATGTAAGTGATCCACAAATTAAGCATACCCAATTAGATGATTTTGATACTGTCGAAAATGCAGAGGCCTCATTATTAAAAAGAACGATCATAGAATGGGGTTTTCAAGCGAATATATCGAAGGAAGTTATTTTGTTCAATACCCAGGTGCAGCCTAGTTTTAATCGACAATTCCAATTACTGATTGCCAACTTGCAGGAGCTTGAAAAAAAAGGGTATGCCTTATTTATTTTTGCTGAGCAGGCCAAACAGCTGGAGCGATTACATGCTATTTTTACTGATTTAAAAACGGAGATTCAGTTTACACCCATTGTTAAAAATATTCACGAAGGATTTATTGATCATGATCATAAAATTGTTTGTTATACGGATCATCAAATATTTCAACGCTATCATAAATACAAGGTCAAACAAGCTTATAGTAAAAGCAAGGCAATTACCCTTCGAACATTACGTGATTTGCAACCTGGTGATTATGTTACGCATATTGATCATGGGGTAGGGGTATATAGCGGGTTACAAAAAATTGATGTGAATGGATTAATGCAGGAAGCGGTTCGGATTATATATAAGGACAGTGATATATTATATGTGAATATAAATTCACTGCATAAAATTTCAAAATACACAGGAAAGGAAGGCGCGCCACCTAAAATTAATAAATTAGGTTCCGATGCTTGGGTAAAGTTGAAAGACAAAACAAAAGCAAAGGTCAAAGAGATTGCGTTTGATTTGATAAAACTATATGCACAGCGTAAAGCCCAGGCTGGGTTTGCATTTACACCCGACAACTACATGCAATACGAATTAGAAGCTTCGTTTATTTACGAGGAAACTTTGGATCAAGCAAAGGCAATCGCCGATGTAAAAAAGGACATGGAAGCACCTTCGCCCATGGATAGATTGGTTTGTGGAGATGTGGGATTTGGCAAAACAGAAGTAGCAGTTAGGGCAGCATTTAAAGCAGCCATTGATGGAAAGCAGGTTGCACTTTTGGTGCCTACCACTATTTTAGCATTTCAACATTATAAAACATTTGTGGATCGACTGAAAGATTTTCCTATTACTGTTGATTATTTAAACAGGTTTAAATCCGCCGCACAAAAAAAGGAAACCATTGAAAAAGTAAAGCAAGGAAAGGTGGATATTTTGGTGGGCACGCATGGTATTTTGGGGAAGGATGTGGTATTTAAGGATTTGGGGTTAATGATTATTGATGAAGAACAAAAGTTTGGAGTAGGACATAAAGAAAAATTAAAAACATTAAGAGCGACCATTGATTGTTTAACATTAACTGCAACACCAATTCCAAGAACTTTACATTTTAGTTTAATGGGCGCGCGTGATTTAAGTATTATTAATACACCGCCTGCGAATAGGCAACCCATACATACCGAGGTGCAAGTGTTTAATGAAGATACCATTCGCGAAGTCATTTATTACGAAGCAGAAAGGGGTGGGCAGGTATTTTTTATTCATAATCGCGTACAAGGATTAGCTGAAATGTGTGCGATTATGCAACGTTTATGTCCTGATTTAAGTATTGGATTTGCGCACGGTCAGTTAGAAGGGCATCAATTGGAAGAAAAAATATTGGATTTTATTGAGAAAAAATATGATGTGTTGGTGTGTACGAATATTGTTGAAAGTGGCGTGGATATTGCCAATGTCAATACCATCATCATTAACAATGCACATCAATTTGGGTTAAGTGATTTACACCAATTAAGAGGAAGGGTAGGCCGAAGTAATAAAAAAGCATTTTGCTATTTATTAGCGCCCCCAATTAGCACTTTACCTGATGACTCCAGAAAAAGATTACAAACCTTAGAGCAGTTTAGCGAGCTGGGTAGTGGATTCCAAATTGCGATGCGCGATTTAGACATTCGTGGTGCTGG
>CAIWBA010000259.1 GCA_903910765.1 uncultured Bacteroidota bacterium
CTTTTTGGACCCTGTGTTTTATCATATAAAGTAACCTTATCCTCTCCTTCCCAATGCGCAATAGTAGCAAATAACTCCATTGCATTATGAACCTCCACCGGAATATTGAATTCAGATTCAACAAAAGCAAATGCTTCCTTAAACTTTTTTTCTGTACCTCGCTTATAACTACTGGTTGCTTTTAAATTTGTTGCATCCAATCTTGCTTTATCAAAATTAGTTTCGAAACTTTCAGGCGCATACTCCGCTTTTACAAAACGTATAGCTGCATTTGCATTTTCAAAACTATCCGCTACAACAAGTGCAATGGGTTGCCCAAAAAAACGCACTTTATTATCGTGCAATACTTTATGACCGCGCCACTCAATTGCATTTTTAGGACGCTCGGCCGCATTGGAAATATAACCAGGCACGCTAGGACAATTGGCATAATAAATTACATCTAAAACACCAGGCATTGCTAATGCTTTGGAAGTATCTAAATTTTTAATGCTGCCCTTTGCAATTGTACTTGTAACAAAAACAGCATATGCCATATTGGGTAAACTATGCTCCGCTGCATATTTTGCTTTACCATTTACTTTATCAGCACCATCCACGCGCTCATCTTCCCAGAATATTGTATTATTTGATTTCATTTTCTTGAATTGATAAGGTTAAATTTTAACACCAGTTTTAGCCACTTCTTCAATCGCATCCACAATGTTTTGATAAGCACCGCATCTGCAAATATTGGTATCCATATACGCTTGAATACTTGCCCTTGATTTGGCATTACCTTCTCTTACACAAGCAACGGCTGACATAATTTGGCCTGAAGTACAATAGCCACATTGAAAAGCATCATTTTTTAAAAACGCTGCTTGCATTGGATGTAATTTTTCACCATCACTTAATCCTTCGATGGTTGTGATTTTATTATTTTGATGGGTTAATGCTAATTGCATACATGATTTTGTACGCTTACCATTGATATGAATTGTACAAGCACCACACTGTCCCATCTCACAACCTTTTTTAGTACCTGTAAACGCCAACTCCTCTCTTAATAAATTGAGCAAAGTAGTTCTCGCATCAATTTCAAGGTTTAGTTTTTTACCATTAATAGTGATCGTTAATTTTTCTTTGGGTATGGGCAATGGAACAATCGTATCTACAGCAAATGCCTTGACAAAAACACTAGGTGTTAAATACAATGCAACCAAGGAGGTCGATTTTTTTAAAAAACTACGACGGCCATCCTGTTGAAAACAAGGTTTCATAAAAAAAGATTTGATGTAATTTACAATTGAAAAATTAAACAATCTTCACATTACGGGAAAAACTTTCCTCCAAGGAGATCAAAGTTTCCGTGCGCTCAATCCCTTTAATATTTTGAAGTTCATCGTGAAGAACAAAACGAAGTTGTTGCATATCCTTACACACAATTTCAACAAACATGCTATAATTGCCAGTGGTATAATTTACCCGAACCACCTGTGGGATATTTTTTAACGCTTGTGCAACATTATCATACATAGAGCTTTTTTCAAGGTAGATCCCAATAAAGGCGATAATGTCGTAACCCAACACTTTTAAATCCACTGCCAAGCGTTTACCCTTTACAATACCCAACTCCTCTAATTTCTTAATACGCACATGAATGGTACCCCCTGATACAAAAAACTGTTTGCCTAAGTCCGCATAGGAAACTTCGGCATCCTCCATCATTGCTTGAATTATTTGCAAATCCAGCTTATCCAAGCTTTTGTCAACGTTCAATTTTGGGGTATTTTTTGGCTCCATTTTTAACTATTTTTAAATATATTGGCAATTTATTAAAGATTATCTATATTTTAAAATAAATGATTAAAA
>CAIWBA010000260.1 GCA_903910765.1 uncultured Bacteroidota bacterium
TGCCTAGGGTTGAATTAACCCATTTTAATGTGTATTTATACGCTCATCCATATTTGTCTGTTTTTTCTTTGTAAATTTGGGAATGAAAGTTCAAGAAGTTAAATATATATCTGACTATATCATTAGCATCCAATTTGATGATGGTGTAAATGGCACTATTGAATTAAATGATTTGGTTGAAAAGGGAATTTTTAAAGTTCTTCAAGATAAAAATCAATTCGCTAAGGTTTATACAAATGGATATTCAATTGCTTGGTCAAATGAACTTGAAATTGATGCTACTACTATTTATTCCGAATTAACTGGTAAAAATTTTGGAGAAATTCTTACTCCAAAATTATCTCATGCCACAAATTAGTTACTTTCTAGGCGTTATTATTCGTATGTTTTATAGGGATCACAATCCCCCACACTTTCATGCAGTGTATGCAGATTTTGAAGGCATCATTGATATTGAAAAAAATCAAATCATTGGTGGGTATCATCCTCCTAGAGTTTTAGGAATAGTAACCGAGTGGTCAGCAATTCATCAAAATGAATTAATGGATAATTGGGAAAGAGCAAGACAACAAGAAAGCCTTAAGGACATTGCTCCTTTAGTTTAAATATTATTTTCCATTTGCTGCAACTTTGGTGCGTAAGGGGAGCAAAACTAGACAAGCCATCAGCGATGATGGCTTTTTCTTTGTCTATCAGTAAGTTAGGCTAGTTGCAGCTGAGTATAAATACTTTAATTTCTATACATCTTACTTCCGATATTCATTTTCAATGAAATAGGTATAATATTTCGTTTAAGTTCCATTTTAAGTTAACTTTGTAAACGAGGGGTCCAATGAATCAAGTAAGAACACTGGTTTTTTATAAAAGCCATTTTTATGATTTTTTTGATAAACAATCAGAGAAGGCAAAAGAAAAAATCGATTATGTTTTATTCTTACTAACACATATTGAAAAAGTCCCCGAGAAATTTTTAAAACATATAAAAGGGCAGAAAGGGTTGTATGAAGTAAGAGTTGAACATGGTAATAATATTTTTAGAATATTCTGTTTTTTTGATAAAGGAAAAATTGTTGTTTTATTAAATGGCTACCAAAAGAAAACTCAAAAAACATCTCTTAAAGAAATTGAGATGGCGAATAAATTAATGAATGAGTATTTAAGTACTACTAAATAAAAAAGTTATGGCAAAGAAAGAAAATAATATTACAAATTTTAATGAGCATTTAACTGGACGTTATGGTGAAAGAGGTTCAAAGAGAAGAACTGAATTTGAAATAAAGGCAAAAGCATTCTTAATTGGAGAGTTGATTAAAGAAGAAAGAAAAAATGCTAAAATGACGCAAGAACAATTGGCAGATAAGATTGGAGCCAAAAAAAGTTTCATCTCTAGAATTGAAAATGGTAAAACTGATATTCAGCTATCTACCTTATATAGATTACTTGAATTTGGACTAGGTAAAACTGTTGATGTTTCTGTTAACTAAAACTACCTAAACTCGAGGTCGCAATCTGCGACTTCAAGCTGTCGCTAGGACAATAACACCTCAGCTGGGATTTTTAATTCTTGGTGAAACAACTTAGCTAACTCAAGGGTTAATGGCTTCTTTTTATTTAATAAGGAGGATACATAACCTTTACTTCCCACCTTGCCTACCAGGTCCTTATTCTTTAATCCTAGCTCATTCATTTTAACTTTAATGGCATCAATTGGATCTGGAAGTGGAATGGGATAGTTGGCATCTTCATATTGTTTAATTAATAGAAGCCCTACTTGTAGCTTTTCCCCTTGTGGCGTATTTGCTTTAACCTTATTCTCAAACTGAACATCTACCCATTCAAGCCATTGCTTATACTGTTTTTTGGTCTTAATAATTTTCAATTCCATATTTCATAGCGTTCTTCGGGTGATAATATTAAACACAAAGTAAAGGTAATAAGTTTACTAATAGAAAACTTTCTCAATTCAATCTATTTTGAAAAAGCTGCAACTTTATTGCCTATCAGTGGGTTAGGGTATTTGCATCTTTTGTTTTTTCTAAAAGAATTATTAATTTTGGTCTAAATCAAATAGACTCAAAATGAATGCACCTTTCAGCAAGTACCTCTACATTGGTTTTTTATTATTAGGCTTATACCAAGCCATTTTCTCTAAAGACTATGTTCAAGCAGCAGCATCTCTAGGTATAGGATTAGCATTTGATCCTTTCAATCCAGAACAAAAGTGGAATGACAGACCAACTTGGCAAAAGGCAGTTTTGATTATTCACCTAGCCTTGGTCGCAGCAATGTTTGGTTTTGGTATTGGCTTGAATGACAAATAAACTTCTTGTAAACTTGCACAAAGTCCAATTCTTTAATTCCTTGATAGTTATATTCAAAATCATTGGATGATAGCTGCGGCAATTAACCAAATAGTTGGCCAAATTACAAAAGCCTGCCATCAATGAAAGCAACCGCCTGTCTAATATATTATAAAAAATTAGTATCAAAAGTCCTATTTTTACAGCACTAAAAAACATAATTTATGAAAAAAGTTTTATTGTCAATTGCCTTATTTGTTTCAGCTATTTTTACAGTTAATGCACAAACTGCAGATGAAGTTATTACAAAGTATATTACTGAAATTGGTGGTGCAGAAAAGTGGGCTAAAGTACAATCTATAAAAATTGAAGGGCAAATTGAAGTGCAAGGAATTAAAATTCCTTTTACAATGCAAGGTGCACAAATGAAAGGCGTAAGAGTAGATGCTGAATTTCAAGGAAATAAA
>CAIWBA010000261.1 GCA_903910765.1 uncultured Bacteroidota bacterium
CAGTGGTGGTAAATATGTTGCGCCGCAACCTATTGAAAATAAGATGAAGGAAAGTCCTTTTGTAGAGCAAATTATGTTGGTGGGTGATAATAAGCGTTTTGTAAGTGCTTTAATTGTGCCTTCATTTGCAAAATTAAAAGAGTGGACAAAGCAACATGGTATTCAGTTTACAAGTAATGAGGAAATCATAAAAAATTCAATGGTATTGGCACTTTTCGAGGATGCCGTAGGCGAGTATAATCAATTATTTAATCAGGTAGAACAGGTTAAAAAATTCACTTTGATTCCGCGTGAGTGGACTGTTGATAAAGGAGAGATGACACCCAAATTAAGTATCAGAAGAAAAATAGTATTAGAACATCACGATAAGGAAATTGCCGAGATGTACGCATAGGGGATTAAAGTTAATGCGTAAATATTATTTGGTTCAGCTAGGTCACGTAATAAGTTACGAATTCGCCAAAAACTTTTCCTTAATAATTGTTTGAACTTGTTTGTCCTGAATTTTACTTTCCAGCCAGGAAATAATATCCAAGTACATAAAGGCGCGGCTTTCCAATTTATTAACCGTAAGTGGTTGCAATGTTTCGAGTAAATGAATAAATGATTTTTTTATAATTTCTTTATTACTTAATAAGCTATTTTCCTCCCCGCCTTTTTGAATGGACTTCCTTAAAAAATTAAATAGTACTTCTTCCACCGTACTTAAGTTTTTCATTTTATACATAAAACGATAAACCGATTTAGACAAATAATTAACCACTTCGGTATTGCCTAATTCATAGTGTGCAATCAAATGTAATAAACGCGCATAACATTGAATATCATCACGTAGGTTTACTTTCCAGTTGATGATTCTATTTAAATAATCAATCGCTTTGGCAGGTTTGCCAGCACCAAAATACAAACAAGCAATTTTATAGTAAAACACTAAAATACGGTGACTATCTAAGTACAATTCAATTTCCTTCAACTTGGCTTCCATGGCGGGTATCATGGCTAATCCTTCACTAAAACTTCCTTCTAAAAAGTGTTGATTTATTTTTGCAATGTATAAATAAATAAAACTTTGAATGAGGTTGTTTTTGTTATTTAAAACAATGGGCGTTTCACTATAATTTTCTAAAATGGAAATGGTTTCCTTTAATTTTTGAAAGTTTTTCAAATCAAAATGTGAAGTAATTAAATTATGCAGTCCTTTAATATATTGTGCAGTTTCAATTTGTTTCATGTTCTCATTTGCATCAAACAAATCCACCCATTTTTGAGAATATCTATAGTGCAATAAAAAATCCTGTGTTATAAAACCATACCAACAATAACATTGGTAACGATATAAGTTTTCATAAAATCCATTAGATGACTTTACTAAGTCCATGATGGGATCATGCATGAGTTTGTCAAGTTCAATTCTGTCTTCATCATTACGTGCATGTCCATGTTGAATATACCAACCATATAATTGTAAGGAAAGGTTGGACGATTTTGCAATTAATTCTAAGCGATGATTTACTTCATCAATTTCTAAACTTAATTGTTGTGCGCGATCTTGCATACTTCTGGTAATGTGCAAGGCCTCGATCTTTTTTTCTAAAAACAATACTTGTAATAAATAAGTAACCTGATTATTTTGCTTGGTTAATGTTTTTATTTTTTCAAGTAATCGTAAGCTTTGAATGTATAAACCTTTATTGTATAAAATTTTTGCATGGTCTAGTTGTTCATGAATTTGTAAATCAATATTCTCGTTTTGTTTTACAATTCTTAAGCTGGATAAAATTTGATCGTATAAATGCGCTTTTAAATTGGACAGCTGTTGTTTTTGAATGGACTCGTTTTTGCGTAGCAATTCCTCCTCGTCGTACTCCTTCATTTTGTCCAGGGCGTCAAATAA
>CAIWBA010000262.1 GCA_903910765.1 uncultured Bacteroidota bacterium
ATAATCACCCTTATTTAATAATGAAAAACTTGCAAATTGCGAGTTATGTTTAATGCTAACACATAAGCCTGGCCAAAAGCCACGACCCATAATCACTTCACCATCGGCACCTCGACTATTGTGATTCGAGCCAATGGTAGCTCCAGCTGCAATATTACTTTGCCCCATTAATAATGCTGCACATAAAAATGAGTTATTATGGTGTTGCTCATGTGCCGGAAAAATTAATGAATTCAGCACTTCGCAACATGAAATAGTTGCGTTTTCGCCTAGATAAGAATTGATTAATCTTGCACCATATTTTAATTGCGAATAATCTGAAACAACAAATCTTACGGCCTTGATACCATAAAATATTTTGCAACCATAACCTACTATCCCATTGACTAATTCGCAGCCTTCTCCGATTTGGGTTCTTGCTTCGGCTGCAGAATTAATAGTAACGTTCTTAATTTTATTTGCACCCTTAAGATAAGCATCTGATCCAATCCAAACATCTTTAATAATTTTACAATTTTTAATTACTGTGCGGTCACCAATTTTACCATAGAAGCCTAATTTGTTGTCAAACTTCTTTTCAGTAAGCTTTATAAAACTATTTTGTAATACTGCATCATGCCTATTGCGCGTCCATAAGTAGGCGTCACCAGCTGTCATGTTTACAAATGGTAAAACTTTTCTTCCTGTGTTTTCATTGCACAATTCAAGCCAAATCCTAACATCTTCAGATTCCCCTTTTTTAATGATACCATTACCAAATTTTGCGTGATTGGTAGTGACTAGTTCATTTACATTATTAATAATAACTTCATTACCAATAATATAGTGAGACATATAGTTTACGTTATGTATGGAAACATTATTTCCAAAATCACAACTAATGATGGTCGATTTATAAATTCCAACAGGTACTATTAAATCACTAAACCCCAAACAAATATTTTCTAGATTGCCAATTCTATTCAATCCAAAAAAAGTACAATTTTTTACTAATTCCGGGTTAAATGAATCTGAAATTAAAATCTTACTCCAATTGTCACTTGAATTTCCATTGCGAACTAGAATTTCAATTTCATGGGCAGTTAAATTTCTATACTTAATCCCACTTCTGTTTTGTTTGTCTCTTAAATAATTTTCATCCTTCCCTTTTGGAAAGTCAGTTATAAAGTCATACCCTAAAGTGTTAAGGCTAATTTTTTTAATTGTATTCATTAAAATAAACTTTTAAATGATCAGTAATTGGTCATCAATGTTGCTTCAATTAATTTAAAGGTAAATATTAATACATTGGCACAAGCTTGAATACTTTAATTAACATAATATTTAATATGTTTTGCTTAATACCTAGGCTTCGATCTACTAAATCTATTTTTTTGGGGAGCATTGCCACGCGCATTTGACCTTGCATGACCAGAATTCCCACGACCCTGTTGTTGCACCGTTTTAACGGGATTGTGATTCATCAAAGGGTAGGGGTGATTGTCAATCACAGGAATCGTTTTTGCAATTAGCTTTTCAATATCTTTCAAAAATGCTTTTTCTTCAGCATCGCAAAATGATATTGCTGTTCCATTCGCACCTGCGCGACCAGTTCTACCAATTCGGTGCACGTAAGTTTCTGCAATATTGGGTATTTCAAAATTGACTACAAATTCTAAATTATCTACATCAATGCCTCTTGCTGCAATATCTGTAGCCACTAATACACGTGTACTTTGGTCCTTAAAATTACTTAAGGCTCTTTGTCTTGCATTTTGTGATTTATTACCGTGTATGGCTTCTGCTTTTATATTATATTTTAAAAGTAAGTTCACTACTTTATCAGCGCCATGTTTTGTTCTTGTAAATACCAGTGCTGTTTTAATTGCGGGATTTTTTAATACATCAATCAATAATGCATTTTTGTTATTCTTATCTACAAAATAAACGGACTGATCAATAATTTCTACCGTAGATGATACGGGCGTTACTGTTACTTTTTCTGGATGAAATAAAATCGTACTTGCTAAGCTTACAATTTCTGCCGGCATCGTTGCTGAAAAAAACAAGGATTGTCTTTTTTTAGGAAGCACCGCTAGTAATTTTTTTACATCATTGACAAATCCCATATCCAACATACGATCTGCTTCATCTAATACAAATATTTCAACCTCTCTTAAACTAATATGTCCTTGATTCATTAAATCTAATAATCTGCCTGGTGTTGCAATAACTACATCAACGCCATTTCTAAGTGCAGTTACTTGTGGACCTTGTGCAACGCCTCCAAATATTACCGTACAATTTAATGGGGTATGTCGACCATAAGCATTGAAACTTTCGGCAATTTGTATGGCTAATTCTCTTGTTGGGGTTACGATTAAACTTCTTATTTTTTTTCGTTTCTCTCCATGAGAATTTTGTAATAATAATTGAATGATGGGTAAAGTAAAAGCAGCTGTTTTACCGGTACCTGTTTGTGCGCAACCTAATAAATCCTTACCCGCTAAAACAATCGGAATTGATTGTGCTTGAATAGGTGTTGGTGTTGTATATCCTTCCTCGTAAAGCGCCATTAATAGCGGCTCAATAAGATGTAATGACTTGAAATTTGTACTCATAATGGACTGCAAGGTACACTATTTAAATTTGACGCCTAAGCGGGCGTAAAAGGATGCTTTTAGGAACACCACTTTAGATTTAATTACAAAACAATGAATATTAGCTCCAATTAAGCAAATAAGTCCATCTCCGCCCTGCCTAAACCATCTGGTGTCGTATAAAACGGTCTCTTTTCAATGACATAATGGGTGTCTTCTGGGATACCTAATGCACGGTAAATGGTTTGGTGAATTTGCTCAATCAGAATTGGTTTTTCTATCGTTTTGCAAGGACGTTCATCGGCTGTTTTGCCATATACATATCCTTTTTTAATTCCGCC
>CAIWBA010000263.1 GCA_903910765.1 uncultured Bacteroidota bacterium
ACCACCACCGCAAATAAAGCTACGGCCTCAACGAAGGCAGCCATTACGATCATGTTAGAACGAATATCATTCACTGCTTCTGGTTGACGAGCAATACTTTCTACCGCTCCTTTACCAATTAGACCGATGCCAATTCCAGCACCGATAGCAGCTAATCCAGCGCCGATTGCGGCAACACTTCCTACTACCATTTTTTACGTTTTAATTGTTATTGAAAAAAAATTTATAAATATTATTAATGATGCGCTAATTCTTTATCTGCGCCTTCGGTTGCTGGATGGTCATGGTGCCCTTCTTCAGAAGCCATGCCAATATACATTGCAGTGAGCATCGTAAAAATATAGGCTTGTAAAAAAGCAACTAGCAATTCTATCAAGAATATAAATATTACAAAAGGCACTGCAACAGCAGCTGCATACACAGTTTTAAAAATAAAAATCAAACAAACCAAACTCAGTACCAAGATATGACCCGCTGTGATATTTGCGAACAATCGAATCATCAATGAAATAGGTTTGTTAAACACACCAATCAATTCAATAGGTGCTAAAAATAATTTCATAGACCAATGCATTCCTGGCATCCAAAAAATATGCTCCCAATAGTTTTTGTTAGAACTTAAATTCACGACAATGAAAACACATACCGCCAAAGTCATCGTGAAAGCAATATTACCACTCACATTAGCGCCACCTGGAAATAAAGGAATTAAACCTAAAAAGTTATTGGTTAAAATCAAAAAGAAAATGGTCAATAAAAACGGCATGTATTTAGCATAACGCTTTGCACCAATATTAGGAAGGGCTATTTCATCTCTTACAAATAAAACAATCGGCTCCATAAAAGATTGCAACCCTTTTGGTGCTGAAGTAACGCCTGTTTTTTTGTAAGCACCGGCTGCCGTTAAAATAACCAACAATAAAATGATAACAGATATAAATAAACTGGCCACATTTTTGGTAATAGAGAAGTCCCATAATTTTTTACTAGCTAGTACATCTACTTCACCCGCTGCATTGACGATTTTAGTTTTGCCTGCGACTAACTTGTAATCAAACTTTCCTTTGTACACCACTGGCTCATGATGTTCGTCCACTAGTTTTTCTGAAGAAAAAACGTCAAACCCTTGTGGGGTATATAAAATTACAGGTAATGAAATGGAAGTATGCCCCCATAAATGCCAACTATGATCATCCTTAATATGTTCTAAAATTGTTTCAGTAACATTAAAGCTGCCTTCTTCTTTTTTAACATGCTCCGCAGCGGCTGTCGCTGGTTCACTTGCTAAAATATTTGTTGGTTGCAACAAAATAAAAAGGCTAAAACACAATGCCAGTATTGATTTAATAGGTCTAAGGGCCATACAGATCTCAAAATTTGGTGCAAAGATAGGAATATTCCCCTTGAAATTGCAGAAAAATTGAATAGAAATTGTCCTTAAAATCGTAAAAAAATATGGAACGCAAACGACTGTAAATCAAGCATTTAATTTAAAAGTTGGATTTTTTATCCTTGAATTGCATTTCATTAAGTTTAGCGTAAAAGCCCCCCAATTGAAGTAGGTCGTCATGCGACCCCATTTCTTGTATTTTCCCTTTTTCTAAAACGATGATTTTGGTAGCTTTTCGAATGGTAGACAATCTGTGTGCTATGACGATGGAAGTGCGTCCTTTAATCAAAGTATCAATGGCCTTTTCAATTAATCGTTCACTTTCCGTATCAATGGAGGAAGTGGCTTCATCTAAAATTAATATGGCAGGATTGTACAATAGCGCACGTATAAAACTTAATAATTGTCGTTGCCCCATACTCAAGGTAGCGCCACGCTCCATTACTTGGTAATCATACCCCCCAGGCAAACTTAAAATAAAGTCATGCATATCAATCATTTTTGCAGCTGCATGCACTTGGTCCATTGTTATATTATTGTTGCGAAGGGTGATATTATCATAAATGGATCCTGAAAATAAAAACACATCTTGCAATACCACACCTACAGAAGCCCTTAAAAAATCCAAAGTATAATTTTCAATGGGCTGATCATCTAAAAAAATATTTCCGGACTGATAAGGATACAAACGATTCAAAATACTAATCACCGAAGTTTTACCACTACCTGTATGGCCAACAATGGCAACCGTAGTTCCTGCAGCCACTGAAAAACTTAAATCATTTAAAACCCAGTTGTCCCCATCATAGGCAAATTGTACATTTTTAAATTCAATCTTACCAGCTACTTTTTCCGGACTTAGTTGTCCTTCATTTAATGTAATATCCGTGTTGTCCAAAACTTTAAAAACCCTTTCAGCCGCAACCATTCCCATTTGCAAAACATTAAATTTATCTGCAATCATTCGTAAAGGCCTAAAAATTTGATTTAAAAACAAAATAAAAGCAACCAACATTCCTGCATCTAAACTTTTGTCCGCCACCCACCATACAATCAACCCAATACTTAAGGCCAGCACGACTTCCACTACAGGAAAAAAAACAGAGTAGGCAAATATCGCTTTGATGTTTGCCGACTTATGCCCTTCATTTATTTTTTCAAACTTATGCATTTCTTTTTCCTCTGCTGCAAAGGCTTGTACCACTGCCATTCCTGAAATATGCTCCTGTACAAATGCATTTAAAGCGGCAACTGCATTTCTAACTTGTATAAAACTTTTATTAACACTCTCTTTAAAAAAATAAGTAGCAATCAACATAATTGGAAAGGGAATTAAGCAGATTAATGTTAATTCCCAATTGATAAAAAACATGGTAGTCAACGTAACAATGATGGTTAAAAAATCTGCAAGAATCGGAATTAAGCCATCTGAAAAAATATCATTGATGCTTTCAATATCATTAATGGTGCGTGTAGTTAATGTACCAATCGCCGTTTTGTCAAATTGCCTCATTTCCCAATGCATCACTTTATCATACACCTTATTGCGCAAATCTCGAATCACTTGCTGTCCCAACCATGCCATTCCGAAAGTGAACATAAATCGAAAAATGGTTTCTACTATAATAAAAGCCACTTGAAAAAGGGTGATGCCTATGATTAATTGTATGGCCGATTCAAATGCGGTGCTGGGTAAAAAAAAGCGCACCCACTCAGGTAAAATAGATGGCTTACCAATAGCCGTATTTACGGTGACCTGAATTAAATAAGGGCGGATCGGGGTAAAAAAAGCAAGGACAATCGCCAATACGAGATTGCCGATGAACATAAATCGGTAAGGATGCACAAATGAAAACACCCTTTTCAAAAGGGGGTAATTAAAAAATGATTTGGGCGGTTTCATCGTCATAAGCTACAAAGTTACACTATCTAAGTGTTGTATGTAAAAATCCTGTTTGATTGTCGTATTTTCGTAATAAGATGGATTTATCTCAATTACATACCGACGCAAAAATCGCTTCCAATTACGATTTAAACGAAGAACAAGAAAATAAAGAAATTGTTCGTCAGTATCGTGCATTGCTCAGAGCCATTCGTGAAAAATTAAAAAAAGGGGATAAGGAATTATTACGTACTGCTTTCGAGATGGCCACCAAAGCGCATAAAACCATGCGACGTAAAAGTGGTGAGCCATATATATTGCACCCCATTGCCGTGGCCATGATTTGTGTGGAAGAAATTGGATTGGGGGTTCGAAGTACCATTTGCGCGCTATTACATGACACCATTGAGGATACCGATTTAACTTTAGATGATGTAAAGAATGAATTCGGAAATGAGATCGCAAAAATAGTTGACGGATTAACAAAAATTTCGGGCGTTATGGATGCCAATAGCAGCCAGCAAGCCGAAAATTTCAAAAAGATTTTATTGACCCTGACCGATGATCCTAGGGTTATCTTAATAAAACTAGCGGACCGCTTACATAATATGCGTACCCTAGATTCGATGAAGCAAGAAAAGCAATTAAAAATCGCCTCTGAAACTATTTGGGTGTATGCCCCGTTGGCCCACCGCATGGGTTTGTATAATATAAAAACAGAGTTGGAGGATTTATCCATGAAATACATGGAGCCAGATACTTACAAAGAGATTGCAAAAAAATTAGCGGAAACCAAAAGGGAAAGAACCAAATACATCAACGAATTTATTCGCCCCTTAAATGAAAAATTAGTTCAAGAGGATTTAGAATTCGAAATGCATGGACGACCTAAAAGCATACACTCCATTTGGAATAAAATAAAAAAGAAAGGGGTCAGTTTTGAAGAAGTGTATGATTTATTTGCCATTCGTATTATTATAGATGTACCCTTAGATAAAGAAAAGGAAGCATGTTGGAAAGTGTATTCCTTAATTACCGACGAGTACCTCCCCTCGCCTGAAAGATTAAGAGATTGGTTGAGCAACCCGAAAAGTAATGGTTACGAAGCCTTGCACACTACAGTTATGGGCCCGCAAGGAAAATGGGTGGAAGTGCAAATAAGAACAAAGCGAATGAATGAAATTGCAGAGAAAGGATTAGCTGCACATTTTAAATACAAGGAAGGATCTCAAAACGAAGATCGATTTGATAAATGGTTTGTTCAAATTAGAGAAGCGCTTAGCAACCAACAAGAAGAAGGCATTGATTTTTTACAAGATTTTAAAACCTCTTTTTTAGCTGAGGAAATTTATGTGTATACCCCAAAGGGGGAAGTGAAAATGTTGCCCATTAATAGCTCGGCCTTGGATTTTGCTTTTTATATCCATACCGCCATTGGATCCAAATGTATTGGGGCCAAAGTGAATCATAAACTAGTGCCCATTAGCCATAAATTACGTAGTGGTGATCAAATTGAAATTATCACAAGTAATAAGCAAAAGCCCAACGAGGACTGGCTAAATAATGTGGTGACTGCGAAAGCTAAAAACAGTATTAAGGATGCTTTGCGGGAAGAAAAAAAATCAATTGCTGAAGAAGGCAAATATACGTTACAACGAAAATTAGAAAGTATTGGCGCACCATACAGCCCATATAATATTGACCAATTAGTCAATTACTATAAACAGCCGAGTCAACTTGATTTGCACTTTAAAATTGCAAAAAAGCAAATTGACTTAAAGGAACTAAAATTATTCTTAGTACTTGGCGATAAAATTGAAGCACCTAAACCTATACATGTTGCACCCGAGCCTGGTCATGATACAAATCCGAATAAATTTATTCCAAAAAAGGAATCGGAGCTGATCATTTTTGGCGAATCGAGTGATCAAATAAAATACAGTTTGGGAAAATGCTGTAACCCTATCCCAGGGGATGATGTTTTTGGTTTTGTAAGCACAGGGAAAGGCTTAATTATTCATCGAACTAGTTGCCCGAATGCCACCCAACTTTTGGCAAATTATGGCCATCGGGTGGTGAAAACCAAGTGGGCAAAAAATAAAGAAATTTCCTTCCTAACAGGGCTGAGTATTGTGGGAATGGATGATGTGGGCGTGGTGAATAATATTACCACGATTATTAGTGGGGAGCTTAAAATTAATATTGCCGCCATCACCATCGAATCCAAGGACGGATTGTTCGAAGGAACCATCAAAGTGTATGTCCATGACAAAGATGAACTCGAATTATTGGTGGAAAAAATAAAATCGGTGAGTGGAATCCAACAAGTTAACAGATTTGATACCGAGACTGTGTAAAAGTTAGTTCAATTATTAATAGTTTAAATAGGTAATCAACTTGTCAATACTTATTTTTGTGTTCTCAAATATTAATCCATGGTAGATGTAATTTTAGGACTTCAATGGGGTGATGAAGGAAAAGGTAAAATTGTTGATTATTTTGCGCCCAATTATGATGTAATCGCAAGATTCCAAGGAGGTCCAAATGCAGGACATACTTTATACGTGAATGGTACTAAAATGGTATTGCACCAAATCCCTTCTGGCATTTTTCATCAGGATAAAATAAATATCATTGGCAATGGGGTGGTACTAGATCCAGTTACATTAAAAAAAGAATGTGACGCTGTTAAAGCAATGGGTGTGGATGTGAAAAAAAATCTTTTTATATCAGAACGAACTAATATTATCATTCCTTCACATCGTGCGCTAGACAAAGCATCCGAATTGTCAAAAGGAGAAGGGAAAATAGGCTCAACACTGAAAGGCATTGGACCTGCGTATATGGATAAAACAGGCAGAAATGCTATTAGAGTCGGTGATTTACTAAGTAAAAATTTTATTAGTAAGTACATCGCGCTTCGCATGAAGCACCAAAAAATATTAGATAGCTACAATTTTAATGAAGATATCAGTGAAATGGAAACGGAGTTTTTTGAAGCGCTTGAGTTTCTAAAAACCTTAAATATCATCAACTGCGAATACTTTATTAATGATCAAATTTCCAAAGGTAAAAAAGTATTGGCCGAAGGTGCACAAGGATCAATGTTGGATATCGACTTTGGTACTTTTCCATTTGTCACATCTTCCAATACTATTTCAGCTGGTGTTTGTACCGGCTTAGGAATTTCTCCAAAACTAATTGGGGAGGTTTTTGGAATTTCTAAAGCCTATTGTACGAGAGTGGGCAGCGGACCATTCCCTACTGAACTACATGATGCAAAAGGCGAGGAACTTCGTAAAATTGGAAGTGAATTTGGTGCTACCACTGGTAGACCAAGACGCTGTGGCTGGATTGATCTGGTTGCCCTAAAGTTTGCTTGCATGATCAATGGTGTAACACAAATTATTATGACCAAAGCGGATATATTAGATTCTTTTGCAGAATTAGAATTGGGCGTTGCATATGAAATGGAAGGAAAACAAATTGACTATGTGCCATTTCAAATTGTAGGTACACCAGTGACCCCTATTTGGAAAAAAATGGCTGGATGGAATACCGATTCTACAAAAATGAAAGATGAAAAGGAATTACCTGCCACGATGAAGTCATATATAGAATTTATTAATAGTTACCTAGGGGTGCCCGTTAAATATGTTTCCAATGGACCTGGCAGAGATCAAATAGTACATTTATAAACTATTAGCTGTTGCAACAATAATCAATGTAGAAAGTTTTAAAATTTCTAAAAAAAACACGCTGTTTTTTTGGTAAATAAAAATTTAGTTTGAAAATTTACATTGTAATTTTGAAAGACTTATGGCAGTGAAAATCGCAAAAGAAAAGAAAAGTAAAGAAGTAAAGCCTACACAAAATAAAGCGGCTATACTTAAGCCTGTATCCAAGAAAAAGGTAGCAGACGAGTCCGATGATTTGGAGGAGGAAGAAGAAGTAAACGATGATTGGGAAAAAGCCGAAGATGATAGCTGGGATCCGGACTTTGAAGAGTTTGATATGCCGAAAAAATCAACCAAAGCCAAAGGCAAATCAAAAAAAGAAGATGACGACGATGATTTCTCTTTAGATGATGATTTAAAAAGTTTAGATGACGACGATGATTTATTTGATGACAAAGACGATTTAGACGACTATTAATCAAATCGACACTTAGTCCCTTATCTTATATAAAGATTGTATAGAGGCCTGTAAAATTTCATTTTTATGGGCCTCAAATATTTCAAGCTTATCCTTTGGTAGGATTAATTCAAAAGATTTTCCAGTCGCCAACACCTTTTCGATTTGTGGATTTAAGTTCATCAATTTTTCAAGTGGAAAGGATATAAACTCCGCTATTATTTGTGCACTAAACCTGCCCTTGATTTCCAACCTAGCTAAATTATCATTGACGGTTTCCTTTTTTTTAATTAAGGTGTTCTTATTTAAGTAGGTAACCAAATTTGTTTGGTCTGATTCAAAAACATAAATAGTGGCAATGAACTTTTTTACATGTTCCCTGGTTTCAAGCGGCAGTTGATATTGCAATGCCCAAAAATCATTTGTTTTCATTTTTTTAATTGTCTGCCGCATCCTTCCTGCACCGCCATTATAAGCTGCCACTACCAACAACCAATCTCCAAACTCATCATACAACTCCTTTAAAATGGTTGCAGCTGCCTGCGTACTTTTTTCATAATCAGTGCGTTCATCATTGGGTGTTAACTTTAATCCTAAACGGGTGGCTTCCGCTGGCATAATTTGCCATGGCCCTACAGCACCAGCCCATGAAGTCACATCCGAACTCAAATGGCTTTCAATCACACTTAAATATTTTAACTGTGTTGGTATTCCTTTACTTTCTAAAATACCATCATATAAATTAAAATAAGGCTTGGCCCATGTTTTCATTTTGCGCAATCCCGCACCCTGCTTATCCATATAGGTTTGAATAAAACTGATCGCTTTTTCATTGAGTTCGTATTGCAAGGGGCCTTTTTTCACATCTGCCGCACTCACCGTAAATAAACTGGTAAAGCCTACCCTGAATTGGGTAGTGGTATCTTCCGAGTTTTTTTGAACAGCCACCTTTGAAGGCTTGGTTGTATCGTAATTAATATACCCTGCCCCATTGACTTCAAATTGAAGCAATGAAAATAAAACAATGATATAAGTAATTTTCTTAGGATGCATGATTGAAAAAGCTATGCAATTTTTGTTTCTAGGAGGGCTTCAGAAAATTGTAACAATCCCGTTTCATTAAATGGCGCACTCATCACCTGCAAGCCAAAAGGCATTCCATTCGAATGCTTGAATAATGGTAATGAAATGGCGGGTATTCCAACTAAGTTTGCATACACGGTATAAATATCTGCTAAAAACATTTCAGTAGCAGTATGATTATTTTCACCTAAGTTAAATGCAGTGGTTGGGACGGTAGGGCAAACGAGTAAATCATATTTTTTAAACAAGTCATTTGTTAAATCCACTAATTGTTGGCGCACT
>CAIWBA010000264.1 GCA_903910765.1 uncultured Bacteroidota bacterium
TATGGAATTGGTCATAAAACATATAGGTAATCTTTTTAATACGATTAATGAACAACCTTGGGATACGATTCAAAAAATCCCCCAAAGTGGTGGTGATCGTGTTTACTTTAGAATCATCCAAGGGGAGCAAAGTTGGATTGCTACCTACAGTTTAAACATCAGGGAAAGTGAAACCTTTGTTTACTTTGCGGATCATTTTTATGAAAAGGGTTTACCTGTTCCCAAGGTATTGGCAATGAGTGCAGATAAAACAATCTATCTGCAACAGGATTTAGGTAGGGTTTCCTTATTAGATGTGTTAGAAAAGGAAGGTAAAACGGATCATGTTTTTTCCTTATTTAAAAAGAGTTTGACTGCATTAGCAAAGTTGCAAGTGCATGGTGGTGCTGGTTTAAATTATGATAAATGTTTAACCTCCAAGGAATTTGGCAAGCATTCTATTTTAACTGACTTGTTATATTACAAATACTACTTTTTAGATACGCTTCAATACCCCTATGATAAGCAAGCATTAATTGATGAGTTTGAATTATTGAGTGATCAATTATCTGCAGGCAATTATAAAAATTTTATGTTCAGGGATTTTCAAAGTCGTAATATTATTGTGAACAATGATGAAGTATTTTTTATCGACTTTCAAGGAGGTATGCAAGGTGGATTGCCTTATGATGTGGCTTCCTTATTATGGCAGGCCAAAGCAGAACTTTCACAGGAATGGAAGGATAAATTATTGGATCATTATATTAGTGAAGTACAAAGTTTGTTGCCTGAAAAAATTGATGCAACCATTTTCAAACAACAATACAACGGATTTGTTTTATTAAGATTATTGCAAGTGATGGGCGCCTATGGCTTTAGAGGTTTGTTTGAAAGAAAAGCACATTTTTTAACGAGTATTCCTTTGGGGCTTTTAAACATAAAGAACTTTTTACAACACAATACCATTGCAAGTGATACGCCTGTTTTTGCTTCCATATTACATTGGATGGTAGGGGATGAAGTTATCCAACGATTTACGCCACCCAAAGCAACAGCGGAAACGCCATTAGTGATTACGATCAACAGCTTCAGTTATAAAAAAGGAATTCCAGGAGATGACTCTGAAAACGGTGGTGGATTTGTTTTTGATATGCGGGGTATTTTAAATCCAGGCAGATTTGATGATTATAAAAAATTATCAGGCCTTGATAAACCGGTACAGGATTTTTTAGAACAAAGAACCAAGATGAATGTTTTTTTAAATAGCGTATGGGATTTGATTGACATTACTACAGAGAATTATTTAGAAAGAGGATTTGCTTCCTTGCATATTAATTTTGGTTGCACTGGGGGGCAGCATCGCAGTGTGTATGCAGCTGAACAAACTGCAAGGCATTTAAAAAATAAGTATAAGGTGAAAACTATTTTACTGCATACCAATCAACAAAACTGGGTTAAATAATTTCCCCAATAAATTATTCGGTTATGCGAGCAATGATTTTAGCGGCAGGATTAGGTACCAGATTAAAACCCTTTACCAATCATCATCCCAAGGCATTGGCCTTAGTGAATGGGAAAACTTTATTACAACGCAATATTGAATACTTGCAAGGGTATGGCATTCGTGAAGTGGTGGTGAATGTGCATCATTTTAGTGATCAAATTATTCGTGCTGTTCAAGAAAATAATGGCTGGGGATCTGAAGTAACAATTTCAGATGAATCTGGTGAAGTTTTAGAAACGGGTGGTGGTGTTTTATTTGCAGCCGATTATTTTAAAAACGAAACATCTTGGCTAGTGATGAATGCGGATATATTAACCACCATGCCATTGGATAAAATGATGGCGGCTGATGCGGCATTAAAAAATAGTCATGATCATTATGTGGCTACATTAGCCGTAACTGATCGAAGTTCAAGTCGTAATTTATTATTTAATCAGAATGGATTGTTGACAGGTTGGAAAAATAATACCACGTTGGAGGAAAAGTGGGTAGTTGCGCAAACCAATGGCATCAATGATTCAAGCAAAATTATTCCCAAAGCTTTTAGTGGAATTCAAATAATGCATGCCCCTTTTTATACTGCTTTACAATTGCATGGGAAGTTTTCGCTGATTGATGCTTATTTACAAATTGCAGCAACAAGTCCTATTGGTTATTACGACCATAGTGATTCCATCTTAATGGATGTTGGCAAGCCTGAAAATCTTGAAAAGGCGGCAACCTTATTTCCATAGCCTTAGTTCCTGCAAACTATACTCGGATATAAATTTTCTTTTTATCAAGCAAGTAGGCAATCGCACCCATAAAGGCGATAATGCATAAAGCATACAATAAGGATCCAATACGTAAATCACTTGCGACATCCTTACATACATGTTGATAAAACCAAGGCAATGCATTGGTATAAACTGGTTCTCCTTTTTCATCTACATGATCAACCCATCTTAATAAAGCCAATACGCGCGGTAAAAACCCACTCAGTACAAAAATGAATAAAGGGTTTTTTCCGAACACATCAAAAAACTGACTCCATTTTCCTTTGGCATTATTAAATTCTAATAAATAAATAAACATACTCAATGTAATGATCGCTAATCCGGAAGTATAAAAAACATAACTACTGGTCCATATTTTTTTATTTATTGGGAAACTAAAATCCCAAATGTAACCTACGAATACCAATATAACACCTGTCAGTATTAGCTTTGCAAGCATTTCAAAATTCTTCCCTTTTAGTTGAATGTATTCACCCACTAAATATCCAAATATGACTTGCACGATTGCAGGAAGTGTGCTAGTCAATCCTTCTGGATCAAATGGAACGCCTTCACCTTTATAAACATGTGAAATTCCTAATACATTAAAATCAATTGCATTTCCAAAATAGCCTGATAAGCTATAGGGATGGCCAGGCACACCTAAAGTGAAAGCGAGGACCCAGTAAATTACTAAAATCATCATGCCAATAAAAAGTGCCATGCGTGATTTGCCGTAATAAATAATGACCGACGCAAAAAAGTAGCATAAGGCGATTCTTTGTAACACCCCTAATATGCGTACATTTTCCCAAGGTTTAAATACCAAACCAGTGTCACTCCATTTCACAAAGGGACTCCAATTTAAAAACAGTCCAATTAAAAATATTAGTGCAGTTCGTTTGATTACTTTTTTCCAAAATTCGCTGCTATTTCCTTGTTGCAACTTGGGCATCACAAATGACATGGCATTACCCACGGCAAATAAGAAAAAAGGAAATACCAAATCAGTTGGCGTACAACCATGCCAGCTTGCGTGGGCTAAGGGGCTAAAAGTATTGGCCCAGGAGCCAGGATTGTTTACTAAAATCATTAGTGCAACAGTGGCACCCCTGAAAACATCTAATGAATAATATCTTTCCTTGGTCATAGCTTAAAGTTTTATAAATTATTTAGTAATATATATCATCGTTTTAATATCTTTGTAAGATACAAAATTAAGATGCAAAAAAACATATTAATCACAGGTGGCGCAGGATTTATTGGCTCGCATGTAGTGCGTTTGATGGTGAATAAATACCCTGATTATCAAATTTTTAATTTGGATGCCCTAACCTATGCGGGAAATTTAGAAAATTTAAAGGATATTGAAAATTCCCCTAATTATCATTTTGTAAAAGCCAATATTTTAGAAGCAGATACATTAAAGGTAATTTTTGAAAAACATGCTATTACGGATGTGATTCATTTGGCTGCCGAGTCGCATGTGGACAGGTCCATCATTTCTCCATTGGATTTTGTTTATACCAATGTAATTGGAACGGTTAACTTATTAAATACGGCAAAGGAATTTTGGAAAGCAGATTTAAGTTATGAAAATGCACATGATGGTAGTTGGGAGAAAAAAAGAGATCATTTATTTTATCATGTCTCTACGGATGAAGTATATGGTAGTTTAGGAAAGGAGGGGTTATTTACAGAAACCACGGCTTATGACCCTAATTCGCCTTATTCTGCAAGTAAGGCTGCCAGTGATCATTTTGTTAGAGCCTATGGGGAAACTTATCATTTGCCAATCGTGATTTCAAATTGCTCCAATAATTATGGACCAAATCATTTTCCTGAAAAATTAA
>CAIWBA010000265.1 GCA_903910765.1 uncultured Bacteroidota bacterium
TACCAACATTATATTGCTTTAGCAGATGCGGCACCGAAGCCTATATTATTATATAATGTTCCTGGTCGTACGGGTCGTAATATGACTGCGGCAACAACACTTCGTTTAGCTGCACATAAAAATATTGCGGGAATTAAAGAAGCGGGTCCGGAGATGGCCCAAACTATTGCTATTTTAAAAGATCGTCCTTCGGATTTTTTAGTAGTGAGTGGCGATGATGAAATTGTTATGGCACAAATTGCATGCGGTATGGATGGCGTGATAAGCGTTGCTGCCAATGCATTTCCTAAGCAATTTACAGATATGATCAATGCTGCAATGTCAGGTGATTTTGCAGGTGCGAAAAAAATAAATGATGGATTGATTGAATCCTATACACATATGTATGCCGAAAATAATCCTGCAGGTATCAAAGGTTTTATGTTTGAGCAGGGGTTAATTCAAAATGAACTTCGCTTGCCATTGGTTCCTGCAAGTGAGGATTTGCAACAAAAAATAAAAAGTTGCTTAAAAAAAATGTCGGCTTAATTTAATTTCTTTTTGATGGCTTGTAGTTTCATTAATGCCTCCACCGGGGTTAGGTTATTAATGTCAATCGCATCTAATTCCGTTCGGATGGATTCAAATGTTTCCGTGTGTGCATCAAAAATAGATAACTGATATTTTGTATTTGGTTCTTGCACAGTAGGCGTTGCTAAATTTTGACTTCCCTTATTTTTCAATTCCATCTCCGATAAAATTGCGTTGGCTCGGTCAACTAATATATTTGGCATACCCGCCATTTTAGCGACATGAATACCAAAACTATGGGTGCTACCACCTTTGGTAAGTTTGCGTAAAAAGATAATTTTATTGCCCACTTCCTTGTGACTTACATGATAGTTATGAACTGTGGATAGTTGTGCTTCCAAATCATTGAGTTCATGATAATGTGTGGCGAATAAGGTTTTAGGTTTTTGCTTGGACTGATTTAAGTATTCAACAATGCTCCAAGCAATGGAAATGCCATCATAAGTAGATGTGCCTCGGCCAATTTCATCCAACAATATTAAACTTCGTTCACTGATATTATTTAAAATACTTGCAGTCTCTAACATCTCCACCATAAAAGTGGATTCTCCTGCATTTAAATTATCATTCGCACCCACACGTGTAAATATTTTATCCGTCAGTGGAATATTGGCTGCTTCGGCAGGAACATAGGAGCCCATATGCGCCATTAAAGTAATTAAGGCAGTTTGTCGTAGCACCGCACTTTTACCACTCATATTGGGTCCAGTTAAAATAATAATTTGTTGTGTGGCAGGATCCAACATCACATCATTGGGAATATAGGCCTGATCAATGGATAAACTTTTTTCAATCACCGGATGCCTTCCTGCTTTGATATCTAAAATTGCATCATTCGTTAGGGTAGGCTTGCAATATTTATTTTCTTTCGCTATTTGCGCAAAGCAAAGTAAGCAATCTAATACCGCAATGAGTTGGCCATTTTTTTGAATAAGCCCCATCTCCTGTATCACTTGATCCAACAGTTGTTGGTACAATTCATTTTCAAGGGTTAATATTTTATCTTCTGCACCCAATATTTTTTCCTCGTATATTTTTAATTCAGGCGTAATATATCTTTCAGCTGTGGTTAAGGTTTGTTTGCGTATCCATTCCGCAGGCACTTTGTTTTTATGTACATGGGTGACTTCTAAATAATAACCATACACATTATTAAAGCCAATTTTTAAGGAAGAAATGCCTGTGATCTCAGCTTCCTTATTTTGTATCTGTGTTAAAAATTCTTTGCCACCGCTTGAAATATTTCTTAATTCATCCAAACTTTCTGAAACCCCA
>CAIWBA010000266.1 GCA_903910765.1 uncultured Bacteroidota bacterium
AAATTGCAAATGCGCTAGCTCATAGTGTGCTTCTGCAGTATAAATGGAGGAATTATTTAAAATGATCTTACTTAATACGGTGATTGCCCCTACTGTATCATTTTTCAATAACTGCTCATGATACAATACCATATTCGCCATTAATATATCATCCGATGCAAATGTCTTTTCATCTATAATTTGCTTTGCAATAGGCGCAGCTTCCAACCATTTGCTGTTTTTAAACTGACACCTTAATACACCGCGCAATGCTTCCAATACATTCTCCTTTTGAACTGCAAATTCTTTTAAATTCAAATAATACTTTTCTGCCAATACATAGTTTTTAAAATTGAAATAATTCAATCTGGCAGCTAGTAAGTTTGCGCGTTCGGCATAACGATTGGGTGACTGATCCGCTACTTTTGAAAAATAATAAGCAGCCGAATCGAAAATTTGACTCGCATAGTTCATTTCTCCCACCAAATAGTTAGATTCTATTTGATACTTTCCATTGGGAAATAATGATAAATATTTAATTAATCCCGCCTTTGCATCCGTATAATTCTTTTCGTCGTAGCGCAACATGGCAGAACGATAGGTAAGTGAATCCTGCTCACTGATTGCTAATGGGTGGCCATTATCATTCATAAATGATACATATAATTCAGGCTTTTGGTCTTCGATAAAAATATTTCTTACAAACTCTAATGCATTTTCGGTTTCAACAGCGTTGGGATAGGTTTGAATTAAAGTTTGAAAATTTTGTAACGCGGGCTCATTCTTATTCATATTAAAATAAGCAACCCCTAACTTATATAATGCAACTGGATAAAAAGAAGCTGCTTTTTTATCAATAACAACAGCACTTAGAGGCGCAATGGCTAATTTAAAATCTTCTTTAAAAATATAAGTTTCCGCCAATTCCATTCGAGCATCATTCAAATAACTTGAATTCGCATACTGATTGTCGAATTGCTCCAAAATGCTAATCTTTTCATTTGTTTTTCCCAATCCGCCTAAGATTATTGATTTTTGTAAAGTAGCATAATCTTCCATGGCCCAATGTAAATCAATCACATTTTGATAGGCTTGCGTTGCTAGTTTGAACTGCTTTAACATCATTAAACAATCAGCTGATCTAACATATGCATCCTGTTGATAATTTTGTTTCGCATTAGCTGGATTCACACTACTCACTGCATTAAAGTTATTTAATGCCTCCTGGTATGAACCTTTTTTCAAATAGGCAAATCCTAAAGTATATTTGGCATGTTGTATCGTAATTTCCCCTTCATTAATTGGTGCATTTAAATATTGCACTAATGCAACAATGGCTTCGTCAATGTGCCCCAGCTTATACCCTATTTCTCCCAACCAAAAATTAGTTTGACTAATTACATTTTGATTGTTAGCGATGGTTGTAATCTTGTTCAATAAATCATATGCCTTGTCAATTTGACCATCATTTATATATATAACACTTCGACCAAATAAAATGGACGGATAAATTTTTAAAAGTTCTTCATTGGGTGATTCGATAGATTCATATGCTTCTAATGCCTGTACATAATTATTATTCAAAGCCAACGCTTTAATCCAAAGTTGCTTGGATTCTAATAAATAGCTTGAATTCGGATAGGTGTCCATAAATTGATCTAAAGTCACCACAGCTTGCGCATACTCCTTTAATTCCACAGATAACTTCCCGTAATTAAACATGGAAATTTCCTTTTGAAGTAAATTTTGACTTTGGGTAGCACAAAATAAAAATGCATTTTTTGCACCTAACTTATCATCAATTTTAAGATAAGCTGTAGCTAATAAATACATACTATTTTGAGCCAGAGAGTCACTACCATTGTTTAATTGCTTAAAGCCGGAAATCGCCTTATCCCATTGTTTGGTTTGAAAATAACAAAAGGATAATTGATATAAATCCTGCGATTGTACTTTTTCTTGTTTTGAAACATACGTGGCTAAATAGGGTAAAGCTTTTTCATATTCGTTTTTATCAAACCATAAATGACCTAATAATTGTCGTATCTGTGCATCATAAAACTGATCTTTCGATTGCAATGCAGCTGTACTATATTGTATTGCCTTATTAACATTACCAATAAAATAGTATAATTGGCCTATATAGAATGGTACTACGTTTGCATAGTCAGTATTATTAGCAGCTATTTCAAAACAGGACAAAGCCAAATTGTAGTCTTTGTTTTTTAGTGCTAAAAATCCTGCATAGTAATTTGCATCCGTATAATACAAGCCTGTTTTAATTTGTCGTAAACTATTTAATAAATTATTTGCCTTTTCCCAATTACCTAATTTAAAATACAAATACCCCAAATGAAATTTCATTTTTACAATTTCATCATTATTCAAATCTTGAATAGGAACTTTCAGATAGGCATTTATCGCTTTTTCTGCTTCTTTAACTTGGAAATAATATTCCCCTAAAAAATATTGCAGTCTTGATTGGTAAATTACATTGTTAGTTTGCTTTATCCATTTTATTGCCAATGGCTCAGCAAAGGGTTTTTCCAGATGCAATGACAACATTAAATAGTAATAAGTAATTTGATCATCATTTATCGAAAAAGCATACGCTTGCTCAAATTGTTGAAAAGCATTTAAACTATCCCCTAGGGTAAGCGATTGTAATCCTTTATTAAAATACGTATTGGATTTATCCTGGGTGGAAGCTGACTGTGCTCCCCCAGATAAGTGAAGCATTAATGAAAAAATACCAACCAACAAAAATCGATAAAATGGCGCCATGAATTAGATTTATTAGTATCGTAGTAAAAATACGCTACCCTATTAAAACGATGTGTTAAATACGCTTATTGTGGAAAAACAGATTCTATTCGTAAATTTGTCAACAATTATAAAAATATGTACGAATTTAAAAATCAAGTAAGGGTAAGATATGCAGATGCAGACCCCATGAATGTGGTGTATTATGGCAATTATGCCCAATATTTTGAGGTAGGTCGTGTTGAAAGCTTAAGGGCTTTAGGCATTAGCTATAAGTTAATTGAAGATTTGGGGATTATGCTGCCTGTGGTTGAATTAAATGTTAAATATTTGAGACCTGCCAGATATGATGATTTATTGACCATAACCACCCAATTAAGAGAATTACCAGTTGATCATCGAATCACTTTTCACCAAGAAATTCATAACGAAGAAGGCAAACTGCTTACCATTGGAACCGTAAAACTTTATTTTATGGATAAAAACCTCGGAAACAGAGCTTCCATGCCCCCTATTTTGGCAGAAAAACTAAGTTCCTATTTTAGTTAAAGCGCCTATTTTTGATTTACTTTGCAACCTAATTTAACCCTGACGCATGGATCAAAATAAAGCTACTATTATCACCATTGGAGACGAGCTTTTAATTGGGCAAGTCATTGACACAAATAGTGCATTTATAGCGCAATCCTTAAATGCAATTGGCGTTGTTGTAACAAGTAGAATTGCTGTTGGGGATGATAAACTAGCCATATCAAATGCGTTGGATCATGCGATTGAGAAAAATAATATCATCATACTCACTGGAGGACTAGGCCCTACATCTGATGACATTACTAAGCCATTTTTGAGGGAATATTTTGGAGGTAAAATGGTGGTGCACCAACCTACACTTGATCATATCACTTATATATTTGAACAGATCCATAAACGACCTATGATTGATCGCAATCGCAAACAAGCCGAAGTGCCTGATTCTTGCGAAGTATTATTTAACGAAACAGGTACCGCACCTGGAATGTTATTCAAAAAAAATGGCGCGTTTATTTTTTCTCTTCCTGGCGTACCTCATGAAATGAAATGGTTGACTCAAAATAAAGTAATCCCCTGTTTACAAAAGCAAATTCTATCTAGCCATGTTGGCCATAGAACCCTACTAACTGCAGGTATTGGAGAATCTTTCCTTGCTGAAATGATTTTGGATTTTGAAAATAATTTACCAGCAGCACTTAAATTAGCCTACCTCCCAAATTTTGGTATGGTCCGATTAAGATTAACTGGACAAGGAAATGACAGCCATCAATTAAATACATTACTCGATCAACAATTTGATTTATTAAAAAAAGCCGTTGCAGAATATTTAGTAACTGATTTGGATGAAACCATGGAAGTAGTGGTTGGCAAACTACTAAAATCAAGTGGCAAAACTGTGGCGACGGCGGAAAGCTGTACCGGAGGATTTATTGGTCATTTATTGTCCAAGCACGCAGGATCATCCCAGTTTTATACAGGTGGAATCATTAGCTATGACAATCGAATCAAAACAGAATTTTTAGATGTCCCTACCCACATATTACAAACCGTAGGTGCTGTAAGTAAGGAAGCAGTTGAACAAATGGCAAAAGCCGTTCGAGAAAAGATGAATACAGATTATGCAGTTTCGGTAAGTGGTATTATGGGGCCAACAGGGAAAACGGACGAAAAACCACTGGGCATGGTCTGGATTGGTGTTGCAGATAAAGAAAGGGTGTTTTCAAAGGTGTTTTACTTAAGATTTGACAGACAAAGGAATATTGAAATAACAGCTACCCAGGCTATAAATTTACTTAGGTTATTAATAATCAATAAAATTTAGTCTTATTTTTACTAAAATTTACCCTTATGCCAATAGTTGATTTGGTTTTGCCTAAGCTGGGTGAAAGTATCATGGAAGCGACCATTTTAAAATGGCACAAAAGCGTTGGTGATACCATCCTATTGGACGAAACTTTATTGGATATTGCTACTGATAAAGTAGATAGCGAAATACCTTCAACGGTAGCAGGGAAAGTTGTAGAAATTTTATTCGAACCAAATTCAGTCGTTCCCATTGGAACTGTAATAGCGCGCATTGAAAGCGATGATAAAAATGTATCAAATATAAATATTGAAGTTGCGATTCCAGCACCATCTCCGGTTATTGAAAAAGCATCGTCTGAAAAAGTAGCACAGGATGACAAAGCTACCGACGCAGATGTTTCACCGCTTGAAGTTCCATTTATACCGGCGCCTAGTCCAATAACTACAGATACCCAAAGTATCCCAGATGGGAAATTTTATTCCCCATTGGTTATGAATATTGCACAAAATGAGGGAATCCCTATGCAGGAATTGCAGCAAATTAAAGGAACAGGCAATCAGGGCCGAGTTTCAAAAAAAGATATTTTAAATTACATTGCTGATAAAAAAACATTAGGTAACTATAATAGAAATACTGAAAACCAATCATTTACTGTTTCAAATAATAATATTTCCGGAAACACAAATGGCACTAGTAGTCATAATGAAAATATCTTACAGGATGACCAATTTCATACAACAGCGGTTACAGGTAAACTTGCACAACCTGAGGATGTAATATTAACAGGGAATACCGAAATTGTCGAAATGGATCGTATGCGCAAGGTAATTGCAAAGCATATGATTGATAGCGCACATACAAGTGCTCATGTAACTTCATTTGTAGAAGCTGATGTTACGAATATGGTGGTTTGGAGAGAAAAAGTAAAGCAATTATTTGAAAAGAGAGAGGGGGTTAAATTAACCTTCACCCCCATGTTCATAGAATGTATTGCGAGTGTGATGGAAAAATTCCCCATCATCAACAGTAGTTTACAAGGGGATAATATTATTTATAAAAAAGACATTAATATTGGAATGGCCACTGCCCTCTCCAATGGAAATTTAATTGTGCCTGTAATTAAAGGCGCCAATCAATTAAGTATTGTTGGACTTAGTAAGGCCGTAAATACTTTAGCAAATAATGCAAGGTTAAATCAATTAAAGCCTACAGATACGCAAGGCGGTACTTTCACAGTAACCAATGTGGGTACTTTTGGTAGTATCATGGGAACCCCAATAATCAATCAACCACAAGTAGCCATACTCGCATTAGGTGCAATTAAAAAGCGTCCTGTTGTAATTGAAACACCTTCTGGTGACGCAATTTTAGTAAGGCACATGATGTATTTATCCATGAGCTATGATCATCGCATCGTGGATGGTGCCATTGGTTCACAATTTTTAGCTGCCGTAGCTAAAGCATTTGAAGCATGGGATCCCAATCGTCAATGGTTTCAATATTTATAACCGTACTTTAATTCAGGCCCAGTGTTCGACCTTTCATCATTGCAGGTACGCCTGAATTCAACCAGGTTGGCATTGGCGCTCCTTTCAAGAAGGAATCAAAAAATTGCTGCTCTCTAATTTGAATATCCTTTTTGTTTTTCCTTTCAACCAAATTATGTGCTTCATTATTATAAACTAAAAGCCATACTTTTTTATCAAGTCTACGCATGGCAGTAAACATTTCAATTCCTTGATACCAAGGCACAGCATCATCTGCATCATTACTCATAATCACCAATGGTGTGGTAACTTTTGGTAACTCAAATAAGGGAGAGTTTTTAATATATAAATCAGGGCGCTCCCACAAACTTGCCCCTATTCTACTCTGTGTTTTTTCATACTGGAACTGCCTATTTAAACCAGATCCCCAACGTATTCCACCATAAGCGCTGGTCATATTCACCACCGGTGCACCTGCCCAAGCAGCAGCAAAAAAGTTTGTCTTTGTAATTAAATAGGCAATTTGATAGCCGCCCCAACTTTGTCCCTGCAAACCAATTTTAGTACTATCCACAAATCCTTTTTGCACCATCGCTCTTGCGCCACTTAATATATAATCATAAGCACCCTGACCAGGATAACCTTTGGTATACCAAATGTCTGGAACAAAAACAACATACCCCCTGCTTACAAAAAATGGAATATTTAAACGAGAACCTGTTGGTGTTGGTGGTAAATAATTATGTAAAGTTTGATTGTTACGCTCATAAAAATAGACAATCATTGGATACTTCTTTTTTGCATCAAAATTTTCTGGTAAATACAAAACACCTTCTGCAGTTTTGCCTGTATAGGCTTTCCATTTAACCAATTGCGAACTCATCCAATTGTAATTACTTTGTTGCGGGTTGATTTGTGTAAGCGCCATCGGGTTTTGCTTCAAGGTATCAAAATGATAATGATACAAATTGGGTGATTGTTTTTCATCTTCTTGCATCACCAATAAATCATTCGACTTTTTTGCTGCAACAATAGTTGTTAAATGCATTGGTAATTGATTCATTGTAAATAGCTTTCTAGTGCCTAATGACAAGGAAACCAAGCCTTCTGATTTGTCCACCTCATTAAATGTTTTCAATAAAATAACTGCGTCCCCATTTAAAAACTGGCGATCATTGTCTGTTTCAATAAAACGGTAACTTATTTTATTTTGACGGCCGTTGGTTAATTTTACGGAAGACGATTTACCCTCCGCATCCCCTAGCCAAATATCATATCTATCGTACACTAAAAAATGCTTATTGTCCTGCATCCACTTTGCAATACCATACGCATTAGGATCATCAGGTACATCATTTTCCTCATCGTATAATGCCGACGGAATATCTGTTAAAATGTTTTTCATGACACCAGATGCAACATTATAAGATTTATATTTTTTTTGATCCTCCACATAATAAACCAAACTTTGGCCATCATAGGAAGGTGACAACTGACTTACTTTAACATTTTTTTGAATCAGCTTATTTTTTCCTGTATTATTATCTATAACATACATGTCCCTTTGTGAAAATCCTTGCCATTGTGCCGCTATCGCATAATTAGAATCAATTAATGCATAAGTATAGCGGCCATCTCCTTCCATTGTTTTTAATAAATCTCGGTCTTTTATTTTTCCAAGATAAGTAACCCCATTGTCTGCTGGACGAAATAAAAGGGCTTCGGTGCTTTTAAGTGTCGCATCTAAATTCTTTAATTGCACTGTTTGTAAAGTAGGATCTGCATAATGCCATATATCAACACTTACACGGTCAAATTCAGGTAATGAAGTGTCTTTAACAGGAAGTATGGGCTGAATACCTAAGGAGATAACCGCGCCAGATTTACTAAATGTAATTTTACGATCTGCTCCAATAGTGTATTGATTCGGAATTTGATCATGGTTTCGGTTAATAACAAAATGCGCCGAATCCAATTCATGATTATAATAAGCAAGTGTATAGTTTTTCTGTAATGCTTTGTCGGTACTATCTCGCTCAACTAAATAAGCCAATTGCTTTCCTTGCTCATCCCAAGTAAAATTGGTTGCTGTATAAAAATGGCTATTTAATGTGATGGTATTGGTGTCAGCAATCGAACTCAAAAATATTTTTGCTTCCTTTAGTTTGGTTCTAACTTGATACATCATCACCCCTTCTCCTTTCGGATGAATTAAATATTGAGAAATGTTATTGAAAACCCTTTCTTGACCGGAATTCAAATCTCTAAAATAAAGTGTTGCGCCCTCCTTATTAAAGTCACTTTTGGGATCCTTTAAATAAGCAATTAAACCATTGCCAAATTCAGGTACTTGAAAACTTTTTACCGCTGGAATTTTATTTATTTTACCTGTTTCCAATGATAAAATCACCAAACTATCTTTGGGCATTTCATCTGGCTTTTTTTTATCAATCTTCGCCTTTCTAGTTTCATTGAATGTGGGTTTAATTTTAGCAATTAAATAATTCCCGTCTTCCGTGAAAACAGGTTGTGCTCCTCTTGGAATAATGATTTCTGATTTTGAGGTAATATTTTTTACAATCAATACCGCATCTCCTTCCTGTGGGTTAACGCTATAGCAAATAAACTGACCTTGTGGTTGCCAAACAGCTTCTCGAATAGTTTGCCATTGATCATAGACCGTATGATCTAATACTAATTTTTGGGAAAACGAAAAAATTGAAATAAATAATGAAAAAATGGTAAAAAGTTGCTTCATATTATTTTTTTGAATTTCTAAGTTACATCAACATTTTGGGATAATAATTGTTATAATTTTGTAACTACATTAATTTATATATGAAACTGAGAATTCTCTTCATTTTACCCACTTTTTTAGCAATTTTTGCACAAGCCCAAACTACCGGAAAGCTTTCAGGATGGGTCATCGATAAAAATACACAAAAACCTATTGCTGGGGTCAATGTAAAACTGATCAACACCAATTTTGGGACAGTAACCGATTCACTGGGTAAATACCAATTCAAAAGCATTCCCACTGGTCAGTACCAAGTAAGTTTTACTTCATTAGGTACCTTACCCTATAGTTTATTTAATGTGGTTATCACTGTAGGAAATGAAACCAATAATACCATTGAATTACTTCCTGCAGATAATGTTTTAAAAGAAGTTCAAGTAAGCACTACTCGAAAAACGGTTCGAACTGCTACCCTAGAAACCCCATTAAGTGTTCAAAAATTAACTGCAGAGGAAATAAAATCAAATCCAGGTGGCAATTTTGATATTTCAAAAGTAGTGCAGGCATTACCAGGAGTTACAGGTTCTGCAAGCACAGGTGCCGGATTTAGAAATGATATCATTGTAAGAGGTGGCGCACCCAATGAAAACGTATTTTATTTAGATGGCGTTGAAATTCCGGTAATCAATCACTTTAGCACCCAAGGAAGTGCGGGTGGTCCACAAGGTATTTTGAATGTGTCATTTATAGATGAAGTCAAACTTTCCTCATCTGCATTTGATGCAAAATTTGACAATGCCTTATCCTCCGTATTTGAATTCAAACAAAAAAGAGGTAACGCTGATAAATTGCAAGGAAATGTAAGATTAGGCGCTACTGAATTTGCGACTACTTTAGATGGCCCATTATCCAAATCAGGTAAAACAACTTTTTTAGCTTCCGTGAGAAGAAGTTATTTACAATTTTTGTTTGAATTGATTGACTTACCTATTCGACCGAATTTTTGGGATTTTCAATATAAAGTCACGCATGTGATTGACC
>CAIWBA010000267.1 GCA_903910765.1 uncultured Bacteroidota bacterium
AAATAAAAATGAATAATATAAACACAATAATATGAATAGAATAAACAAAAATATTTTTATGAATATCTATAATTTAAGACTTTCTCTTTTATTATTTATTCTATTCATATTTTCAAAGAATGGAATTACCCAAGGTTATAGCAATATTACAATAAGCACCAGTAATACATCAGGTGGAGCATGGTCAGGTACTACATTTATTCCAAGTGCAAATTCAAGTATAATAAAAGCTTCTGAAATTGTAACTAAATTGGGAGCTGGTGACGTTATCATCTCAAATACAACTTCATGTCTTTCTTGCACTCAATCTGGGACTATTTCAATTACCACACCAATTACTGTAACACTAGTTTCAGCAAGAACCTTATTTATAAATTCTCAAAAGGATGTATCTATAAATAGTTCCATAAATTTATCTTCAAGTTTAGCTACAACTAATACAAGATCTACATCTTTAAAAATCACATCAGAGAGTGGTAATATAATTTCTACAATTACTAGTGGTACAATAAATACATCTCGAACTGCAAATGAGGATAACGAACATGCTGGAAATGTAACATTAATTGCTACAAATGGAAGTGTTCAGATTAATGCTGATATCAACGCTTATGCTCCTACAGCAAAGTCAGGTGGTTTGGGTGGTGATGTAAGTATATATGGGAATACTGGTATAACCATTAAAGCAAGTATTAATACCACTAGCAATACTTCAGGGAAATTATCTATTACTGATAATAATCTTCTTATTTCCGATGGCATTACAAACTTTTCAAATTTAGGGCAATCAAGTGGTATATTTAAAGTAGCCTCTTTTGAAAATTTAGGTACTGGAACTTTTATGTTAAAAGGGGCTAATGTATGGACTGGCAATACAACTTTATCTGGAAGTGGAAGTTTAATGATTGGTGCTAATAATTCGATACCAACAACGAGTAGTATCATTTTTAATGGCGGTGATCTAAAGCCCAATGGGTTTACTAATAGTGTTGTAAATATTGATATTAAAAACAATTCAAGTATAACTTTTGATGCAGCACAGTCAAGTTCATTAACTTTTACAAGTGCAACTACCTCCGCTACAAATACTGCTACAACCTTTTTAACAATTAATGGTTGGCAGGGGTTTTCTCAAAGTATAGCACTAACTAAGAATGGTTATTTAGCAACAAGTTCTAGCGATTTTGTCACAACCAATGGAGCATTACAAAATGTAACTAATCCAGGTGGTATTACCCAATATGGACAAATTTTAACAAGTGCAGTTGGTGGATCTGGAGGCCTCAAAGGAAAAATATTTTCAACTGCGATGTTATCTGGTACATCATTGACTACTATAAAGAATCAAATGAGATTTTATAATGCAACAGAGAGTAAATATTATAAATCAACCCAAATATCAACCAAAGAAATCATTCCAGGAGCAGCATATTAATGTTATGCTTAAATAAAAACCAAAATTAAAAATCAAATAGTGAATAAATATTAAAAATACTTCCAAGGCCGTATAATCCACAGCCTCCCAAACCCTCAACCCCATGCACATTGACTTAACCTATGTAGTTTCTAAAAATGTAACAAGCGCAATACTTGAGATAAATATTATCGGAAGTAATGAAGGAAAGTACAATTATAGAATAACAGATGCAAAGGATAAGTTAATGATGTGTGGGCAATTTGAGGGGAAATTGACTAGGTCATGCTTATATGTGGGTTCATTATTACCTGGAGAATATTTTTTTCAAATAGAAGAAAATTCTAAGGAAACGTTTTTTGTTCTGGGTGTTTTATAGTAGGTCGAGAGAGCCTCGGGGGAGGCTCTCTTTTTTTATTCTACAATGTCCTAATTAAAGTAATTAGTTTCTAATGGGTCTGCCTGCAGTGATCACTGATTGTATACGTTCCAAGGTTTTCTTTTCACCACACAAACTTAAAAATGCTTCGCGTTCTAAATCCAATAAGTATTGTTCATTAACTGTTGTGGGTTCGCTTAAATCTCCGCCACACATTACAAAAGCTAATTTTTTAGCCACTTTAACATCGTGATCAGAAGCATATCCAGCTTTGTGCATACCATTAATACCTGCGTATAATGCACCTAGTCCTGCTTTTCCTAATACTTTAATATCTTTTCTTTGTTGTGCCTGAGTGTATCCTGCATTAAATAATTGTAGTGCTTGCTCCTTCGCTTTGGTTATGCGTCTTGATTGATTGAGTAAAATAAAATCCTGTGATTTTCTTAAGATGCCCATATCCATTGCTTCTTGCGCACTTGTTGCCACTTTAGCAGTTGCAATTTGCATAAACCTGCGATTAAGGGTAATGGTTTCGGGTTCATCTGCATGCATTTCATCAGAGGCGCGTAACACTAATTCCTTTGTTCCACCTCCACCAGGTATTACACCAATACCTAATTCCACTAAACCAATATAAGTTTCTGCAGCCGCACAAATGCTATCTGCATGTAAATTCATTTCACAACCACCTCCTAAACAAAGCCCATGAGGGGCTACAACCACAGGGATTGATGAGTAGCGCACACGCATCATGCTATTTTGAAAAGTGCGAATGGCCATATCAAGTTCCTCGTAATCTTGTTCAATGGCTAGCATGAATATCATTCCAACATTGGCGCCTGCACTGAATAAATTGGATTCGTTGGCAATGACTAGGCCATTAAATTTATCCTCGGCAATATGAATCGCTTTATTTATTCCTTCTAAAACTTCACCACCAATACTATTCATTTTTGTATTCCAGCTAAATCCTGCAATGCCATCATTCATATCCACTAGGGTACATGCGCTGTTTTTCCAAATGGTCTTTTCTTTTAAATCAGATAAGATTAAGAAGGACTCACTGCCTGGTATTAATTTATAAGCTTCTGTTGCCACATCATAGTAATAACGTTTGCCTTCTTGTACTTTATAAAAGCTTAAGCCTTTGCTGAGCATGGTTTCCACCCAAGGTGCAACTGTATATCCAGCTGATTTCATGTCACTCAGTACTTGTGTAACGCCTAATTCATTCCAGGTTTCAAAAGCACCTATTTCCCAACCAAAACCTGCTTTCAAAGCGTCATCAAGACGGTAAAGTTCATCACTAATTTCTGGAATACGATGGCTGATATAGGAGAACAATGCAAAATGAAATTGACGTACAAATTCACCCGCTTTGTCTTTTGCTGCGTATAAACTTTTTAAACGTTCGGGTAAACTTTCCATTGCTTTTGCAACACCAATAGAAGCAAATTTTATTTTAACGCGGGGTTCGTATTCGAAAGTTTTTAAATTCAGTGTTAAAATTTCTTTGGAGCTAGCTGTTTTTATTTTCTTAAAAAATCCTTGGCCAGTTTTATCGCCTAACCAATTTTGTTCAACCATTTTTTCAAGCCAAGCAGGCAAAGTGAAAATATTTTTAGCTTCATCATTTGGACAGCTTGCAGCAACCCCATTGGCTACTTTTACTAAAGTGTCAATACCTACCACATCGGCTGTGCGGAAGGTAGCTGATTTAGGGCGACCCATAATTGGCCCAGTGATGGATTCAATTTCATCAATACTTAATTCCATTTTTTCCATGATATGTAAAACACTCATCATGCTGAAAACCCCAACCCTGTTCGCGATAAAGGCAGGAGTATCCTTACAAAGTACTGTTGTTTTACCTAAAAATACATCCCCGTAATGCATGTGAAAATCAACAATACTAGGATCTGTTTTTGCAGTAGGAATAATTTCAAGCAAACGCAAATAACGCGGTGGATTAAAAAAGTGGGTACCACAAAAATGTTTTTGAAAATCCTCACTACGTCCTTCTGCCATTAAATGTATCGGAATGCCGGAAGTGTTTGAACTTACTAATGTGCCTGGCTTTCTGTATTTTTCAACCTCGTCGTAAATTATTTTTTTAATGTCTAATCTTTCCACCACTACTTCAATGATCCAATCTGCATTGCTAATTTTAGCAATATCGTCCGTGAAATTTCCTGTACTTATATTTTGTGCAAACTTTTGTAAGTATAATGGAGAAGGGTTTGATTTAATCGCTGCTTGAAGGGAGCTTTCCACTAATTGGTTTCTTTCCTTTGCTTTTGTGCTTTCATTTGAACCTGGTGCAAGCATATCTAACAATAATACTTCCACGCCAATCCCAGCAAAGTGACATGCAATACGAGAACCCATTACACCACTTCCTAATACCGCTACTTTCTTAATTGATCTTTGCATAAAAGCACATTTTTGTAAAATTAGTTAGTTATGCAACTATTTTCAAAAAAATCTTCCAATTTCCCCTAATTTTTTTGCCACTGGTTGTTTCTTATGACCATTTAACAAATGCGCCTTGGGGGTTGCCACCTTTGGATTACATTTGTATTATGCAAGTAGACAATAAATTAGTAAGCCATTTGGCACATTTATCCAGGTTAAATGTAGCCCCTGAAAAAATGGATAAATTAGTTGCTGACATGCAGGATTTGGTGGGTTTTGTTGAAAAGCTCAATGAATTAGACACCACTGGCACCGAACCATTAATGCATATGGGTGATTGTATTAATGTATTGCGTTCGGATGAAGTAAAAGGATCCATTGATAGAACAGCGGCTTTAAAAAATGCCCCTGATCAAAACGGTGAGTTTTTCAAAGTACCTAAAGTAATAAATAAATAAATTTATATAATGTCATCAGTTATTCAATTAAGGGAATTACAAAAAAGTTATTTTATGGCAGGCCAGGCCATACCTGTTTTAAAAGGTATTAATTTAGATATCATCTCAAATGAATATGTGGCTTTGATGGGTCCTTCAGGAAGTGGAAAAAGTACACTAATGAATATATTAGGTTGCTTGGATTCGCCGACCAAAGGGATGTATAATTTAAATGGGCATGATGTAAGTAAAATGACAGATGATGAATTGGCAGGTATTCGTAATGTAGAAATTGGATTTGTATTTCAACAATTTAATTTACTACCCAGATTATCAGCTGCTGAAAACGTAGCCTTACCATTGGTATATGCAGGCATCGCAAAAAAAGAAAGATTAGAGAGAGCCATGGTCGCACTTGAAAAAGTAGGCCTAGCAGATAGAAGCCATCATAAATCAAATGAATTAAGTGGGGGTCAAATACAAAGAGTAGCCATTGCCCGTGCACTTGTAAATAACCCATCTATATTATTAGCCGATGAGCCTACAGGTAATTTGGATACCAAAACCTCGGTGGAAGTCATGGAATTATTCGGTAAAATTCATTCATCAGGCAATACCGTAATATTAGTGACCCACGAGGAAGATATTGCGAAATATGCCCACCGAGTTGTAAGGTTAAGAGATGGCAATGTGGAAACAGATACCTTGAATGTAGGCCACAAATAAAAAGTGGACTTTAAAATATATAACTAGGCTCCCATAATTTATGCGGAGCTTTTTTATGCATAAGTGAACTTTATTTTATTAGATTTGTTACAGAGATATTGATTAAGCAATAGGGCTTAAGAAAAAATTACCGCATGAAAATTTATACCAAAGCAGGAGACGAAGGCAAAACATCATTAATTGGGGGTACTAGGGTACCTAAAAGTCATATTCGTATTGAATCCTACGGAACAGTGGATGAACTAAACTCCTTTATTGGTTTAGTGAGTGATATGTGTGGCAATGCGGAAATTCAAAAAGTATTAAATGAGGTGCAGGATCGATTATTTACAGTGGGTTCTCACCTTGCTTGCGATCCTGATAAAGAATCTGCAATACAAATTCCTGATTTAACTGAAATTGATATTGTGAATTTGGAAAAAGAGATTGACAAAATGAATGAGGTATTAGCGCCTATGAAATCTTTTATTTTACCAGTGGGACATAGTGCTATTTCAATGACCCATGTTGCGAGATGCGTTTGTCGCCGTGCTGAAAGATGGTGCGTGAACTTACAAGAGGAAAATTTATTCGTTGAACCCATTGTTATAAAATACCTGAACAGATTAAGTGATTACTTATTTGTATTAGCTAGGTATATTGGACATTTAAATGGCGTGGCAGATATGCCTTGGAAGGCGCGGGTATAATTAAATAATTTGCCCATCCTTCATGTGAAGTGTGCGATTGCTCATTTCAGCCAATGATTCATTGTGTGTTACAATTAAAAAGCTTTGTTGAAAAGTGTCGCGACATTTAATAAATAAATGATGCAAGGCCGATGCATTGGCACTATCTAAATTGCCGGTAGGCTCATCTGCGAAAATTAAAGCTGGATTATTTATTAAAGCACGTGCTACCGCAATTCTTTGTTGTTCACCACCCGATAAACTATGAGGCTTTTTATCTTTTTTATCAGCCAGACCCATAAAATCCAATAATTCCATCGCCTTTGTTTCCACTTGTTTTTTTGGTTTTTGACCTATCCAAGCTGGGATACAAATATTCTCAAGTGCTGTAAATTCTGGTAATAAATGATGAAATTGAAAAACGAAGCCAATTTGGTTATTTCTGTAATGGGCGAGTTGCTTATTGGAGAGTGCACTAATGTCCTGATTTTGAAATAAAATTTGCCCTTTGTCGGCTTTTTCTAAACTACTTACAATGTATAAAAGCGTCGATTTACCAGCCCCGGACGCACCCACAATAGAAACCATCTCCGCCTTGTTTACCTCAAGGGATACCCCTTTTAAGACTGAAATATTACCATAATTCTTATATATGTCTGTCGCAACTAATAGTGCAGGCTGCTTTTCCATGATACAAACCTACGATTACCGGCCCAATTTTGGCAAAATTTCACAATTTGTTTACATCCTGTAGAAAAAACACATTTGGTAGTATCATTTATACGGCTACTTTTGCAAAAAAGAAACCTATGTTTTGGACTTTAGAATTAGCCAGTTATTTAGAGGAAGCACCTTGGCCGGCTACAAAAGATGAATTGATCGATTACTCTATTCGTAGTGGAGCACCATTAGATGTGGTTGAGAATTTGCAGGAGTTAGAAGACGAAGGAGAAGTATATGAAAGCATTGATGACATTTGGCCAGATTACCCAAGTAATGACGACTTCATGTTTAATGAAGACGAATATTAATTTTCATGGGCTTTTTGAAAAATAAGCCCATCAAAATTAATCTCTAATTATGAGGAAAAATAAAAAAGGGTCCCGATATGTCGGCGACCCTTTTTTAATGTGCGCAAAAAAAGTGCGCGCGAAAAATATACTTAAAAAGTTAATTTAAAATAAAGTAACATTAAACTCAGAATTAATACAATTGTATTTGCGATAAGTACAGGTCGGCTATTGATTAAATAAGCATAAGTCAACCAAACAACACAGCTAAAGTTTACAATTAATACCATGAGTAAACTTAAATCCCCCACACTATGTGATTTCCAAGATAAATAAACTTGCGGCACAAATGTGATACAACTTAATAGTGAACCAAGGTAACCAATGGCTTCTACTAGTTTCGGATTAATTTCTTTATTGCTCATGTGTTATATTTAGTTGGAGGTACTTTATGTTTTATTCGCCTTCAGTGATACCTGCTTTTTGCATAATCAAATCACTCACACCAGTAGTTGAATAACCGCCATCATGGAATAAGTTTTGCATCGTAACCATCTTAGTTAAGTCGGAAAATAAAGTCACACAATAGTTAGCACAATCTTCAGCAGTTGCATTTCCTAGTGGTGCAATCGCATCCGCGTAATCAAAAAAGTCACCAAATCCTTTGATACCTGTTCCTGCAGTTGTTTTAGTAGGCGATTGAGATACTGTATTCACACGTACTTTATTTCTTAATCCATAGTGGTAGCCAAAACTACGTGCAATGGATTCAAGCAATGCTTTAATATCAGCCATATCGGTATAAAAAGGGAATGTTCGTTGTGCAGCAGCATAGGTTAAGGCAACCACACTTGCGTGGTCATTTAATGCATCCATTTTATAAGCAACACTTAACATTTTATGTAATGACATTGCTGACACATCAACGCCTTTTGCGTAGTAGTCATAATTCAATTCAGGGTAAGCAATTTTTTTACGAATATTCACACTCATGCCAATGGAGTGAAGTACGAAGTCAATTTTACCACCTAAAATTTCTTGAGATTGGGTAAAAAGATTCGTTAATTCCTCAACACTTGTCGCATCGGCAGGAACAATCTTAGAATTTGTTTTTTCAGCTAAACCATTAATCTCACCCATACGCATTGCGATAGGGGCGTTGGTTAAAACAAAAGTTGCACCTTCTTCATGTGCTTTTTCAGCCACTTTCCAAGCAATTGAATTGCTATCAAGTGCACCAGTAATAATTCCTCTCTTTCCTTTCAATAAATTGTATGCCATTTTGATGGTTTATTTAATTGCTGTAAAAATAATTATAATATCCTTTAAAAAGTCAATAATTACCTGAATTGACTAATAAGCTTTCGTTAAAACAAGGGTGTGCTATAAAAAATAAGAATTATGCTAAAATTACGCCCCTAAAAGTTCCTTGGCATTTTCCAAAGCAGATTTACTTGGTGGATCACCCCCAATCATCAGCGCAATATGTTGTACTCTTTCATTAGCGGAGAGTGCCCTTAAAAAAGTGTTGGTACTGGTGCCCTTTTGTTCTTTATATACAAACAAATGTGCATGCCCTTTGGCGGCAATTTGCGGTTGGTGGGTAATACATAAAACCTGTCTTGCTTGTCCTAGGCCTTGCAACAATAAACCTACTTGTTTGGCAGGTTCCCCTGAAATTCCAGTATCAATCTCATCAAATAT
>CAIWBA010000268.1 GCA_903910765.1 uncultured Bacteroidota bacterium
AGGGCTTGTGCGTAATTAATTAATTTTTCAAGTCCGTTGGTTCTATCACCATCAGCAACATGGAAAAATTGTGCTCGGTGGTATTCAGGGAAACAATCAAAAGTGCCAGAGTAAGCCAAACTTTCTAATGACTTTTTATTGACAGATCGAGATAATACGCGTTTGATAAAATCAACCATATCTTTAAAATGTCCTGCTTTATTTCTTTCTGTAATGATGGTTTCGATGGCGGCTTCACCCACGCCCTTTAATCCACCTAAGCCAAATCTTATTTCTCCATTTTTATTAACTGAAAAGCCATTGAGCGATTCATTGATATCTGGACCCAACACTTTAATCGTCATTCTTTTACATTCTTCCATGAAGAAGGTAATTTTATCAATACTGCCCGCATGGTTTAAAACGGCTGACATATATTCGCCAGGGTAGTGTGCTTTTAAATAAGCGGTTTGATAGGCTAAATAAGCATAGCAAGTGGAGTGTGATTTATTAAAAGCGTATTGGGCAAATGCTTCCCAATCCGTCCAAACTTTTTCTAATACGTTTTCAGGATGTCCATTTTTTACTGCGCCCGCCACAAACTGCGCTTTCATTTTATCCAATACCGATTTTTGCTTTTTACCCATGGCTTTTCTAAGTACATCGGCATCACCTTTGGTAAAGCTGGCAATTTTTTGACTGAGTAACATTACCTGTTCCTGATAAACAGTAATACCATAAGTATCCGCTAATATTTCTTCCATCACAGGCAAATCATACTTGATTAATTCTCGCCCGTGTTTACGTTCAATGAAATTAGGAATATATGCCATCGGGCCTGGGCGGTACAAAGCATTCATCGCAATTAAATCGGCAAATTTATCCGGTTTTAAATCACGTAAATGTTTTTGCATGCCCACACTTTCAAACTGGAAAGTAGCATTGGTTTCACCGCGTTGGTATAAATTAAATGTTTTTGCATCGTCCAAAGGAATCAAATCCAAATCAATTACAATTCCGTGATTTTGTTTGATTAATTCCAAAGCGGTTTTTAAAATCGAGAGGGTCTTTAAACCCAAGAAGTCCATTTTTAATACGCCTGCTTCTTCAATCACACTTCCTTCAATTTGGGTAACCCACAAAGTAGAATCTTTGGCAGTGGCCACTGGCATTATTTCAGTTAAATCGCTAGGCGCAATGATAATACCTGCTGCATGTATACCTGTATTTCGGATAGATCCTTCTAATCTTTCTGCTTCATGTAAAACGGCTGCACGTAAATCATTCCCTTTATATATTTCTCTTAACTTTTTTACATTGTCAATATCTTCTGGTTGATAGCCTTCTCTTTCTGCCAATGATTTTTCACCTTCCTTCACAGTCAGTGGTGCGTGTAAACATCTATTTAATTCAGTGCCTGGTTTATCAGGAACTAATTTGGCTAATAAGTTACTTTCAGATAATGGTAAATCCATTACACGGGCAACATCTTTAATACTGCTTTTTGCAGCCATGGTACCATAGGTAACAATTTGTGCTACTTGCTCCTTGCCATATTTATCAACCACATAGTCAATTACTTTTTGACGACCTTCATCATCAAAGTCCGTATCAATATCGGGCATGCTCTTACGATCAGGATTTAAGAAACGCTCAAATAGTAATTGGTATTTAATTGGATCAATATTGGTGATGCCAATGCAATAAGCCACAACACTGCCTGCAGCAGATCCACGACCGGGGCCTACAAAAACCCCCATGTTTCTTCCAGCTTGTATAAAATCACTTACAATTAAAAAATAACCCGCAAAGCCCATCGTACGAATGGTGAATAATTCAAAATCAAGTCGCTCTTGTAATTCAGTAGTAATTTCAGGGTATCTTTTATGTGCACCTTCCCAAGTCAAATGTTTCAATAATTCCCACTGGTTCATATTGGCTTCCTTATGAATCTGAAATTCCTTTGGAATAGGGAAGGCGGGAAGTAAAATATCTTTTTTTAAGTTCAACACATCTACCTTGTCAACAATTGCATTGGTATTATCAATGGATTCAGGTAGGTCACTAAACAAGGCAGACATTTGCGCCTGTGTTTTAAAATAAAATTCGTTATTCGGAAACTTGAATCTTCTATTTTTTATTTGAATTTCATCATTCACAAAATCATCAAATCCTGGGGTGGATTGTTTTTCACCCGTATTGATACAAAGTAAAATATCGTGTGCATTGGCATCATCTTCATTAATATAATGACTATCATTCGTTGCAATTACTGGAACTTTGTATTTTTTTGCAAATTGTAAAAGACGGTCATTGATTATTTGCTGCTCCGGGATTTGATGTCTTTGAATTTCAATATAATAATCCTCGCCAAAAATATCCAACCACCATTTAAATTCTTTTTCCGCAGCGGCTTCATCACTTTTTAATATGGCTTGAGGTACATGCGCACCAATACAACAGGTAGTAGCAATTAATCCTTCATGGTATTTTTCAATTAATGATTTATCAATACGTGGGTACTTACTATACATCCCTTCAATGTATCCAAGAGAAGTAAGTTTGATTAAGTTTTGATATCCAATCGCATTTTTCGCCAACAGAACTTGGTGGTAACGATTGTCCTTTAATTCCTTGGTGAAGTTTTTGATATGCCGATCCTTAACCACATAAAATTCACAACCTACAATGGGTTTAACAATCGGGGCTAATATATCTTTACCATCAGCGTCTTTCCCAATGACTTTTGTTTTTTTCCATGCCTGGCTAACAAACTTAAATGCACCAAACATATTACCATGATCCGTAATGGCAAGTGCAGGCATATTATCACCCATTGCTTTTTCATACAATCCCTCAATAGAGGCAGCGCCATCTAAAAGTGAATATTGGGTATGAACATGTAAATGTGAAAATGTAGGCATCTTGGAATGGGTGTAAGTGTACAAATATCGTAAAATTAAGGGGTATAAATGGGCTTAATTTTCCACAAATAAATCGTTAAAAACGGACTAAAATTCCCTTTTTACACCTACAAACATTAACTTGCCTGTCTATGGGGATACAAAATTTATATAG
>CAIWBA010000269.1 GCA_903910765.1 uncultured Bacteroidota bacterium
CTTGTCGCTAAGGACGCAGCCGAATTAAAAATGATTTGCTTGTATTTTTCATCTTTAAATAAACGATAAGCGTTTCCATAGCTACAATACATCATGAATCCTAAATCGTGATTCCCTGTGTAGTTTTGATTAGGTTCAATCACCTTTAAAGCACGTAATGCTTCCGCTTTTATTGTTTCATTTTTGGTTTGCTCGTAAATATATAATAAGGAGCCAGGATAGAAACCTGTGCACCACCAAGTGATTTCTCTGGAGATGAGTTGATTTTTATTAGCATCATAGGATTGCGGAAGTCTGTCTGAAGGGACCGATTTCATCATCAATGTATATTGGCTTTCGGCCAATGCATAGTTTTCAGTAATCAAATTTTTCATAATGTCATTTCTACTGCCTTGTTGGGCGACAACGTTTTCGCAAATAAATGACATAAGAAGTAATGATAATAACAATGATTTGAATTGCATAGCTTTTAATTTAGAAATAAAATTTATCTTTATGTGATAGGTAAGTGTAGTTTAATTCTTGCTTTTGATATGATTATCAAACGTTCAAATTAACTTAAATTTACGTATACAAAATAATTAAAATCAATCAAATGACCAATGTTTTTACCGAAAACGATATAGTTAAATGGACTACTGTTGCACCAGGGGTTCAGCGCGCCATTTTAGCTTATGACGAATCAGTGATGTTGGTTAAAGTGAAGTTTGAAAAAGGGGCCATTGGGGCTTTGCATCAACACCCACATGTTCAAATAAGTTATGTGGAATCTGGTCAGTTTGAAGTGGAAATAGGTGGGCTAAAAAAGATCTTAAATAAAGGAGAAACCTTTTTTGCCCCTTCCAATGTATGGCATGGGGTAATTTGTTTGGAAGAAGGCGTTTTAATGGATACTTTTAGTCCTATGCGGAAGGACTTCGTAGCAGGGTAGATGCATTATACATTGAATGTAATCCTATTAAAATTGTTTCACCGGGTTGAACTAATTAAGTAAAATGAATTATGAAAAATAGTAAGTCGAATTTCAAAAACATTGGTTTTTTATTATTTATACCAATGTTTTTTTTGTCAGTCAATATAAAAGCGCAACAAAAAAAGGATACCCAAACTAAAGTAGCTAGTTCAAAAGCTGTAGCTACCAAAAAAATAGCGGCCACTAGTGCAAATAAAACTGCAACTTCTGTAAAAAAAGTAACGACGGAAGATTCATTAAAATCATGTTGTAGTAAAATTCCTTCTCGTTTTAACGCATTTGGGAAACCCGTTGATAAACACGATGGAATGGTTTGGATTCCTGCTGGAACTTTTATGATGGGTGGAGACAATAAGCAAGCGCGCAAAGATGAATATCCAAAACACGGCGTAAAAGTAAATGGGTTTTACATGGATGCCACAGAAGTGACCAATGCGCAGTTTGCGGAATTTGTTAAAGCAACTGGATATATCACCACCGCAGAAAAAGATATTAATTGGGAGGAGATTAAATCGCAAGTGCCTCCTAATACACCTAAACCACCCGATTCAGTATTAAAAGCCGCTTCCTTAATATTTGTTCCTACAAAATCCGAAGTTGATTTAAATGATTATAGTCAATGGTGGGCTTGGACAAGGGGTGCCAATTGGAAACATCCAAATGGACCAAGCACTGATATTATAGGTAAGGATAATTATCCAGTGACACATGTAAGTTGGGATGATGCAGTGGCTTATAGTAAATGGGCGGGTAAAAGGTTACCAACAGAAGCGGAGTGGGAATATGCTGCACGTGGTGGATTGGTCAACAATACCTATAGTTGGGGTAATACCTTTGAGGAGATGGGGGTGAGCAAATGTAATTTTTGGCAGGGTAAATTTCCTTATCTGAATTTAAATAAGGATGGATTTATGGGTGCTGCGCCTGTAAAATCTTTTGCGCCCAATGGGTATGGATTATATGATGTGGCAGGTAATGTGTGGGAATGGTGTGCTGATTTTTATAATAATGATTACTATACGCAATTGGGTAAAACAAAACTTTCTATCAATCCGAAAGGACCCACAAAAAGTTTTGATCCGGATGAGCCATTAATCACTAAGCGTGTGATGCGCGGCGGTTCCTTTTTATGCAACGATTCCTATTGTAGTGGTTACCGCGTATCTGCGCGTATGAAAAGTTCTCCTGACTCAGGAATGGAACATTTGGGTTTTAGATGCGTAATGGATAAAGAGTAGTGCCATTAATTTCATTTCTATAATTTTTATAACTAAATCATGAAGCAATTTTTTTTATTTGTACTGGGTGTTTTTTTTATTTCGATGTTAAAGGCGCAAAATGTGGGCAGTGGTGAAACCATACAATTTGATTTTAAACAATTAGCAGTAACAAAAGCGAAAGTGCAAAGTGGCGATAAAGCAGTTATGGCAGCCTACAAAAAGTTAATTGCTTCTGCCAATAAAATTTTAGCCTACAAGGCAGTTTCAGTGATGGATAAGGTAGATATGCCGCCGAGTGGAAATAAACATGATTATGTCAGCTTAGCGCCCTATTGGTGGCCAAATCCGAAAACCCCCAATGGGTTACCTTATATTAAAAAGGACGGTGAAATTAATCCGGAAGTCAAAAATTACCCAGACAAAGAAAATATGCCCAGACTTTGTGGTAATATATATTTATTGGGGATTGCTTATTATTTAAGTGGCAATGAACAATATGCAAAAAAAGTGAATGAATTGGTGACGGTTTGGTTTTTAGATTCAGCAACTAAGATGAATCCAAATTTAAACTTTGCACAATTAGTGAAAGGTATCAACAATGGAAGGGGTACAGGTATTATTGATACCAGGCATTTTGTTTATATGCTTAATGGGGTGCAACTATTAAAGGGTTCTTCCAATTGGAATAATAAAACAGATAAAGCCACAAAAGCATGGTTTGCACAATTTTTACAATGGTTGCAAAGCAGTGAAAATGGTAAAGAAGAAATGATTGCCAATAATAATCATGGCGTATGGTATGATTTCCAATGTTTGGGTATTGCCTTATATTTAGATAGCAATGATTTGGCTAAAAAAATCATTAACCAAAGCTTACAACGTTTGGATGCACAGTCAAATAGTGATCATTTATTTCCATTAGAATTAGCAAGAACAAATTCATTGCATTATTCTGTTTTTAATTTGGTTGCATTTAGTTCTATTGCGCAACTTGCAGAAAAAGTGGGCGTGAATTTTTGGGAACAAGAAACAGTGCATCAACATTCTTTAAAAAAATCATATGATGCATTACTGCCTTATATTAAAAAGGAAAAAACCTGGACGGGTCCTGAAATAACGCCTTATTATGTGGAAGAAGCGTTTAATTTACTTTTACATGCGTCCGAAAAATATGATTGTACCAGTTGTAAGGTTTCATTACAAAATTTTGCAGGGGCTAATTATAATAACTTATTACTTCAACTTTTTTAAATAATATATAAAATTACAAATGAGCAACTTTAGATTAGATAATAAATTAGCATTAGTTACAGGGTGTAGTCGGGGAATCGGTATGGCGATTGCTATTGAATTAGCCAATGCAGGTGCAGATATTATTGGTGTTTCAAATAGCATGCCCAACCAAGGTAGTGAAGTAGGGAAGGCGGTGGAAGCAGCTGGTCGAAAATTTTATCCTTATGCGGTTGATTTTTCGAATCGTACTGCATTGCATGCCTTTATAGAAAAAGTAAAATTGGATCATCCACGCATTGATATATTAATTAACAATGCAGGAAGTATTATGCGCGCGCCGGCGGCTGAACATTCCGATGAATACTGGGATACCATTATGGAGATTAATTTAAATGCGCAATTTGTGCTTACCAGAGAATTAGGTAAGAGAATGGTGGCAGACAAATCAGGTAAAATAGTTTTCACTTGCTCCTTGTTAAGTTTTCAGGGAGGAATTAATGTGCCCGGTTACGCAGCAAGTAAAGGGGCCATAACCTCATTATTAAAGGCATTTGCAAACGAATGGGCGGCACATGGGGTAAATGTGAATGGTGTTGCGCCAGGGTATATAGAAACCGACAATACGGAAGCTTTACGCGCAGATCCAGAAAGGAGCAAGTCCATATTAGCAAGGATACCAGCGGGTCGTTGGGGCAAATCAGCTGATTTGTCAGGGGCTTATGTCTTTTTATGTTCCTCGGCAGCTGATTATATCAATGGATCAATCATCACCGTGGATGGTGGCTGGATGGGGAGATAGGGTTAAGCAAGTTTTGTTATTATTGACAAACAAAAACTACTCGTTATCTTTATCATAGAATTGTAACAATAAAATAAATAATGAATCAATAAAATATTAAAAAGTATACCTATGCAGATTAGATTTCAAAATAGCCCAGTAGAAACAAGTAAAATGAATACGACCGAACTACGCGCTAATTTTTTAATTCAAGACTTAATGAAGCAGGATCAAATTAATTTGGTGTATTCTCATTATGATCGAATGATTGTTGGTGGGGTAGTGCCTGGTAAAAATAAAATTGAACTTGCGAATGAAGGCGAATTAAAAGCAAACTATTTTTTAGAACGTCGTGAATTAGGTATTATCAATGTGGGTGGCAAAGGAACAGTTACTGCAGATGGCGTTGCTTATGAAATTGATAAATTGGAATGTGTCTATTTAGGAAAAGGAACTGAACAAGTATCTTTTGCGAGTAATGATGCAGTTAATCCTGCTTTATTTTATTTATTATCTACACCAGCACATCATCAATATCCAAATCAAAGAATGACTAAGGCGGAAGCAGCCCCAGTTAAGTTGGGTGAATTGGCTACCTCCAATAAAAGAACTATTTATAAATACATTCATAACGATGGTATTCAAAGTTGTCAATTAGTAATGGGCTTAACTATTTTAGATGAAGGATGTGTTTGGAATTCAGTACCGCCGCATACCCACACTAGAAGAATGGAAGCTTATTTTTATTTTGATATGAATGAAGCACATCGCGTTATGCATTTTATGGGTGAGCCACAGGAAACAAGACATATTGTTATAGGTAATAATGAAGCAGTTTTATCAGCCCCTTGGAGTATGCACTTTGGCGTGGGTACAGCTAACTATGGGTTTATTTGGGGTATGGCAGGAGAGAACAAGGAGTTTACGGATATGGATCCTGTGCCTATTGCAACGATAAAATAATTAGAAAGGTTATAATATTAAAATAGCCATCCTTTAATTTGGGATGGCTATTTTTTTTCACTATACTAAAAGTAGTTTGCGTAAACTTTATTTTTTCAAAATCAATGGCTTCGCCATTTTTTGTGCTTTTAATGCTAATTCTGTAGCTAATAGGCAATGCGTTTGAGACATAGCGGTTTCAGTTCTATTGATAACATCGTCAACAAATAATGGACCAAATGGTAATTCAACATTATTACAATCAATATATCTCATTTCTTTTTTATCAGTCATGTATAAATGATTGCCCCCTTTATGTCCTGAGGATACATCAATATTTTTACGAACCTCGATATAGCCATCGGTTCCTAAAATGGTTAATCGACCATCGCCCCAACTACTTAAACCATCTGGGGTAAACCAGTCTACTCTAATATAGCCTGCGCCACCATTGCCTTGTAACATTACATCTCCAAAATCCTCAAAGTTGGGGTATTGCGGGTAATGCACATTACCTGTTTGTGACATTAATACTTGCGCCTCTGTTGATTGTGTGAAGTGTAAGTATTGATCAAATTGATGCGAGCCAATATCAGTTAAAATACCACCGTATCTTTTTTTCTCATAAAACCAATCAGGTCTAACGGCTAATCCTGTTTTACCAATACTATTGTTGATGCGATGTGGTGCTAAGTTTACCGTTTGGATCACTTGACCAATCGCACCAGATTTTACCAATTGGCTGGCCATTTCGGTGCCTTTATTTTCCAATCTTTCGCTATACATGATTGAAAATATCCTTTTCGTTTCCTTTTGTACCTTCCTAACTGCGGCAAGTTGTTCTAAAGTAATAATACCTGGCTTATCTGTTAAATAATCCTTGCCATGTTGCATTGCACGAATACCCAATGGGGCACGTTCGTCAGGAATGCCCGAACTTAAAATCAATTGAATACTTGGGTCTTCTAAAATTTCTTTTTCATCCTTAGCTAATTTTGCTTCAGGAAATGATTTTAAAAAGTCAGCTACTAAGTCTGGTTCTTTTGCATATAAAGCAACAAGTTGACCGCCACCACGTTTTATAGCTTCAGACATGCCATAAATATGTGGATGGTTGATATTGATAACCGCAAACTTAATGCGGTTAGGAACTACTTTAATAGGTGCTACTTGTGGAATTGTTTCTGCTTTTATTTTATTAGACATGCCCGAAAACAATAGCATACCTGAAAGGGCGGAAGTGGTTTTGATAAATTTGCGACGATCTGAATTAGTGTTACTCATAGGGTTGTTTTGTAAATTGTTTTCAAATATAATTTAAACTTTGTTATTCTTTTACTCTTTATTTTCTCTAATGGATTATTTCAAAAGGAGGGCCAGGTTCTGATTAATTATCAGTGGGTAGCATTTCCACTCTTTTGATCAACCTAATAGGGACGATGACTTCCTTTCTTCTTTTTGTAAAAATTAATACAGTATCCACCTGTTTGTTGATGACCCCTTCAATAATTGTTTTATCATCCAATCCAATTATTTTTAAATTGGTTTGATGGTCAATAAAATAAGTATAAGCGGATTCATTATGATTTTCAACCAAAGGTCCTTTGGATAGGTTGGCGCCTTTCTTCATAGAAATTATAATAACACCAGCACTGCCTTGTGCACCATAGGCGGTTAGGGATGCTGCATCTTTTAAAACGGAGATATTTTCTACATCCTGCACATTGATATTCATAATGTCGCCATTATAAATTGCATTATCAACTACAAATAGGGGTTGTTGTTGGCTTTTTAAACTACTAATACCCCTAATAATGATTGAGCCAGCTTTGCCACCATTGGTGGTAACATCTAACCCAGGCACATCTTTTAACATATCATATATGTTTTTATACGTGCCAATGGTTAACCTATTTTGCGCGCTGCTATATAAAAAAAACTGAAAACAAATTAAAAATAAAATGCTCCTAGTAAAATAGTTGTTTTTCATTTTTAGCGTTTGTTTTCAGTTTGCTATAATTCTTGCCATTCAATATTTAATCCAAACCCTTTACTTCATATGGGAAGCGGTGCGGTCTGTTTAACATTGCATTGGCTTCATCATCATTTAAGAAACGCTCATTCATTGGGTCCCAATAAATTTTACGTTTTAATTTCATTGCAATATGATGTAATAAACAAGTGGAGCAGGAGCGATGTCCAATTTCAACTGGAGAAATAGGTTGCTTTCTACTGATGATACTCTCCAACCAGTTGCCATGTTGGTCTGCACTTTTATATAAATTAATTTCATTTTCACCAATCACTGAAGTAATGATTTTGTTATTGCTTGCAGTTAATGGTAATACTTTATTTTTACCTGTTGGGATTGGATCACTTGCACTAGCACGATAATCACCTCGGGTAACAAATATCCAACCTTCGGTTCCTTCAAATTTTATTCCATTGGGTATTTCATTGCTGATAATCATTTTTACGCCATTGGCATAAACACCTTCTGTTTGAAATAAACCATGCACATTCCACAAGCCTGACTTTGGAAAATCAGCGTGTCCTGAAATTTCAATAGGACCAGTATATTCTGTATCCATTCCCCAATGGGCACAGTCAACATGGTGTGCGCCCCAACCTGTAATCATACCAGCGCCAAATTGTTCCATACGCAACCAACCTGGTCGGCTATAATCATTTTGTGGATGCACTCTTTTTTCCGTGTAGTAAACATTGGGTGTGGATCCCAACCATGCATCATAATTTAAATTTTTTGGAATCGGCATTTCTGGTTCTTCATCTCCGCCCGGATCTCCAGGTAAACCCACATACACTGTTTTTAAATCACCAATACGGCCATTACGAACTAGCTCAGCAGCATAACGAAATTGTGTGGAGGATCTTTGCTGACTACCAATTTGCAAAATGCGACCTGTGCGGTGTACTGCATTACTCAATGCACGTCCTTCTGCAATCGTTAAGGAGGCAGGTTTTTGTAAATACACATCTTTGCCAGCTTCCACTGCGTGAATGCCTAAGTAAGCATGTGAATGATCTGGGGTACTAATTAATACTGCATCGATATCTTTATTTTGTAATAATGCACGGTGATCATCATACATGGTCACCCCATCATAGGGTTTACCAGTTTTTGCTGCGTAATAATCATTAACATATTTTTTTCCATCTGCTAATCTCTTTGAATCTAAGTCACAAACTGCCATGATACGCGCTTGATCAAATGGTAAGGTTTCTTTCATATCATGTTCACGTGAGATACGACCCACCCCAATAGCGCCAATATTAATTTTATTACTAGGTGCATTTTTACCGATGACTGAAGCAGGAACTATCGTAGGGAAGCCTGTCACCGCCATGGTGGTTGCTGCGCTTGCCTTTAAACTGTTTTTAACAAAGTTGCGTCTGTTCATTTTTTATAATTTTAATGAGTTGTTTTATTTTCTTAATGTGTTCTTTATTTTTTTAATTGGTCATCTCTCGTAACCGCAATTGCATTTTTATAATTTATTCCATTGTATTGATTTGCAATATATTTTATTCCCTGTAATAAATGGTTAATATAAGTGGGTTCCTGGTAATTTTCTTTTGCATGGCCCAAGGCGGTTACCCAAATATTACCCCCTTCAAAATTTTGGTACCAAACTGCAGGATAATAATTTGCAAAAGATCCTGCATTTTTAACAATCATTTCTTTTTGACTGGGATCAAGGCTTGATAAATCATGGGCCATTAAAACATGAATCCCGGGATATAATTCCTTACCAAAATAGCATTCATCTTCCTTTGTCCATAAACTAGGAACCCCTTTCATAGAAGGGTGGTTGGGTGCTAAATTTTTAATACTAAATTTTTGAAATGAGGCATGCCATGAAAAAGTTTCCCCCAACATCATTTTAAACCAAGTCCAATTGCGTTCGGTGCCTGTAACTGAATGCACACCTACAAATCCGCCACCTGCTTCAATATATCTTCTAAATTGAACACGTTGTTCATCATTATCAAAAACATCATTATTGGTACTTGTGAAAATAAGCAGTTGGTACTTTTTTAAATTTGCTTCAGTGAAAACGCTTGGATCATCAGTAACATCTACTTTGAAATTATTAGATTTACCTAACTGTTGTATACATGCAACTGCGGAGGCAATATTATCGTGCACGTAGCCTTTTCCATTTTTTGTATACACTAATACCTGGCTGCCTGCTAGTTTGTCTTTTACAACTTCATTCAAATTAATATGATTAATTGTAGCGACTTTATTTATAGAGTTACTTCTAGTTGCCTTTTTGTAATCGTTTGAAAATGAATTAAGTGGACTACAACAAAGTGCAATTAAGCAGAGATAGAAGTATTTTGATAAAAAGTTTTTCATATTTTTTTTGTTTAAGTAAATTACTAAAATGTATCGTTTTAAGCTATAATATTACGATATCGTTTTCGTAATATGTTAATAAATAGTTATTTAATTATATATTTAATTCA
>CAIWBA010000270.1 GCA_903910765.1 uncultured Bacteroidota bacterium
AAAAGTGTAATGCCCATGATCAGTGGATTTGCCTGTGCGGTTCCTGCCATAATGAGTGCACGTAATATTGAAAATAGAAAGGAAAGATTACTGACCATTATGGTCACTCCCTTTATGAGTTGCAGTGCAAGGTTACCGGTGTACACTATTTTAATATCATTGGTGATTGACGATAAAATATATTTTGGATTTTTAAGTTTGCAAGGTTTAGTGATGATGGGATTATATGTCATGGGTATCCTAATGGCATTACTTGCTAGTATGGTCTTAAAGTGGTTTATTAAAATTAAAGAGAAGAGTTATTTTATATTAGAACTACCTGTTTACCGCGCACCTCGTTGGAAAAATGTAGGCACTACCATGATCCAAAAGGCAACCATCTTCGTGCGAGATGCGGGTAAGGTAATTATCATTATTAGTTTGTTGTTGTGGTTTTTAAGTAGTTATGGGCCTGCTGAAAAAATGAAATTGGTCAACGAAAAATATGCACAACAAATTTCAAGCAACAATGGTGCATCAAAGATGAATGAATTGCAACAAAAGCAATTTGATCGCGAATACAATACTGAAAAATTAGAAAATTCCTACGCAGGTATTATGGGTAAGCAAATTGAACCCCTTATTGCCCCATTGGGATTTGATTGGAAAATAGGCATCGCGCTGATCACTTCCTTTGCGGCGCGTGAAGTATTTGTAGGCACCATGGCTACCTTGTATAGTGTGGAAGAATCGGACAATAGTTCCTTACGTGATAAACTAAAAGCTGCAGTGCGACCTGATGGCACCAAGGTTTATAGCTTTGCAGCTGCTTTATCTCTAATGATATTTTATGTATTGGCCATGCAATGTATGAGTACACTTGCTGTGGTAAAGCGGGAAACGCAATCCTGGAAATGGCCTACCATCCAATTTTTTATGATGACCGGCCTCGCCTATTTCATGAGCTGGGCAGTGTATGTGCTGGCGAAATAAAACTAATGGAGGTCACAATTTGTGACCTCCATTAGAGAAAATATGCGCAATTATCTGCTTTTTACTTCCTCAAAGGCTTCATCATAATCGGGGCGAATAGTGCCCATGATGCGATCCCAGAATAAAAAGTACAAACCATAATTACCTTTAAAATATTTATGGTGTTGGTTATGGTTTACGGATGTATTGATCCACTTACCAAACCAGTTTTTACTAAAACCCTTGGGATATAATTCCCAACCCAAGTGACCATACATATTATATATAATGGATAAAAGGAAAAAGATAAGTATATGAGATCTATGGACGGGTATTGTAAATAAAAACACAACAAAAATCCCAACCTCAACAATTGCTTCCAAAGGATGAAATGCATAAGCGGCCCATGGGGATGGGTTGGTTGATTTATGATGTACCAAATGCATTACATTAAATAAACTTTTATGATGCATAATACGATGTGTCCAATAAAAGTAAGTATCGTGGATCACAAACATTATTGGAAATGCTGCGAAGTAATACACCCAACCATAATCAGTTATATTTTGAAATAAAGTTGTATGAGGTTTAACTGCAGGGTTGTAAATAAATAAAATCGGGATAAAAGCAAACATAAACATAGTAAGTGTGCTATATCCAATTTCACGTAAATAATCGGTGTTTTTAGGAAATTGCGATTGTATTTTTTTATGTACTATTTTATTTTTTAATACAATATAAAATAGTAAAAACACAAGCCCACCTAGGAGATAATACCTGGTAGTAATGTTTTGCAGTACAATAAAATATTTGTCAAATTGAATGTCCATCATAAATAAAAACGAAGATAGTGAAAAATAAAATTGACTAGCAGGAAGTGGCTTGTTTTTATTTTAAAGCGGATGTAATTTCTGATTTTAAAATCGCAATATCTTCTATAATACGATTTATTTCTACGGGTAATGTACCGTTATAAACTCCACGGATACGGCGATGCTGATCCACTAAAATGAAATTTTCCGTATGTAAAAACTCATTGCCTGATTGGTAGTACCCTACAGTATCTCCTGCAAAATATTGTTGTTTTGCCAAACCATATATGGCCTTTTTATCGCCGGTAAGCAAATGCCATTTTGC
>CAIWBA010000271.1 GCA_903910765.1 uncultured Bacteroidota bacterium
GCTTGACTAAGGAAGAAATTGAAAAAATGAAAGCCGAAGCAAAAGCAAACGAAGCAAGTGATAAAATTGAAAAAGATAGGGTTGAAAAATTGAATGAAGCGGATAGCTTAATTTTCCAAACAGAAAAACAATTGAAGGAATTTGGTGACAAAATCCCTGCTGATAAAAAAGCACCTATTGAAACTGCTTTAGAAACATTAAAAGTAGCACATCAAGCACAGGATATTACACAAGTAGAAGCTGCGCTAGCTGCAATGAATACTGCATGGACGGCTGCAAGTGAAGATATTTACAAAGCACAAGCAGCGGGTGCAGGTGGACCTGAAGCTGGTGCGCCAGGTGCTGACAGTGGTCAAGCGAATGGTGGTGCAAGCAATGATACTGTTGAAGATGCACAGTTTGAGGAAGTGAAATAAACAATCTTTCTTTTTTAAGAAATATTCGTGAAATAATGATTTTTGGTTAAGCCCTTTCAGTTAAATCTGAGAGGGCTTTTTGGTTCATGTATATTGTTGTACTTTCGCGCCACATTATTCATATATGAAGCGAATTGAAAGACATCGAGCGATTTTAGGGGTGGACGATAAGGCTACCTTAAGTGACTTAAAAAAAGTATATCGTAAGATTATGATGGAATGGCATCCTGATAAATTTCAGGAGAGTGAGGAGGCTAAAAAAGAAGCCGAAGTTAAGTCGGCCAAGCTAATTGCCTCTTACCATTTTTTGGTGAGTGTACATAAAGAAACGCATGAAGCTACCTTTGCGGAATATACTAAAACAATTTCCGAAGCCAGTATGGATGATTTTGAATTTAAGTCTGAAATTTTAAGGGTCGTGTTTTCAGATGGCAATGAATATGAATATTATGGCGTGCCCAAAGCGATTTATGTAAAATTGGTCAATTCAGATACCCCAGATCGTTTTGCAAGAAGACATATCTACGAAAATTATTTATATCGCAGTACCAGCAAAATTGTTGGAGGGAATTAGATTTTCACCGCTGTTTTCATTAACATATTGCTATTATTTTTCCGTTTTTTGTAACCTTATAGGCGGTTATTTTAGTAGTTTTACACCTCAAACTATTTATAATAATATACCTATGGAAAATAATACAAATAATGCAGGTGAGGCAAAATGTCCTTATAAAGGGCCTGCTGCAGTTGCGGGAAAACAACCGAGTGCAGGAACTGGTACAAGAAACCAGGACTGGTGGCCGAATCAATTAAAATTAAATATTCTTCGTCAACATTCTACTTTGTCTAATCCAATGGACAACTCGTTTAATTATGCAAAAGAATTTGCATCCTTAGATTTAAAAGCAGTAAAAAAAGATATTGTTGATTTAATGACGAATTCACAAGAATGGTGGCCTGCGGATTATGGCCATTATGGACCTTTCTTTATTCGTATGGCTTGGCATAGTGCAGGAACCTATCGTACTACAGATGGTCGCGGTGGCGGTGGTGCTGGTATGCAAAGATTTGCACCATTAAATAGTTGGCCTGATAATACCAATTTAGATAAAGCACGTTTATTATTATGGCCGATCAAAAAAAAGTATGGCCAAAAATTATCTTGGGCTGATTTAATGATATTGACAGGTAACTGTGCATTAGAATCTATGGGTTTTAAAACTTTTGGTTTTGCTGGAGGAAGAGCAGATGTATGGGAGCCACAAGAAGATGTGTATTGGGGTAATGAAAGAGAATGGTTAGGCGATAAAAGATATACAGGCGATCGTGATTTAGAAAATCCATTGGCTGCAGTACAAATGGGTTTAATCTATGTGAACCCAGAAGGACCGAATGGCAATCCTGATCCAATCGCATCAGCGCGTGATATTAGAGAAACATTTGCGCGTATGGCAATGAATGATGAAGAAACAGTTGCGTTAATCGCAGGTGGACATACATTTGGTAAAACACATGGCGCAGCCGATCCTGGTAAATATGTAAGTAAAGAACCTGCAGCTGCAGGTATCGAAGAACAGAGTACAGGTTGGAAAAATACCTATGGCACAGGTAACGCACAATATACGATTACCTCAGGTTTAGAAGGTGCATGGACAACCACACCAACTAAGTGGAGTAATAATTATTTTGATAACTTATTTGGATTTGAGTGGGAATTAACAAAAAGTCCAGCAGGTGCAAATCAGTGGAAGCCAAAAGCGGGTGGTGGTGCAGGTACTGTGCCAGATGCACATGATCCAGCTATCACACATGCGCCAACCATGTTAACAACTGATATCGCATTAAGAGTGGATCCAGCTTATGAAAAAGTTTCAAAAAGATTTCATGAAAATCCAGATCAATTTGCAGATGCATTTGCAAGAGCATGGTTTAAATTAACCCATCGTGATATGGGACCGCGTTCTCGTTATGTAGGCGCTGAAGTTCCTGCAGAGGTTTTAATATGGCAGGATCCAATTCCTGCGGTTACACATCAATTAATTGATGCTTCTGATATCGCAGTATTAAAAACAAAAATTATTTCTTCTGGTTTAACCGTGTCTGAATTAGTTGCAACGGCATGGGCTTCTGCTTCCACTTTCCGTGGATCAGATAAACGTGGTGGTGCAAATGGTGCAAGAATTCGTTTAGCGCCACAAAAATTTTGGGCAGCAAATAATCCAGCACAATTATCAAAAGTATTAGATGCTTTGGAAGCTATTCAAACTGCATTTAATGCTGAGAAAAAAGAAAAGCAAGTTTCTATTGCGGACTTAATCGTTTTAGCAGGTGTTGCCGCAATTGAAAAAGCAGCGAAGGATGGGGGACATGAAATTAAAGTTCCTTTCACCCCAGGTCGTGCTGATGCATCACAGGCCGAAACGGATGTTGAATCATTTGGTGTGTTAGAACCTATTGCTGATGGATTTCGTAACTATATCAAACCACGTACTTTAATATCTCCTGAAGAAATGTTGATTGACAAAGCGCAATTATTAACTTTAACAACACCAGAATTAACGGTGCTAGTTGGAGGGTTACGTGTGTTACATACAAATTTTGATGGATCAAATCACGGTGTATTTACAAATCAACCAGGTGTGTTAACGAATGATTTCTTTGCGCATTTAATTGACTATTCAAACACTTGGAAGGCAGCCGATGCGCATCAGTATATCTTTGAAGGTAGTGATCGTGCAACTGGAAAAGTAAAATGGACAGGGACAAGGGTTGATTTAATTTTCGGATCTAATTCTGAATTACGTGCATTGGCTGAAGTTTATGCATGCGACGATGCTAAGGAAAAATTCCTACATGACTTTGTTGCAGCATGGACGAAGGTGATGAACTTAGATCGCTTTGATTTAGTATAAAATAATAATCTTATATATTAAAGCCTTCTCAATAGCATTGGGAGGGCTTTTTTATGGGTATTAATAACAAAACCGTAGTGTTTTAAATGTATTTTACATAAATTGCTAACTCAAAATAATGAATATGGGATATCATCCAAATTTTCGAATGAATGTAGATTCTTACATTAAATCCGGGATCGCAATTTTGGCGATTCTAATTAGCTTGAACCTACCTGCACAAACAAAGCTCGATTTAACTACAATGAACGAGTTTAATAAGCCTACCGCTAATTGGCATATTGCAGGAAGCGTATATGCGGACATTAACAAGAGTCATCATATTAGTTTTACGCCAGGCACTGGCATACTTGTCAATATGCCTGATTCAGCAGCGCATAAGGATTTGTTTACCAATTTTAAACATGGGGATATTGATCTTGAATTAGATTGTATGATGGCCAAGGAATCTAACTCAGGTATTTATTTGCAAGGCAGATACGAATTACAATTATTAGATAGTTGGGGCGTCATTAAACCTAGGTCAACTGATATGGGTGGTATATACGAACGTAACGATAGTAAGCGACCAGAAGGGCAAAGAGTATTTGATGGTCGTGCCCCAAGACAAAATGTAAGTAAAGCGCCCGGCTTATGGCAGCATTATAAAATTTCTTTTCAAGCACCTCGATTTGTGAATGGTTTAAAAACGGAGAATGCAAGAATTTTGAAAGTTGAATTAAACGGGGTGGTAATTCAAGAAAATATTGAATTGTCAGGGCCTACCGCTGGTTCTGTTTCAAGAAATGAAATAGCAGAAGATGCTTTAAGAATACAAGGCGATCATGGTCAAGTTGCATTTAAAAATATAGTGATTACTAAATTCCCTGATCAAAAACCTTCTTTATCTGAAATGAGTGTTAATATATTTCAAGGAAGATTTGAAAAGGAGCCTGATTTATCTAAGTTGAAACCGATGATGCAAAAAACAATTCCAAACATTACGGTGAATGTCGAAGGGATTCCTAAAAACTTTTACTTATCACAATATAAAGGAAAGTTAATCGTGCCTATATCAGGATCGTTTAATTTAAACTTTGTTTCAAAAGGAGGTCCAGCAACCATTAAGATTGATAATAAAGTAATTTTCCCATTTGATAGAAAAGGTGGAAAAACAACCATTGAATTACAAAAAGGAGAATATCCATTTGAATTAATATTATCCAAATATTATGCATCTGAAGTTGCCACCATCTCATTAAAATTGAGTGCAAGTAATTTAAGGGAATATGTTATTAGCGATCCTAAAGTATTGCAGTTAAGTACCAAGGATCCAGTATTGGTGGAAGCAAAGGAAAATACAATTCTTAGAAGCTTTATGGATTTACCAGGAAGTAAGCGCGTTACGCATGCTGTAAATGTGGGCACTGCTGAAAAAGTAAACTACACGTATGATTTAAACACTGGTATGGTTATTCAGGTATGGCGTGGTGATTTTTTAGATGCAAGTCCAATGTGGATTGATAGAGGAGATGGATCATCTAAACCATTAGGGGCAGTACAGTATTTTGGCACACCTACTTTAGCTATTAATAAATTAGCCAATCCAAATGATGCATGGGTTTCAGATACAACGGGCACTGGTTTTATCTCAAAAGGATATGTGCTGGATGAATTAGATCGCCCTTCATTTAAATACAATATGTATGGAAATTCGGTGACGGATGTTACCAGAATGTTAGATAACAGACAAGGTATTCAAAGAACGATTATGTTGAAAAATGCAGTAGAGCAAATGTATGTTAGATTAGCATCAGCCAATGTTATTGAAGAAGTTACTACTGGTTTTTATATTGTGGATGATCACGCTTATTATTTAAAGTTAGATGATATTGGAACTGCTAAACCAGTTATTAGAACTCAAAATGGCAAGAAGGAATTAATCCTGCCGATTCAAAATAAAATCACTTATTCAATATTATTTTAAGCATATCATTTATGAAATCAAATCAATTTAAAAAGTCAATGCGTTCAATAAATTATA
>CAIWBA010000272.1 GCA_903910765.1 uncultured Bacteroidota bacterium
ACCACTTTCACTTGAAAACTATCAGTGGTTGATTGCACAATTCTAATCCTAAGATTTCTTACAAAAATAGTGTCGTCATCCCCGTAGTCAACGAATTCTGAAATTTTAAACCACTTATCCTCATAGTATTTCATTTTTGGTATAGCCGTTACTTCTAAATAATTAATAGCCGGATTGGTTAAAGTAATTGCTTGTTCAACAGGTTTATTATGTTTGGTAAAGCTATTTCCTAGGCTACTTCCAAAATAAAATAGCATTACCCATCCAACAATCCATAAGGCCCAAAAGCCAGATCGTATCCAAACATTGGTCTTTTTAAATCCTGCAATTTTTCGAATAATCGCAGTTACAATACCAACGATAGGTACCCAGATAAATAATACGATTGTTCCAAAAGCAGCCCAACTTTGTGCACCATCTTCCAATACAAACTTTTTTAAAGGATATACTGCTGTTACTGCAGCGCCAATTCCAAACAGTGCTGCAAATAAAGAAATTCCTACAATCGCTAACACAAAATAAACAAACACCTTAATCGAAATAGTGATGGCCCTACCTATATAATAAAGACAGCCTTTGCTTTCTCTATTCGCCGTGTTGGAAGAATTTTCATCAGCCCCATTGTTGCGCGCATCGCGACCTTCATTACGATCCTCGGTTCTTTGTTGACTGCGTTCCGTTCTTGTTTTTTTATAAAATTCACTTCCCCAATTTTGTGCTCTTTTGCTAAACCCTTCCATATCATTTTGAATGGTGTTTTTAATACTATTCAAATCCACTTTTTCACCCACCATCTCTAATTTATCCGCACTGGTCTTAGCTTCTGGCAATACCAACCATAAAACAATATATATAAATACTGCACCAGGACTAAAAGTGATATCTAAGAAATTAGGGAAATCAGGAAAATCCCAAAATTGAAACAAATGGATATGTCTAAAATTGATAATGAAACGTATAAACGGAATCAAAAACAATAAGCGGATTATACCTACCCTTAACCCAAAATATTTAGATAGGCCAGCACAAACACCCCCAATAATTTTATGATCAATATCTCTAAATAAACGCTTACGAACACCCCCTACTTCCTTCACGGAAGAACTAGGTACCGCAATCCATAAAATTATATAGACCAGAATATTTAAGCCAATTAAAAAGAACCAAAGAATCCGCACTATCCAAGGCTCTATGACAAAGTAGTTAGCGATACCACTACAAACACCGCCCAATACTTTGTTTTGCTCATCGCGATATAATCTTTTAGGATGATTGCCATTTCTATAAAAATTTGAGTTCGTATGATCATTGGTATTTTGATCTCCATTTTGTTGGCGACCATCGTTTGCGCTATTCGCACTTGAAGCAGTAGACTGTTCAAAACCATCCTGTGCTTCAAAGTCAGCAGGGCGACCAATACTAGAAATAATTAAATTCATATCCTCTTGCGTAATACAAGGCGTACCTTTTTTTAAACGCTCATCACATAATTCTGCAATTCTACATTCAATGTCATTAATAATTTCATCACAACCTTCTTCGTTGACAAAATAGGTGCGCAAACTATCGATATATTGTTTTAATAAATCATAGGCCAACTCCTCAATAGGAAGTACACGACCTTGAAAATTGATATTGATTACTTTGTTCATAGTATTATAATTTAAGAAACTTGATTCGTTTCTGATGATGCAATGGGGTTGGTATTTTGAATGAGTGCTTGCACCGAACCTGTCATTTCATTCCAGGTATTTAATAAAATTGCAAAGGCAGCTTTGCCTTCGTCGGTCATTACAAAATATTTTCTTGGCGGACCAGTGACACTTTCCACCCAACGATAATTTAATAAACCTGCATTTTTTAAACGCGTCAATAATGGGTATAAGGTTCCTTCTAGAATATGCAAATTGGCCTGTTTCATTTTCTCAACAATATCACTCGGATAAACCTCGCCTTGTTGAATGATGGACAATATGCAAAACTCCAAAACGCCCTTGCGCATTTGACTTTGTGTGTTTTGAATATCCATAACTTTCTGATTGAACCACAAAACTATACAATTTTATAGTACTATGCAATACATAGTACTATAATAAATCAAATTAAAATATCAAATACTTGATAATCAAGTTATTACAAAATAATAAAATGGTTAAGCGTTCCTAGAAAATGATAAATGGTAGATTAATACACCACTAATTCATAAAAATCCTCCGGTTTCAGGTATTGTTCCGCCAAGGTTTTTAGTTGTTCTGGCTGTATAGATTTGACAACATCAATGGTATTATAAAAATAGGCATCGGTTAAATCATTTAATATATAGGATTTCCATCTGGCGATAATTTGAAACGGTCCATCCAAATCACCCAGCAATCCGCCCAACACATAATTTTTAACCAACTTTAATTCGTCTTCACTGACCAATTCATCTCTCAATATTTTCATTTCCTTATATACTTCTTCAATCGTTGGCTTACAAACATCTTTACCTGCATCCGTGCTTATCATCCAAGCACATTGTTGCACATGATTCTGAATATAACTATGTATGCCATAGGTGTAGCCCTTATCTTCTCTAATATTGCGCATTAAACGAGAACCAAAAAATCCACCAAAAATATTATTCAACACCTGTGTCGGTGCAAAATCGGGATGATGGCGATTAGGAAAATGTCGGGCAATACGAATAGATCCTTGTACCGATGATGCATCATTCACCACACTATACTGCTTTTGCGCAGCAGAAACAATGGGATGTGTGACATTGGCAATTACCTTTTTATTTAATGGCAACTGACCTATATGCTTGTTTAAAAGTTCCTGCATATCAGTTGGAAATTTACCTGCCATAAAAATAATACACTTGCCATGCTTATAATAAGTGTCATAAAAAGCAGTCAAATCGGCTAAAGTAACATTTTTATAATCTTCCTGCATTGCATATTTACCATAAGGATGATCAATACCAAATAGATATTCATCAATAAAACGATTCGCAATAAAATCACTCTTCTTTAAATTAAGTGACAGTCGTTGGATTAAATTTTGCTGATATATTTGTAATTCTTTTTCGGGAAAATTGGCTTCTGAAATTAATTCACTCACTACCGGAATCACTTCCTTAAAATATTTGGTCAAACAATGCAAAGCAATGGTTGCAGTTTCATTGTAACAGTTTCTACTTAAATGCGCACCATAAAATTCAAAGGCTTCATTAATTTCAAACGCATTTTTTTTCGTTGTTCCATTTTTTAATAAAAAATTAGTAGCAGCTGCTACCCAGTTTTTATCCTCATAGGAATTACCAGCAAAAAATACCATATCCATGAGCATCACCGGTTCTGCGCCTCCTTCATAAATATATACTTCCACTTGGTTGTCTAAAACAAAATGCTGGTAGGGTTTTAACTTAATGTCAAAATCAATAGCATCTTTGATTACGGGAGCCATATGTCGATCTAATGCCATGATTTTATGATTTACTATAATAATATAATGTGTTGCGATTGGTGTCTTGAAAAATTTGTTGTGCTGTTTGCTGTATTAATTCAGGCGTTACTTTTTGGTATTTCTCCAATTCCTGATTCATTAAATTCGCATCTCCTAATAATTCATAATACGCCAAACTATGTGCCCTATTCATGATGCTCATATCTTCAAAACAAATCAAACTTTCGGTTTTGTTAATTACTTTTTGAACTTCATGGGTTGGCATCATCGTATTCTTGATTAATTCAATTTCATCCAACACTGCTTTTTCCGCAACCGACATGGTAATTCCTTTGACCAACTTTCCTTCAATCACGACTAAGCCTGGATCAATGGTACCAAAATGATAACAATCAATAGAAGAAAATATTTGTTTAACTTTTATTAATTGTTCATATAATCTTGAAGTGGCACCGCCACCAATTACATCAGTCATTAAATCAGTTGCGTGATAGTTTTCATCCAAACGTCCGCCCATATGCCAGGTCATCATTAACATATCTAGGGGTACATCTGCACGCACATCTTGAAATCTGCATTTATGTTGCACTGGTTCCATTGGCAAGTTTCTTTCATAAGCAGCGCCAGCAGTGATTGGGCCAAACCATTTTTCTGCCAATTGCTTTACTTGTTCTGTGGTCACATTTCCTGTGACTACTAATATAGCGTTGTTGGGACGATAAAATTTAAAGAAGAAATCTTTTACATCTTGCATTTTTGCTTGTTCCACATGTTCCAACGAAGCGCCAATGGTCATCCAGCGATAAGGATGATTCGTATAGGCAAGCGTACGCATTTTGTGCCAAGCATCCCCATATGGTTTATTGATATAATGCTCTTTAAATTCCTCACACACTACCTTACGTTGCACTTCCAAACTTTTTTCACTGAAGGCAAGCGACAACATACGATCACTTTCCAACCAAAAAGCTGTTTCAATATTTTCAGCTGGAATTTGACAATAATAATTGGTTAAATCATTGGTGGTATATGCATTGTTTTCTCCCCCTGCTCTTTGCAAAGGTTCATCGTAGATAGGAATATTTATGCTTCCGCCAAACATCAGGTGCTCAAATAAATGGGCAAACCCTGTTTTATGCGGGTCCTCATCTTTTGCACCCACATTGTATAGGACATTCACCACTGCCATGGGCGTGCTGGTATCCTGATGAACAATAACTTTTAG
>CAIWBA010000273.1 GCA_903910765.1 uncultured Bacteroidota bacterium
GGTTTTTATTCCTGGGGTTTTAATGATGAAACCTGTCCGCCTACTTCCATGTACGCAAGCTATAATTCAATTTCAGCCCCTAAGGAATTATTTTTAGCGCTCGAAACAGGTCATTGGACTTATCCGGAACAAAATGAAAAAATGAGTAATTGGTTGGTTGGAAAATTAAAAGGAAATTAAATAAGTACTTTATTGTAATTCTTCAGCTGCATCCTTTGCGCGGGAAGGAACTGCATCTTTAAGCATTTCATTTAAACGCTTTTGCATAAGAATAACTCTTTCGGGATATTTTAATGCCAAATTTTTTGTTTCGCTAGGGTCATCTAATAAATTAAATAGTGCAACTGATTCGTATTTATTAAACGCTTTGCTTTTTAACTGGCTACTGTCTGCAGCTAATAAAATTAATTTCCAGTTATCAATTCTAATTGCAGAAATGACGGGACCGCGAGTTGAAACGGTTAAAATTGCATCATGGGGTGATTTTTTATTTTGGGTGATCATGGGCCAAACATCTTTCCCATCAACAGGCGTTGATTGATTTATTTTACCTCCTGCTAAATTGATTAATGTTGGATACCAATCAATAATATGCATGGGTTCGGTAATGGTAGTTCCGGAGCTAACATGCCCCGGCCAATTTACAAATGCCGCTGCTTTAATACCGCCTTCGTAAACGGTTGCTTTAAAATCACGGAGTGGTGTATTGTCCCCAGGAGGTGGAGCGCCATTGTCACTTGAAAAAATAATTAAGGTATTTTCCCTAAACCCCGCTTTATCTATTGTACTTAAAATTTTCCCAATGGCTTCGTCAACTGCCGATAACATTCCCGCTAGTTTTTGTCGATTACCTTTAAGTTGCGGGTAAAGTTTTGTGTATGCTTCAGGGACTTGGTAGGGTGCGTGAACGCCATTAAAAGGAATATATAAAAACAAGGGTTTTGTAGGGTCTGCTGTTTCAATGATTTTACAAGCTTCCTTAGTAATTAATTCAGTACTATATCCTTTTTCGTTTAAGGGAATACCATTTCGATACCAGTCCAACTGGTTATTGCGACTATGCGTAAAGTAGTCAATGCTTCCAAAAAAGTGACCATATTGCAAATCAAATCCACGCGCATTGGGTTGATAGGCTTTTTCAAATTCGCCTAAATGCCATTTACCTGTAATTGCGGTTTGATATCCATTCGCTTTTAATGCATCCGCTAATGTGGTTTCATTTAAGGGTAGTCCCCAAGTTGCCCCTGGCGTAATAATGTTATAAACGCCTGTGTGAGTAGGGTATCTGCCTGTTAATAAACAAGCTCTCGTTGGAGAACAAACGGGCTGTACATAATTGTTTGCTAATATTGCGCCACTTTTTGCGAGTTGGTCTATTTGTGGGGTATAAATTTCTTTGCCTCCATTAAATCCGCATTCCCCATAACCTAAATCATCCACTAAAATAAAAACGATATTGGGTTGTTTTAATTTAGTTGTTTGGGCTAAGTTGTAGTTACAAAAAAATAAACTGGATAATAGTATTAATTTAATCATCCACATCCTTTGATTTTGATTTTTGTTTTGCATTCGTTGGTGGGTATAAAATTTCAGCATGCACGCTTTCTAAATAAGCCATTAATCTCGATTCAAGCGCTTTCGCTTTTTCAGGGTTTGCTTTTGATAAGTCGTTGATTTCGCCAATGTCATCTTTCAAATTGTAGAGTTCTAGTTTTTTTGTTTTCCAAAATTTAATCAATTTAAAATCACCTACACGAATTGCAGAATGGGCTTGTCCGTAGTAATGAAAAATTAGTTCATCATCTTTACGGTTTAACTTTTCTGTGTTGACATTTTCTAGAATCGTTTTAAAACTTGTGCCATCAATATTTTCAGGCAAAGAATTTTTATTCCCTGCTAAATCGCTAATGGTAGGTAAAATATCCCATCCTGTTACAGGAACATTGCTTTGACTTCCCGCTTTAATACCTGGCCCAATGACCATAAAAGGTACACGTATACCACCTTCATACAAAGTCCATTTTCCACCTCGTAAAGGGTAGCTATTGGTAGGTGTCTTAAAAGCAGAAGGGGGGTCGAATTTGTTTTTTACTGGTGGAAAAAATTCAACGGATCCATTATCGGCCATTAAAATCACATAAGTATTGTCGCCAATTTTAAGTTGCTCAATTTTATCTAATATTTTACCAATCGCGGCATCTACGTTTTCTAACATGCCAGCAAAACCTGGATTATTGTGAATGGCACCTTTTGTTTTCGCATTGAATTTATTGATACTTGCTTGTGTTGTCTGAAAGTCAACATGTGTTGCATAATGGGAAACTTGCATATAAAATGGATGACCCGAATTTGCTTGCCTTGTCATGAAGTTCAATGCGCGCTCTGTAATGGATTCCATTCGTTTTGGATCATTATTTATAAATAAGTCAGTCCACTTGGTTTCCTTCGAGGAGTTCATATCTCCATTATTATTACCAGTGTCTCCGTCACTTTCGTCATAACCCAAATCTTCAGGAAAAATATCAGCACGTAAATCCCATTTGCCATAATGGGCGGTGCGATATAAGGGAGATATTGATTTTAATAATTGGGGTATGGAAGTGACCTTGTTTTTTGATGGGTCATATTTTTCCGGGAATAGGATATCGCCTTGGCGTGCAGGTGTTTGTCCAAATTGTATACTTCTTCGCGTTGGGCAACATACTGCACATGGTGCATAGCCACTTGAAAATCGAATCCCTTTTGCTGCTAATTTTTCAATTTGCGGTGTTTCATAATAATCGCTTTTCGAATTTGCAATTTTACCATCCATTAATTGGGAACTACTCGTCCATCCTAAGTCATCAATTAATATAAAAATGAAATTGGGCTTTTGTTTTTGCTTTGTATTTTGAGCATAGCTATTATTCGGTAGCATTCCGCCGATTGTAATAAAAACAAGTAGGGCACAAGCGGTGCTAATTTTTTGTTGCAGCGATTTTTTCATGTTACTTTTATTTGCGATAATAGTTTGTACAACTATTTATTATTTCCAATTTTTGACATCATTCTTTTCATAGCAGGGGGCATTTCGTCCAACACTTCTTTAAAAATAATTTTTCCATCTTTCTTTTCAATCAATTTGGCACTTTTTATATCAGTTCCAATGTATTTATTTTTTTCAAACATAAGCGTGCCGCTTGAAACAAAACTCAAAGTATTTTCAATATTGTTAATTTGTATATGTGCAGCTTCGTTGATATTCATGCTTGCTTTTATACGATAATTCCCAACAGTGATATCTCCATTATCAATAGATTTGATTATTTTTTCAAAATGACCATCTGGTTTTATTTGCATTACAGCGAGGTAGCGCATTTTTTCAGCTTTTTGTTTTGATGCTGCTTTTAAATGCCATTGGTTTACAAAGTTGAGTGTGTCACCATCTTCATTTATTTTGTTGGTCCAATTATCAACGGGTACTGAAAATTGGTCTGTAACATTTAAATCAATATCGCTGGAGCTGAATAAAGTTACTTGTGCTTTTGCAGTTTCATTTTCCGCAAAAACAGTTTGTGTTGTAGCATCCATGGTAAACCCATTATAATTATGTAATAGCCAACTCCACTCAGCAGCATGATCTGCTTCTAGTTCATCATAAATTATAATGATGGAAGGTCGTAACATTAGGTAATGCCTTCTGAATAATTTCATGCCATGGTCAATTTCTTTTCCATCTACAATACCCGAATAGGCATTTGATGCGTCACCCACTGCATATGAAATTTGTTCGCCTTGTATACTTCTTGGGATCCATCCAAATGCGCCATCACTAAATGGTTGTCCATGACCATCAATCAAAATACAATTATGTCCTTGCGTGTGTTTATACCAGCCTAAAAAATGCGGGTCACCCATGGCTGGTCGATAGCCTGTATTATAAAATAATCTTTTGCCGCCATAGGCAATATTAAAGGTGTTATGGTCGGCATGTGTGTGCGACATAGGTCCAAACGGACTACTTCTAAGTGAAAGAAACAAATCATTTTTTGTGTCCTGCACATTCGTATGCATATAGCCAACCCCCACTTCCTGGAAAAATGCATCTTGCTTAAATGGTAATGGATGTAAAGCGGTTGTTTTTTTTATGCCATCGCGAATACGAAACCATCTAAATTCTGCATCATCAGCAATATCTTTTCCTACACTTTTGGCTACTGCATTTGCATACCATGCAGCAGATGGATTATTTGTTAATCTTGCTAGTGCATCTGCATATCCAGCATAATTGATCCAAGGAAATTTATATCTTTCGCCATCATTACAAAAACCATCAGATGTGGAATTCGGCGGGAAAGAATAAATTAACCATTTTGGATTATTTTGAAACCAAGGTGCAGTCATGAAATCAACGCCAGATAATTTTTTAAAAATGGTGGGGATATCAATTAAGCTTAAGGCGTTCATACCAAAATAGGCACTGCCATTAATCCATGCACCATCATCTTCGGCCATTTTAGGTGCTTGCGCAATCCAGAGTTCATAAATGTATTCGATCCAATTTTCAGCGTTAGGGTGTTCTCCTTTTAATGCCAATCCAGTTTCCAATAAATTGTGCAGAATATGCTGCCAAACATGCATGGAAGATGATCTTGCTTCCACTTGATTCATCCATAATTTATAAAATTGATCCGCACGCGTGCTTATATTTTTCTTGATTAAATTTCGCTCCGATTCCGTCAATAAATCCCAAAAGCTATCCAAACCAATGGCCATGCTCGACATAATACCACCATCGGCAAAATTATTGGTATGCGAAGGACCCAGTGGATCCCAGTTAGCCACTTCTAACATCCATAATTTGGCAACTTTAAAATATTTTACATCACCGGTGAGTATATAGGCTTGTGAAAAAATATTTAAGCTTTCTTGAATTTTTCTACCACTCCATTTGCTTGCAAGGGATGCTATTTTTTCATTTTCGAATTTATCTTTTCCTTGGTATTGCGGTAATGCGTCCCCTTCTTTTGGAATAGGAATTGTTAAAATTTTATTCGCTTCTTTGATAATTGCATTGGCTTCTTTCGTTTTGATTGCGTTTAATCTAAAATTATTTATTTCAGATTTGTTGACTAAAATCCGAGGATGCGCAGCAGGAATATTATTTATAATTTTTTCGACCGAAACTGTAGGAAAAATTCGTGTGGAAGCATTGATATCAAAGGAATCTATAGGGCTCCAATATTCTTGATTTATTTTATATTGCCAGTACCATTTTCCTTGTGTTAATTGTTGATGTGGATTAAATAGGGCAAATGCAATTTTGTTTTTTTCGATCAATGCTTGATCAAATTTTTTTGAAGTTGAAATTCGAATACTATAGGTTGCATTTTTTTTGGAAGGCCATTGAAAACTGGGCGAATTAAATTTTGGGGATTCGCCATTGGAAGGGCTAGTTGTATTTCGGATGTTCGGGTAAATTTCTTTACCCTTTAAATTATTTATTGCAAGTTTTTGTGCAAATGATTTATTAGGCATTGAACAGGTGCCTAATAAAATAATTAGCACTTTTAGTGTTTTATAAATTGCGTTGTTCAATTTTAAATGTTTTTTATAAGGGGGTAAACTATCGTTTTTGGGAAATTATTGGTTTTTATTAAATTTTGATAGAGGTGTTTGACAATAAAAAAGTTAATTAGATTAAAGGTACCAATTTCAAATTAACATATTACAACTAGTTCATAAACAGTAGATTGTGTTAATCTGTCCAGCTGAAACTTAATTTTGATAAAATAGGGATCTTCTAATTTTAACAAATGGGAAACCTGGCTTTTCAAATATTTTTAATTGTTAATCAATGAGTTAGCTGATTATTTTCAGCAATGTTTTTTAATTAATATTTTTTAAAAATTAACATTTCTTTATTATATTTGACCTTCCATAATAATGGGTACTAAATTTTAAAATTAACTAACATGAGAAAAATCTTGTCTAGTCTCGTTGTCGCGATGCTATTTTTTGCCATTGCGGGCCAGTCTCAAGACCTGACCATATCCGGTAGGGTTACAGATGAAAAAGGAGCTCCCATTCCTTCTGCATCTGTTGTAATTAAAACAAACAAAAACAAGGGAACTGCAGCTGATGATCAAGGTCGTTACAAAATCATTGCTACAAAAGGTAATGTATTAGTATTCTCAAGTGTTGGATTTGACACTAAGGAAGTAACAGTTGCTGGAAATAATGTAATTAACGTTACACTATCAGCTTCTGGATCTAATTTATCTGAAGTAGTTGTAACTGCGATGGGTATTAAGCGTTCTGATAAAGCATTAGGTTATGCGGTATCGAAAGTAGACCCTACAACAGTTTTACAAAAATCTGAACCAGACATCTTGAAAGGTCTTGCTGGTAAAGTTCCGGGTGTTGATATCAGATCAGGACAAGGTGCTCCAGGTGCGGCTAGCCGTATCCAAATTAGAGGGGTTTCCTCTTTTAATGGTGGTGAGCCTTTGATCGTAGTTGATGGTATACCTTATAGTAACTCAATTGTAAATACCTCAAGCCCTTTTAGTGGTGGTGGTACTTACGGTTCTGGTTTTGGTGATCTTGATCCGAATGATATTGAATCAATCAACATCTTAAAAGGTGCTGCAGCTGCTTCATTATATGGTTCAAGAGCAGCAAACGGAGTTTTATTGATTACGACTAAATCAGGTGCGCCTAAAAAAGGTAAAAAATCTTTAAACGTAACTTATAAAGCAGGTTATAGCCAAGAGTCTATTGCAGCTTTACCTGAGTTTCAAAATTCATATGGTGCGGGTGCTAACTTTAGAGTTCAAGGATCGAATGGTTCTTGGGGTGGTAAATTTGGATCTGCAAATATATATGACGGATCAGGTAACGTGCTTCGTAGATCATCTTCAATGATTGACTCTATCCCTGCATCTACTTGGGCTACCATGTATAACTCATATCCTGAGTTATTCCCGAATGGTATGATTGCTTATAAAGCAAATCCTAATAACGTTTCTTCTTTATTTAATACAGGAAACTTATTTGAGAATTCAGTAGGATTAAGTGGTGGTGAAGGAAATACATTATTTAATGTAACTATTTCACGTGTTGATCAAAAAGGGTATATCACAAATACAAGTTATAAGAAAAATAATATCAGTGTCGGTGGTCAAACAAACATTGGAAAATTAACCATCGGGTCTAGTTTATCGTATGCTAGATCAGAGCAAATTGGTGGTTTTATTGGACAAGCACAAAGTTTCTTATCTCAGTGGGGTCGTACATTTACAATGGCTAGAAACTGGGATATCACAGGATGGCCTACTGAAAATAGAGCTGGTGCACAAATTGGTTTCAATGATGGTCAATATACAAACCCAGTTTGGGCTGCTAAGCATAACGTAATTACTTCTACAGATGATCGTTTGGTTGCAACTTTAAGAGCTTCTTACAAGTTCAATAGCAAATTTAGAATTGATTATAACGCGGGTGTAAACAGCTATGGTTTATTCAGAGATCAAATTGTTGACAAATCTTCTTTAGGAAGCAGTGATAATACTTTAGGTAATATGACTGAAGTTATCAATAGACAACAAGAATTACAATCTACTTTGGTTGCGATTTATACACCAAGACTTTCTGATGATTGGACTTTGGATTTAAAATTAGGTAATGATATCAACCAAAGAATGTCAAGAGCACAACAAGTAGTTGGTGTAAACTTTGTAATTCCTGGTTTATATAACTTAACAAATACTTCTACACAACGTTTCAGTGGTGATAGCAGATCAAAAAGAAGATTGATTGGTTTCTTCGGTGATGCGTCTTTAGGATTCAGAAACTACGCTTTCATTAACGTAACAGGAAGAACAGATTTAACTTCAACACTTCCTTATAAAAATGCTACTTATTTCTACCCAGGTGTTTCTGGATCATTAGTTTGGACAGAAGCATTAAAAGTTAAATCAGGTATCATTGATTACGGTAAAGTTCGTGCAGGTTTTGCGAAAGTAGGTAATGATGCTGCACCTGGAAATGGTGAAGCAATCTTCGGATTAAACTCTGCTGGTTTCCAAGGTCAATCTTTGGCATCTAGAGGTAGTTCAAACTACGATCCAAATTTAACGCCTGAGTTTACACAGGAATTAGAACTTGGTACTGAAATGCGTTTCTTTAAGCGTCGTATTGGTACTGAAATTACTTGGTATGATAAAAGATCAACCAATTTGATTTATGCAATTGGTTTACCACAAACAACTGGGTTTAGCTCATTCTATACCAACCTTGGTGAGGTTCGCAATACAGGTTGGGAAGCAGCCCTTGATTTAAAGATTGTTGAAAAAAGAGATTTCCAATGGAATGTAAGAACCATCTTTACTAAGAACAGAAATACTGTTGAAAAATTAGTAGCTGGTTTAACTAGAGATATCATTGGTGGTTACAACTATATTGAAGCTGGTATGCCTTACGGTTACTTAAGAGGTTCCCATTCAGCGCGTACTGATGATGGTCGTTTAATCATCAATCCATTAAACGGTGCGCCATTTGTTGATCCTAACAGTGATATGGTAGGTGATCCAAATGCGAAATACAAATTAGGTATTACAAACACATTTACCTACAAAGCATTTGAATTAGAAGTGCTTTGGGATATGACAAAAGGTGGCGATTTTTATTCTGAAACCATCAACAGTATGTTGGGTAGAGGTGTTAC
>CAIWBA010000274.1 GCA_903910765.1 uncultured Bacteroidota bacterium
AATTAGCGGCTGCAGCCAATGGAATAGTGCTCATTTCAAGCCCTAAATAAAACATTAATAAATTACCACTTGAAATCATAAAAAACATGCCTAGTAAGGAAGTGAATATGAGTAAATAAAATTCAGCGACTTGCTTATGATATTTCAGCCAAGCGTAGGAATGCATCGAAATTAAAAGTATCGCTAGGTTTAAAATGTTTTTTTCTAATACAATAAAGGCGTTGGTTTTAAACATACCATTAAAAGCACCTCCTTCGGGCATTCCAAATAACCCAGCTGCTAGGTTGACAAATAATAAAATATTAATGAGGTTCAAAACAGTTTCATTGCTTCTTTCTTTGCCTATTTTAATAAATAGTAATAAAAATATAAGCAAGCTTAGTATAAGTTCCTGTCTGAGTAATATAAAAATGTTTGATAGCATTATTCTAGTTATTTAAGGGTAATGGCTTTGTCAATATTGATCATTAAAAAATCAGTGGCGGGCATAATTAATTGGTTAATTAAAAACGGTGCCAATCCAATAATTAATATGCCTACGATTAACAAACCTGCTGCAAATTTTTCGTTCCAGGTGGCATCACCTAAAAGGGCATGCTCATCTGAAATTGGGCCCATAATGGTTTTGCCTGTCGCGCGTAATATATATACTGCAGTGACTACAATAGAGGCTGCTGATATCACAGTTGCTATGCGATACACACCATCCGGATTTTGCCAGGAGCCCATAAACACGGTCATCTCTGCCACAAATCCACTAAATCCAGGTAAACCTAAAGAGCATAAACCCGCAATGACAAATACGGTTGATATAAAAGGCATAGCTTTTAATAAGCCCCCTAATTGTGCAACCATTCTGGTATGGGTTCTGGAATAAATCATACCAATAGCAGCGAAGAATAAGGCCGTCATTAATCCGTGAGAAACCATTTGAATCACTGCACCATTAATGGATGTTTTATTCAACATCCCAATACCTAATATCACAAATCCGCAGTGACTGATGGATGAATAGGCGTTGATGTATTTTAAATCGGTTTGCATCATGGTCGCAAATGCGCCATAGATGATTGCAATTGTAGCGAGTAAAATAATGATCCAAGAATAACTGTGTGCTGCATCAGGCATTAATGCTGCCATACGTAAACAACCATAACCTCCAAGCTTCATGGAGATACCCGCTAAAAACATGGAAGCTGCAGTTGGCGCTGAAGCGTGACCATCGGGTACCCAAGTATGAAAAGGGAATAAAGCGGCAAATATGCCAAATCCTAAAAATAAAAATGGAAAAAAGAATTTTTGTACACCTAATGAAATGCCCATTTGTCCAATTTGCACCATATCAAAGGTGTGCGTGTTGTAATAAATACCCATTAAGCCTACAAACACCAATGCTGAACCCGCCATTAACATTAAGGCCAACTTCATGGCGCTGTTTTCTTTTTTGCCACTGCCCCAAATACCAATCAATAAAAATTTAGGGATAACGGCTACTTCTAAAAAGAAAAACAAGGTGAATAAATCCAAGGAGATAAAAAATCCGTAAGCCCCCATGCTTAATAAAACCAATAAGAAAAAATATTCCTTACTTAATTTTTCCATGGTCCAGCTAACCAATATACCAGCAACTACAATTAAGGAAGTTAATAATATCATGGCAAGTGCTATACCATCTATGCCAATATGGTAATTAATATTTAGTGCTTTAAACCATACGGTATTGGTTTCGAACAAATGAGTGGCAGTATTACCTGAAGCTCGCTGATCCATAAATAATTTCAACAACCAACCAGCAGCACCTAATTGTGCTAATGATCCTGATAATCCAATGACTCTTATTTGTGCTAAATTCTTACTCAATAAAATGAGTAAGGCTGTTAGCAGGGGTAATAAGATGAGTAATGATAAGTTCATATAAATATTTTATTTCCAGATATAAATAAATAAAATTGACAATGCAATAACACCGCCAAAAAAGTAAAGCGCATAGTTTTGTACTTTACCCGATTGTAATCCTTTAATCGCTGCTGAAATTTTTGCTGTTGTATTGGCTAATAACAACATAAAGCCATCTACGATATTTCGGTCGGCCCAAGCAATTGGTTGTCCGATTAATGGGAAAACAATTTTCTTAGTAATAAACAAATACAATTCGTCTACATAAAACTTTTTGTAGGCAGCGCTGTAAAAGCCACCAAATAGGGCAACTGCTTTGTCTGATTTTGCATTTTGCGTTTTATAAAAACTTGCCGATAGTAAAATAGCCATGATCGATAATGCGACAGGGGCAATGGAGAATACCAAATCAATATGTGTTTCTAATGCCAAACCATCGGAAGTGATGAATTGAGAGAAAGGAATAAATCCAACACCTATTGCACATGCAGTTAATATAAGTAATGGTAGTTTCATGGTCCAAGTGCCTTCCCCATGATCGTGCGCATCATTATGACCATCAATATGGTGCGCTTTTGCTGTGGCATCCTTGCTCCAGAAAATATTGAAATACAAACGGAACATATAAAAACTTGTCAATGCAGCAGTAAATAGCGCTACACCATAAATCAATTTATTCTCATGAAAGGCAGCCGTTAAAATTTCTTCCTTACTAAAAAATCCTGCGAAAGGCGGAATACCTGCAATCGCTAAGCAAGCAATTAAAAAAGCAGCATGTGTAATGGGCATTAATTTTCTTAAGCCGCCCATATCTTTCATTTCATTGCTGTGTACCATATGAATTACCGAACCTGCACCTAAGAATAATAAACTCTTGAAAAA
>CAIWBA010000275.1 GCA_903910765.1 uncultured Bacteroidota bacterium
AATGCAGCGATAGCTAAGATTGCGAATACTTTTTTCATTTTGAAATGGTTTTAAGTTTGTATTTAATACGGATGCGAAGATAAGAATCCACTTTAAAAACGCCAAATTTTAACATTAAATTTTAAAATAATCCTTATTTAAACGTGAAAATTCTACTTTTTTCTGAAATAAATCCGCACCGGAACCCCTGTAAACTTGAAATTTGCCCTTATTTGGTTCTCTAAATAGTTCCGATAAGGGGTTTTAATATCATCAGGGAAATTGGTAAAAAAGGCAAAACTTGGGACCCTAGTTGGTAATTGAGAAACGAACTTGATCTTAATAATATGCCCCCGCACCACAGGCGCTTGGTAATTTTGAACCACTTTAAGCATAATGTCATTTAGCTTAGAAGTAGGTACTTTACGGTGTCTATTCTCAAATACATCCAAGGCCAATTCAATCGCCTTAAATATCCTAGTTTTTTCGAGCGCTGATATAAATAATACAGGCACATCAGTAAAAGGTGCCAGTTTGTCCTTCAGTACTTTTTCATAATCCCTAGCGGTATTGGTCTCTTTTTCAATCAAATCCCACTTATTTACCAATACAACAATGCCCTTCCCTTTTTTTGCAGCTAAACTAAAAATGCTTAAATCCTGCGCAGTAATCCCCTTCACAGCATCTATCACTAATAAACAAACATCCGCTTCATCCATCGCCTTAATCGCACGGATAATGGAATAAAACTCTAAATCATCTTTTTCCTTATTCTTCCTTCTAATTCCAGCAGTATCTATCAACACAAATTCCTTTTGGAACATGTTATAATGGGTATGAATAGTATCACGAGTAGTGCCGGCTATATCCGATACAATGGTTCTATTTTGACCAATCATGGCATTTAACAAGGAAGATTTTCCAACATTGGGTTGGCCCATAATCGCAATTTTAGGAATGGCGACTTCTTCCTCAGGTTCAGCGCCTTCTGGTAATTCTGCATTCACCACTTTCACAGGCTCATCTTTCATGCCATTCGTTACCGCATCTAATATTTCACCAGTGCCACTTCCTGAAATAGAGCTCACAAAATAGTTGTGCTCAAAGCCCATTCCGTAAAACTCAGTGCCTTCTAAAGCCCTTGTTGAATTATCTACTTTGTTCACACACACATAGACCGGCTTAGTGCTTCTGCGAAGCATATTTGCCATAGATGAATCTAAATCGGTCAAACCTACCGCTGCGTCCACCATAAAAATAATGGCATTGGCTTCCTCAATCGCAATATTCACTTGCTTACGAATCTCTGTCTCAAACATATCACGAGAATCAGGTACAAACCCTCCTGTATCAATTACGTTAAAGGTTTTGCCATTCCATTCAGTTACCCCGTATTGACGGTCTCTGGTAACGCCACTAATATCATCCACAATTGCTTTACGCTCCTCTAAGAAACGATTAAACAAAGTGCTTTTTCCTACGTTTGGCCTTCCAACAATTGCCACTGTATAACTCATAAAACTTCAATTTAATATTCAATCAACATTATATAAACTATTAATAACCATTAAAGTAAATAATTATTAATTAATACTAATACCCAAATTCTTTTAATTTCATATCATTGTCACGCCACTTAGGCTTCACCTTTACAAATAGTTCTAGGTACACCTTGGAACCAATGAACTCCTCAATATCCTTTCTCGCCAAACTACCTATCTCCTTAATCATCTTACCCCCTTGTCCAATAATAATTGCCTTTTGCGTTTCTCGATTCACGACAATATCCGCCTGAATTTTAGTTAAAAGGGGTTGCTCCTTGAATGAATTCACCAGCACGGCTGTGTGATAAGGAATTTCCTCCCCAAACAACTGGTATATCTTTTCCCGGATCATTTCACTTACAAAAAACTTAGTCGGCATATCACTCAAATCCTCCTGATCGAAAAACGGGTGTCCTCCTTCTGGTATAAGCTCAAGTATTACTTTCATTAACCTATCTACATCACTGATATTCAATGCACTAATTGAAATTATTTTTGTACAATAAGGCTTTGCGCTAAAGTAAGCATTTGCTTCTTTTACCCTGCCCCCTGGGGCCAAATCCGACTTATTCATCACCACAATACAAGGCACTTTTAGCTTTAAAGCGCTAAACATCGCGTCAATTTCATCAAAATCATCCCGAACATCCACCATCAAAAGTCCCAAATCAGCATCTTCCAAAGCCGATTTAACCGCCCCCATCATCTTTTCATGGAGCTTATATTTTGGATCAATGATCCCTGGCGTATCTGAAAATATGACTTGATACTCATCTACCTTGTTCAAAAAGGCCTTAATCCTATGGCGCGTGGTCTGTACTTTGGAGGACACAATAGCCATTTTCTCACCCATAATGGCGTTCAGTAAAGTGCTTTTACCGGCGTTTGGCTTCCCGAATATGTTTACAAACCCTACTTTCATGCCTTTTCGTTAATGATACAAAGTTACTACAAAAAAAATCCGCTCTCGATAGGAATCGGGAGCGGGTTACTATGTTGCGAGGGAAGGGATCGAACCTCCGACCTTCGGGTTATGAGCCCGACGAGCTACCGCTGCTCTACCTCGCGATGTTTGGACGGCAAAGATAGGGCATTATAAGTTCATGGGCAAGTTTTAGGGGGTGTATATAGAATTAGATAGGAAACAAGCAATTAAGGATTTTTTAGTATTTTGTATACCAATACATGCTTGACCTTAAAAACTTTAATAAATGACGAATTCCAACATTTTTGACGCGATTGTAGTAGGCTCCGGTATTTCTGGAGGCTGGGCTGCTAAAGAACTAACTGAGAAAGGATTAAAGACTATTCTACTTGAAAGAGGCCGCAATGTTGAGCATATCAAAGACTACGAAGGCACTGAAAAAAATCCTTGGGAGTTGCCGCACCGCAATTCAAAAACCCAGGAAGATAAAACGAACTCACCTATTCAAAGTAAATGCTACGCATACGATGAGGTATCAAAAAAATTCTTTGTAAACGATCTTGAAAATCCCTACACTCCTGTAAAACCATTTGATTGGATTAGAGGAAATCATGTGGGCGGTCGTTCACTCATGTGGGGTCGTCAAAGTTATCGTTGGAGTGATTTGGATTTTGAAGCCAATGGAAAGGATGGTCACGGAACCGACTGGCCTATTCGATATAATGACCTTGCTTCTTGGTATAGCTATGTTGAAAAATTTGCAGGCATCAGTGGCAATAGAGATGGTATTCCTAATTTACCTGATGGTGAATTTCAACCTGCAATGGAAATGAACTGTGTTGAACAAATGGTGGCGAATAATCTTAAAACAAAAATGGGTCGTCCAATGATTATTGGTAGATCTGCGAATCATACTGCAAAAATTGGTACGCGTGGCCCTTGTCAATTCAGAAATAAATGTCACCAAGGTTGTCCATTTGGTGGTTATTTTAGTTCCAACGCTGCTACCCTTCCTGCAGCTTTTGCAACTGGTAATTTAACTTTAAGGCCAGATGCAATTACTACAGAAATTTTATACGATAAGGAAACTGGTCGCGCAAAAGGCGTTCGAATTTTAGATGCGAACACCAATAAAACAGAAGAATATTATGCTAAAATAGTTTTCTTAAATGCATCTACATTAGGCACTTCCCATATTTTGTTAAACTCGGTATCGGAAGTTTTTCCAACTGGATTTGGAAATAGTAGCCAACAAGTAGGACATAATTTAATGGATCATCATTATGGTGTTGGCGCAAATGGTGACTTTGATGGCTTCCTAGATAAATACACGTACGGACGTCGTCCAAATGGTATTTATGTTCCTCGTTTTAGAAATTTAGATGGCGGTTCTTCTGCCGGTTATGTTCGTGGATTTGGTTATCAAGGTGGTGCATCTCGCAAACGTGGTGATGCAGATGGCATTGGTGTTGAATTAAAAGAAAGTATTACAGAACCAGGCAATTGGAGCATGGGTTGGGGTTCATGGGGCGAGCATTTACCTTACTATGAAAATAAAGTAACCTTAAATAAAGATAAAAAAGATAAATGGGGATTACCTACCCTTGATATTGATTGTGAATTCAAGGACAATGAAATGAAGATGCGTGTTGATATGAAAAATAGCGCTGCAGAAATGTTAGAAGCCGCTGGTATTAAAAATATTACCACCTATGATAACATGCCTGCACCTGGATTTTGTATTCATGAAATGGGAACAGCTCGTATGGGCAAAGATCCTAAAACATCAGTATTAAATAAATGGAATCAAATGCATGATGCTAAAAATGTTTTCATTACAGATGGTTCCGCCATGGCTTCTTCTGCATGTCAAAATCCATCATTAACTTATATGGCATTAACTGCAAGGGCTGCTGATTTTGCAGTAAGCGAATTAAAAAAAGGAAATCTGTAAAGATTTCCTTTTTTATTTTAAATTTACTTTCGAGTTACCTTCATTTAATTTTAATAGCTTATTTAAAGTCGCTAATACTACCCATTAATTTTTATGTCTAATATTTGAAGCACCTGAGGTGTTAGACTCTTTTACACTCGGATTGCCTTTGTAATCAATGCTACTTGCACCAATTGAATTTGCTTTTAATATTTCAGTAACGGTTGCTTGTATACTACTTGCACCTGAAGATTTTAGAATTGCCCCTTTTGAATTTAAATTGTAAAGCCTTGCGTCACTTGCACCAGAAATAACTACTGATAAATCATCTACCCTTCCTGCTAATTCAATCTTAGAAGCCCCTGCCCCTGTAATAGCAATTGTATTTGCATCTACCGAACTTTTGCAATCAGAAGCGCCTGAAATATCATAGATAATTGTTCCGCCACTAATATCGCCTTTCAAATCTGAGGCACCTGATAATTTTATTCTAATTTTAGGCGATTCAATTGTATTAATCAAATGCACATCGCTTGCACCCGAAGCTGTTATTGCATCAATATCTTTTATACTAACGTAGGCCTTGGTTTTATAGTTCCCCCATTTTTTCCAATTAAACCAAGATCCATTTTCCCCTAAACGAATAATCAAAACACCGCCTTCTACTTCAGTGATAATATGATCTCTGATTTCATCACTACTCGCACTTACAGCTACTTTATTTGAAGTGGATTGCGTTAAATACAAATCAATGGCGCTTGAAACGCTAATTGCAGTAAAGCTGGCCACTTTACGCACTTGTGCATTATCATCGTATACTATAACTGTTTTTTGTTGCGCATTTATATTGCAACTCGTTAAAACCACTAAAGAAAGTAATAGCTTTTTCATAATATGTGAGTTTATATTCCTTAAAACGAAATAACTACTATAAAGTTACACTTGCTGGTATGATTAATTCATATTATTTTTGCTCCGTCCTCGGGGTGCTGTAAAAAGCTGAGAAAAAACCCGTTGAACCTGAACAGGGTAATGCCTGCGAAGGGAAGGTCACCGCATCACGCGCACTTCTCATAGCTATTATTCCTGTTCCCATTATCAATTTTGAAAAAAATTAAATATTAGTTATGACTAAGTTATTGGGAACAATTGTATCATTCTTTATGCTCGCTAACATTATGGCGCAGCAACCAAAGCAAACATTGCAAAAACTGTCCATATCGGATAGCTTAAAAAAGTATACAGATAGTATACGAAACCTACCGCCACTGGAAGTAAAATCAATTCGAGTGAGTGAAACAAGCCCTTTTGCAAAAACAAATTTTAGTAAGGAAGCCATTGCAAAAGTAAACCTTGGTCAGGACCTCCCCTTTTTAGTGCAAAACACCCCATCTGTAGTAGTTCACTCCGATGCTGGAACAGGTGTTGGTTATACGGGTATTAGAATTAGAGGAACTGATGGTACAAGAATTAATGTTACCCTTAATGGTATACCCTATAATGATGCAGAAAGTAGCATGACCTATTTTGTGGACTTACCCGACTTTAGTTCAAGTGTAAATAGTATTCAAATTCAACGTGGTGTAGGAACTTCCACCAATGGCGCCGGTGCCTTTGGTGCTACAATGAATTTATCCACCAATAGTTATAATCCTTCTGTCTACTTGTCATTGAACAATAGTGTTGGGTCATTCAATACATTGAAAAATAATTTGCTATTGGGAACAGGATTGATCAAAAAACATTTCACTATTGATGGAAGATTAAGCAATATAAGTTCTGATGGGTATATGGATAGAGCAATCAGTCAATTAAATTCATTTTATGTAAGCGGCGCTTACTGGGGCAAAAATTCATCGTTAAGATTGAATATATTTTCAGGAAAAGAAAAAACATACCAATCTTGGTATGGGGTACCTGAGGAAATGTTAGCAAACAATAGAACATATAACCCAGCCGGCATGGAAAAATCAGATGCCCCCTATGAAAATCAAACTGATAATTATACACAAAAACATTATCAACTATTTTATAATAAACAAATAAACAATTATTTAAAATGGAGCACTGCCGTGTTTTTAACAAAGGGCAAGGGCTATTACGAAGAATATAAAGCTGGTGTAAATTTGAACGAATATATCTATCCTGCTAATCCTTTGTACAATACGATCCATCCCGATATCATAAGAAGAAGATGGCTTGGCAATAACTTTTATGGGCAAATCGCATCACTAATGTATGAAAAAGGAAAGAACGAATTGACTATTGGCGGAGGCTGGAATCAATATGATGGAAAACATTATGGTGTACTTCCCTATCCAAATATTATTCCAATTAAAACAGCAATACCCTACTACACCAATAATGCAAGTAAAAAGGATTACACTTTTTATACAAAGTGGCAATATAAGCTTACAACACAATTAAAAAGTTTTATTGATCTACAATATAGAAAAGTTTCACACCAAATGAACGGATTTGATAATAACCCGAAATTAATTACCCAAGGAAATTTTGATTTTTTCAATCCAAAGGCTGGCTTAAATTATACATCGAACAATACCACCTATTATTCTAGTATAGCCATTGCACATAAGGAACCCAATAGAGATGATTATGAAACGGGTGCTTTACAAAACCCTACCCAAGAAATTTTATATGACTGGGAAACAGGTATCCAACAAAAGAATACCCATTTTAGCTGGGGCGCGAACATTTACTATATGAACTACAAAGATCAATTGGTGTTAACAGGTAAAATCAATGATGTTGGCGCTTATACTAGGACCAATGTACCAAAAAGTTATCGAGCTGGTTTAGAACTTGAAGGAAACTGGAAATTGAATGACCAAATAAATACCAGTGGTAACATTACTTTTAGCAAAAATAAAATTGCCCATTTCACCGAGTATTTTGACAACTATGATACTTACGAACAAAAAGTAATTGAACACCATAATACAGATATTGCCCTTTCGCCAAATACCACTGCTTCACATTCAATCAATTTTTTACCTAATAATAAATGGCAATTTATATTCACAAGCAAGTATGTTTCCAAACAATATTTAGATAATACGCAAAATGAAAAAAGAATACTAAACTCCTATTTGACAAATGACCTGAATTTAATTTGGAAATTTGCAAGTAAAAAAAGATGGGATGCCAACTTGCAATTATATGTAATCAATCTATTTGATAGATTATACGAGCCTAATGGTTATACCTATAGTTATATTTACGGTGGTGTAACTACCACGTCAAATAATTACTACCCCATGGCAGGA
>CAIWBA010000276.1 GCA_903910765.1 uncultured Bacteroidota bacterium
AATATTTTTTTACCACCTGCAAAGGTATTTGTCCAAAGTTGAATACGAATATGAAACAGGTGTATGAGATTTATAAAAACGAGCCTGATTTTCAAATTTTATCACATACCTGTAATCCAGACACAGACTCGGTTTCGGTACTTAAGCATTATTCAGATTCCTTACAAGTGAATACACAAAAGTGGATTTTTTTAACAGGACGCAAGGATAGTTTGTATCAAATGGCGCGTGGATCTTATTTATTAGACGACCCCAAAAACAATGTTGAAAAAATAGAGGATCAATTTATTCATACCCAATTTTTTGCTTTAGTGGACCGACAAGGAAAAGTACGTGGTAAAATTTATGATGGACTAAAAGTGTTAGAAGTGGAGCAATTAAAACAAGATATCTCTAAACTATTAAAAGAATAAGCCATGATTTTTGTAACAGGTGCAAGTGGTCTTGTGGGTTCACATTTAATAAAGTCATTGCTTGCCAAAGACAAACAAGTGGTTGCGTTTTATCGTCAAACCATTCCTAGTTTTGAAGGTGCGGAAAAAGTGAATTGGATATTGGGGGATATTTTAGATGTGGTTTCATTAACGAAGGCTATGCAAGGAGTGGCGCAAGTTTATCATTGTGCAGCTATTGTTTCATTTGCGCCCAAGGACCAACATAAAATGTTAATTGCCAATCAGGAAGGCACTGCGAATGTGGTCAATGCCTGTTTAGAGCATAAAATACAAAAACTAGTTTATGTAAGTTCGGTTGCTGCATTAGGTCGTATACGTATTGGAACCCCTATTGATGAAACCATGAATTGGACTTCGGAAACAAGCAATAGTGCGTATGGTAAAACCAAGTATTTAGCAGAGATGGAAGTGTGGCGCGGTATGGCCGAAGGCTTAAATGTAGCCATTGTAAATCCAGTAATTATTTTAGGTGCCGGAGATTGGACCAAGGGATCTTCGGGTATTTTCAAATCGGCGTATGAAGCATTTCCATGGTTTACCACCGGTGTAAGTGGATTTGTAGATGTCATGGATGTGGTAGATGTAATGCAACTATTAATGGGTAGTCCTATTACTAGCGAACGATATATTGTTAGTGCTGAAAATGTGCAATACCAATATATTTTTAGTTTAATCGCACAAGCTTTTAATAAGCGCCCTCCTTATCGTCGTGTAACACCTTTACTAACGGCTATTGTGTGGCGATTAGAAGCAATCAAAGGTTTTATTACAGGGAAGTCACCTTTATTAACCAAGGAAACAGCAGCTACTGCGCAAGCGGTAGTGCATTTTGATAACACGAAACTATTAAAAGCATTTCCTGCTTTTAAATATCGCCCATTACCAGAAAGTATTACGCGTATTTGTAAAGAATTGAAGCAGCTCCATCATTTAACCGACTAGCATGCATTGGAGTTGTATCTAACTAGCAAACAGTTATTCCATCACCTTTTTCCATAATTCAGGGATGCGTTTTATCCAAACAAGTTCTCTTTTCTTATTGCCAGCATCTTCCGCGGGGAATCCCATATAAACTTTATTGCCTTCCAAACTACCTGTAACGCCTGAATGACCTAACACGGTGGCGTTTTCGCCAATTGTTATTGTTTTAGTCACGCCCACCTGGCCCCATAAAGTAACCCCCGACTTTATTTGAACCCCACCCGCAATCGCAACCCCTGCTGCAAACAAACAATTGGCTTCAATTTGGGTATCATGTCCAATATGTACCATATTGTCAATCTTAGTGCCCCTTCCCACAATAGTATCACCGCTTACCCCGCGATCAATGGTACAACCGGCGCCTATTTCCACCTTATCTTCTATCACCACCCTGCCGCAGCTAAGTAGTTTTTTATACCAATCTTGGCGGTCCTTTTTTGTATTATAATAAAAAGCGTCACTTCCAATCACCGTATTGGCTTGAATAATTACCTCATCACCAATAACGGTATCTGATAAAATAGAAACACTCGGATGCAACACACAATTTTTACCAATGGTTACATTGGGGCCAATAAAAACATGGGGCATTATAATAGTTCCTTCTCCGATAATTGCATCATCACTTATTGCTTTTGCACAAGGAATAAATGGCTTAAAATGTGCTACAATTTTTAAATATGCTTCAAATGGATCGGTACAAAACAACAAAGCCTTACCTTCTGGTACAATTACATTTTTATCATTGATAATAATACAACTTGCTTCGCTGTTTAAACAAGTATTATAGTATTTTGGATGATCAACAAACACAATATCACCTAATTCAACCTGATGAATTTCATTCACGCCAGTAATTTCTAAGTGTTGATTACCGATAATTTCAGCATTGGTTAATTTGGATAACCATGCAACAGAAACGGGTGTAAGTAGCTTCATAAGTAGTATTTTGGCCTAAATCAAAGGTAATGCCCCTTTTTTATAAAAATATTTTTTTCACGCGTTAGTGTATAAATTAACACCCCCAATCTATAAAAAATCATACCATTTAGCAGCATTAATTAATAAAATTATAAATAATCCTAATTAATAAAACCCTTTATTCATCAATGTTTCAGCCAATTTAAAAATATTGCTGCTTATTAATTTTTAATTTTTTTAGTGCTTGTAAAATCATTTTTTTACTATAAAATAATCGGATAAAAGAGGCAATATGTGGATAACCGCAATAAATTTGTTTAAAATATTTTTTGAATTAGAAAAAAGTATATTTAATATTGTGAAGGGAATTCAATTCCCGTACTTACTAACCCATCCATATACGAGGTCCTCTTGAACATTCAGGAGGACTTTGTTTTTTCATTCAACAGTAAAAATGGAATACTATTTAATATATAAACCTTATCAAGTATTATCGCAGTTTACATCGTCGGATGGTAAATTATGCTTAAAAGATATCTTGAATGTACCCAAGGATGTTTATCCAGTAGGTCGATTAGATTATGATAGTGAAGGTTTATTATTATTAACGAATGATACAAGTATTAATCATCAATTATTACATCCAAAATTTGCGCATGCAAGAACATATTGGGTGCAAGTAGATGGCGCAATCACTAATGATGCAATTGAATCCCTATCAAAGGGTGTGACCATTTCAGTAGATGGGAAAACCTATGAAACTAAAAAAGCGGTACTTAAAATATTACTCGATGGTTTAGTAGTGCCTGAAAGAAATCCACCTATTCGTGTGCGAAAAAGTATTCCTACAAGCTGGGTATCTATTCAGCTCACCGAAGGTAAAAATAGGCAGGTCCGTAAAATGTTTGCAAGTGTGGGCTTCCCCGTTGTAAGATTAATTCGGTCCCAAATTGGGCAGTTTTCTATAGCTCAAATGCAGCCTGCCGATTGCCGCTCCCTGAGTTTTGAGGAGGTTCAAAATGCTTTATTCGTTAATTGATGCTTAAGTTTTACTTTTGCACTATAATCTACTATAATATATAACATCCATGAGTCAATCATTGTCAGAACAAGAAATCATTCGACGCGAAAAATTACAACAATTAGAAGCTGCAGGGATTAATCCCTATCCAGCGCCTTTATATCCGGTGACCCACTATTCAAGTGATATAAAGCAAAACTATACCGAGGAAACCAAGGAGCAATTTGCAGCGGTTTGCGTTGCGGGTCGTATTATGAGCGTGAATGATAAGGGTAAAGTGTTATTTGTAAAAATTCAAGATGATAAGGGCATTTTTCAGTTATATATAAAGAGAGATGAAATTTGTCCAGACGAGGATAAAACCTATTGGGATATAATGACTAAAAACGCCATGGATTTAGGCGACATTTTAGGTGCAACGGGATATGTGTTTGTTACCAAAACAGGGGAAACCTCATTGCATGCCAGTACAATTACTTTATTAGCAAAATCATTAAAGCCATTACCGGTAGTGAAGCGTGATGAAGATGGTCATGTGTTTGATGCGGTGACAGATCCTGAATTTAGATATCGTCAACGCTATGCTGATTTAATTATTAATCCAGATGTAAAGGAAACTTTTGTAAAGCGCACCTTATTAATGACCACCATTCGGGAGTTTTTAAATACGCGTGGTGCATTAGAGGTGGATACACCTGTGTTACAAGCCATACCTGGCGGCGCTGCTGCAAGGCCTTTTACGACGCATCATAATGCATTAGATGTTCCATTTTACTTACGTATCGCGAATGAATTATATTTAAAGCGATTAATTGTCGGTGGTTTTGAATGGGTGTATGAGTTTAGCCGCAACTTTAGAAATGAAGGAATGGATCGTACACA
>CAIWBA010000277.1 GCA_903910765.1 uncultured Bacteroidota bacterium
AATGTATCAAATGGGATGATTTGTTGTTAATACAATTTCAAAAATTAGATTTCTCAAACATTCATACCCTGGGGAGTTTTTACCCAATGGAAAAGCACAATGAGCCGAATACAATTTTATTAACCAGTTACTTGCAGCAGTTCATACCCGACTTAATCATTGCATATCCTGTAATTGATAAATCATTGGGGACAATGAATTTTTATGAAGCTACTCCTGAACTTCATTTGAATTCCATGGGAATATATGAACCGCATCAAAGTGATTTTATTGCCAGTAATGCTATTGACTGCTTCTTAGTGCCATTATTGGGTTTTGATTTATTGGGACATCGATTAGGTTTTGGAAAAGGGTATTATGATAAATATTTTTCTACCTGCCATCATCCGCATCATCGTATTGGCATTTCCTATTTTGAACACATACCAAATATTCAAGATACCCATGAATTTGATGTACCTTTAACCCATTGTTTTACGCCTTGGAATAGTTATGAATTTAAATAACCTCTTTTTAAAATCTTTTAGAGTTTTACTTTTACCTTTTGCAATTGTATATGGTTGGATAGTTGCATTTCGTAATTGGCTTTATTTTAAACATTATTTAAAGTCAGTACAATTTAATGTGCCCATGATTTGTGTTGGTAATTTATCATTAGGGGGTACGGGAAAATCACCCATGGTGGAATATCTTTTATCTATTTTATCTGATGATTATAAATTAGCGACATTAAGTAGGGGGTATAAACGCAAAACGGAAGGTTACGCTTTAGCCAATCAATTTACTTCCGCACTTGAAATTGGAGATGAGCCTATGCAGTTTCATATTAAGTATCCAAACGTAGCGGTGGCGGTGGGAGAAAGACGTATTGAAGCCATTCCGCAATTAATACAAGATGTGCCTGACTTGCAATTAATTATTTTAGATGATGCATTTCAGCACAGAGAAATAGTGGCTGATTATAATATTTTGTTGACCGAACATGATAATTTGTATTGTGATGATTTTTTTATTCCTACAGGTGATTTAAGAGACGAACGAAAGTCAGCCAAAAGAGCGAATATTATTATTGTCACAAAATGTCCGGCTAACTTATCTGTAATCGAAAAAGAGGAGATCATAGAAAAGTTAAATCCAGAACCGGAACAACATGTATTTTTTACCACCATCGCCTATGACACGCCCTACCATATTTATAATCCATCAGATCAATGGGTGTTAACCATGCGGGACGAAGTATTACTCGTTTGTGGCATTGCGAATCCACTTCCTTTAAAAAATTATATTCACGAAAACACACATACCTACTATCAAATAAGCTATAGCGATCATCATATTTTCTCCATAGAAGATTTAAATGAGATCAAAGAAAAATTCAATCAAATTAATTCAAAGAGCAAATTAATTTTAACCACCGAGAAGGATGCAGTACGACTTGTAAAATATACAGAGGAACTAAACGAAATTCCATTATATGTTTTACCCATTAAACCTCAATTTTTATTTGGGGAGCAGGGTAAGTTTGATGCGCTGGTTATTAATAATGTTGCACAATTTTATAAAAACAACAATGGGAACTAAGAAAAATACAACAAGAAAGGGGAAACCCACCACAAAAAATACAAATATTACCACGAGTTATACAGGCACTTTAGACATTGCTAAATCGGGTATGGGCTTTGTCATGGTATCAGGTTTGGAAAACGATATATTGGTTTTTCCAACTGATTTTAATACTGCATTAAAAGGAGATCAAGTACAGGTAAAAATTACAAAAATCAGACAAGGTACTGGTAAAAAAGAAGGGAAAGTACTAGAAGTATTAAAACGAAAACAAGTCTCCTTTGCAGGAACGATGCAGGTAACCAACAAGCATGCTTTTTTTATTCCAAACAGTATACATCCCATGCCGGATATATATATTCCAATTAAATATTTAAATGGGGCAAAGGATAAGGATCGTGTGATGGTTAAGCTCATTAGTTGGGACAAGGCAAGTCGCAAACCAGAAGGGGAAGTATTAAATATATTCACCCCTGAACAAGAAAATGATTTGGCAATGAAATCAATTGTGGCTGAAGCTGGATTTTCATTAGAATTTAGTGCCGAAACTTTGGCTTTTGCAAGATCATTATCTGACAAGGTATCGGAAGCTGAAATCGCCAAAAGAAAGGATTATAGAAAGGTGTTAACTTTCACGATTGATCCAGTAGATGCCAAAGATTTTGATGATGCCATATCCTATCAGGTGTTACCGAATAAAAACATTGAAATTGGCGTGCATATTGCAGATGTAAGTCATTTTGTGCAACCAGGTACTGCAGTCGATAATGAAGCCTTTGAACGCGCTACATCGGTGTATTTACCGGATAGGGTTTATCCTATGTTACCAGAACGTATCTCCAATGAATTATGTTCTTTACGCCCTCATGAAGAAAAATTAACTTTTTCAGCCACTTTTGAAGTAGATCCAACTGGATCCATTGTGCAAACCTGGTTTGGAAAAACAATTATATATTCTGATCGTCGATATACTTATGAGCAGGTGCAGGAAATTATTGACACAAAAACGGGCGATCCATCCATGGATCACGTGAATGAAATTTTATGGTTATTGGATTTTACCCAAAAATTAAGACAACAACGTTTTGATCATGGTGCTATTAACTTTTCATCCCAGGAAGTACGATTTACTTTAGATGAGAAAGGTAAGCCCATTGGAATAACGGTTAAGGAAAGTAAGGAATCGCATCAGCTGATTGAGGAATTAATGTTAAAGGCGAATCAACTCATTGCAGAAAAAATGGGAAAGATTAAAATTAAAAAAGAACCATTGCCTTTTCCATTTCGTATCCATGACCAACCGAATGAAGAAAAACTTGCGCCATTTGTAGTTTTTGCTAAAAAACACGGATATACTTTCAGCATTGATACCCCAGAACATATTGCACATAGTTTTAACCAACTCATGCAAGCAGCTAAGGGTAAACCGGAACAACATGTCATGGAGCAGTTGGGTATTCGTACCATGGCCAAAGCGGTTTATACGTCAAAAAATATTGGGCATTATGGATTAGGGTTTGAAAACTATTGTCATTTTACTTCCCCCATTCGTCGTTACCCAGATATTTTAGTGCATAGAATTGTAGAATCGGTGATCCAAGGTCACCCCATGAATGATGAAAATTTAGAACAGAAATGTGTTCAGTGTAGTGAAAGAGAACGTGCAGCGATGGAGGCGGAAAGAGCATCCAATAAATACAAACAAGTTGAATTCATGCGTTCCTATGTAGGCCAAAGTTTTGAAGGGGTCATCAGTGGGGTATCTAGTTTTGGTTTTTGGGTGGAAACCGTTGCCCATAAATGTGAGGGTTTGGTGAGTATCACCACCTTATCAAAATATGATGATTTCAGACATGTTGAATCTGATTATGCCCTTGTAGGGTTAAGATCTGGGCGTAAATTTAATATGGGCGATAAGATCATGATTAAAGTAGTTGCGGCCAATTTAGACAAGCGCCAATTAGATTATGAATGGGATATGAGCCCGGTAGTTTAAGTATAAATTTAGCCTTGTCTGATTGTGTAATTTTACCGCACTTTTAGCCTCAATTTATTACCCACAACTGTGGATAAATGAGCCAAAAATAGACCCTAAATTTTAAAGAAAAAAGGCCTCGAAAAGTTATCTTCGTAATACATCAAATTGGCATATTTAATCCCCATTTTTTGATGTAACGAAAGATAAAAAATATGGAAGATAATTTAGGACTAGAAGCCACACAAGATAGTGATCGCGTTATAAGGGTCAATATCGAGGAACAAATGAAAACATCGTACATAGATTATTCTATGTCAGTGATTGTTGGTAGGGCATTACCTGATGTTCGTGATGGATTTAAACCAGTTCACCGCAGGGTTTTATTTGCGATGCATGAGCTTGGTAATAACAGCAACAAGGCGTATAAAAAATCAGCACGTATTGTAGGTGAAGTAATGGGTAAGTTTCACCCACATGGTGATACTGCTATTTACGATACTTTAGTTCGTATGGCGCAGGAATGGACCATGCGTTATAAGTTAGTGGATGGTCAAGGAAACTTTGGTAACCAAGATGGTGATCCACCAGCAGCAATGCGTTATACGGAAGCACGTTTACAACGTATTTCTGAAGCCATGTTGGACGATCTTGAAAAAGACACTGTTGACTTCCAATCAAACTTTGATGATAGTTTACAAGAACCCTCTGTATTACCTACACGTATTCCACAACTTTTAGTGAATGGATCTTCTGGTATCGCAGTGGGTATGGCTACGAATATGCTGCCACATAATTTAAATGAAGTCGTGGATGGTTGTATCGCCTATATTGGAAATAGAGATATTACAGTTGAGGAGTTAATTCAGTTTGTAAAAGCACCTGATTTTCCAACTGGGGGTATCATATATGGCATGGAAGGGGTTAAGCAAGGCTTAATGACGGGTAGAGGTCGCGTAGTGGTGCGTGGTAAATGCAATATTGAAACCAAACCCAATGGTCGTGAATTGATCGTTATCAATGAAATTCCTTACCAAGTAAATCGTGATACTTTAACAGATCGTATTGGTCAATTAGTCGTTGATAAAACGATTGATGGCATCACACATGTGAACAATGAAAGTAATAAGCGGGAAGGTACTCGTATCGTCATTGAATTACGCAAGGATGCAGTAGCGCAAGTAATCATTAATCAATTATTTAAATATACCGAACTACAAACAAGTTATGGTATTAATAATGTTGCCTTAAGTAAAGGACGTCCTAAAATTTTAAACCTTCGTGATTTAATTAGCGAGTTTGTTGATTTTAGAATGGAAGTGGTCATTCGTCGTGCAAAATTTGAATTAAAGAAAGCCGAAGATCGTGCACATATTTTAGAAGGCTATTTAATTGCCTTAGATCATTTAGATGAAGTAATTCGTTTAATCCGCAGCTCTGCCAATCCTGATGCAGCTAAAGAAGCCTTGATGACTGCAGGTTGGGGTATTTCAGAAGTGCAAGCAAAAGCCATCTTAGAATTAAGATTACAACGCTTAACGGGTATGGAGCGCGAGAAAATTAAAGAGGAATTTGATCAGTTGATGAAATTGATTGCTTCTTTAAAAGAATTATTAGGAAGTGAGTATTTACGTTTTGAATTAATCAAAACTGAATTATTAGAAGTGAAAGAAAAATTCGGTGACGAACGTAAATCTGAAATTCAATACTTAGCGGATGAAATGAAGTTGGAAGATTTAATTGAAGAAGAAGATGTGGTGATTACCATTTCTCATTTAGGTTATATCAAACGTACTTCAGTTTCAGAATATCGCCAACAAAAAAGAGGTGGTCGTGGTGCGATTGGATCTAAAACAAGAGAAGAAGATTATGTAGAGCATTTATTTATTGCATCTACGCATGATACCATGTTGTTCTTCACCGAAAAAGGAAGATGTTTCTGGTTAAGGGTGTATGAAATTCCAGAAGGTGAAAAAACAAGTAAGGGTCGTGCAGTTCAAAATTTAATTCAAATACCGCAGGATGATAAGGTAAAAGCGATCATTGAAGTACGTAAGTTAGACGACAAAGATTATGTAAGTAATCACTATATCGTTTTATGTACGAAGCGAGGGATCATCAAAAAAACTTGCTTAGAAGAATTCAGCCGTCCAAGGGTAAGTGGGGTGAATGCGATTACCATTAACGAAGGGGATGAATTATTAGCAGCACGTTTGACAGATGGCAATAATGAAATCATGATGGCGGTTAAATCAGGAAGAGCCATTCGTTTCCCAGAGGAAAAAGTACGTCCAACTGGTCGCGGTGCCATCGGTGTTGCAGGTATTGAAGTTGACAATGATACAGATGAAGTTGTAGGATTAGTTTGTGTTAATAGAGAAGATAAAAACCGAACTATATTAGTGGTAAGCCAGCAAGGTTATGGTAAAAGAACAGCTATTGACGACTACCGTATTACCAATCGTGGTGGTAAGGGAGTGAAAACAATTAATGTTACTGAAAAAACAGGAAGCTTGGTTGGACTAATGGATGTACTTGAAAAAGAAGATTTGATCATTACTTGTAAATCAGGCGTTACCATTAGAACCAGTATTACTGAAATCAGAGAAGCGGGTAGGGCCACACAAGGTGTAAAATTAATCCGCTTAGATGAGGGGGATGAAATTGCAGCTACTTCAAAAATTGAAGAACAGGATGTCCCTGAATTAGAAGGTGCTGAAGGTGCAGAAACAGCTGGGGATGCAACTGATGACACAAATGCATCAACTGATAATGAAGGCGAAGGCGCTACCGATACTGAAAATAAAGTGGATGATACCTTAAATAACACAGGTGATGAGACACCTGAAAACTAATTTATAAAATAATACGAACCATATAATTCAATGGTGTTTAAAATAACATTACACCAATAAAAATCAAAAATTATGAAAAAAATTATCGGATTGTTAAGCTTAGTGACATTTATACAAATGACCTATGCACAAGACTTTAAAAAAGTTCAAGGCATACTGTTATTAAAAAAGTATGAAGCCGCAAAAGATGAATATGAAAAAACAGTAGCTAAAAAAGCGTCACTAGCAACAACAGCAGAAGGTGTTTATATAAAAGCTGTTATTTATGATGGTTTAGCAAAAGATAGTTTGATTTCAAAAAAATATCCAACTGCATTTGATATTATGCATGCATCTATTGAAGAATACCTAAAAATGGATACCAGCTTTAAAGCTGCTAAGGATTATGGGCAAGATCCATTTTTTACTATTTATTTTAAAGCATTTAAAGATGGGGTAGCAGGCTTTAGTGGTAAAGAATGGAAAAAATCAGCTGATCATTTTGATGAAGCTGTAAAATTGAGTGATTTAATTTTTTCAAGAGGTTGGGCTAATTCTAAACAAAAATTTGATACGACTTCTTTAATGTATGCGGGTTATGCGCATCAAAATGCAGGAAATAAAGCAACATGTGCAGCTTATTACAAAAGATTAATTGACGCAAAAATAAATAGCAATGAATTAATTGATGCTTACCGCTATTTATTAGTTTATTATATTGATACAAAGGACAAATCAGGTTTTGATACTTATTATAAAATAACCCAAGCTGCTTATCCTGCTGAAAATTGGTTTGAATATAAAACAGATTATATCGATAAGCATTATAGCATGGAGGAGAAAATTACTTCTTATAATGAGATGATCACAGATGGCTCAATCACTGAATTCGCATGTCAGATGTTTGGTGATATGTTTATGGCAGGTAAATCAATGGATGGGGTAAGTGTTGAATTAGCAGATAACTATTTGTTAAAAGCACAAGATGCTTACAAAAAAGCATATTCAATGAATGCGAATAACTTTGCAGCAGCATTTAATGCTGGAATTAGTTATTACAATCAATTTTCTGTTTTAGACGATAAGGTGGCTGAAAATATCAGAACATTACAAAATTTAAATACCAACAGACCAGCACCTTCTAAAGACCCAAAAAAGAAGTTATTAGAGGACAATAAATTTAAAGCATCCATTGACTCAGTTAAAAAGTTAAACATCGCTTTAGATCAGCCCATCATGACAAAAGTAGATGCAGCGATTGAGTGGATTGAAAAATCATATAATAATTTAAAAAACAAGGATAAATATACAAAACCAGAGAAGAACGTTATCTCAAGATCCGTTGACTTTTTGGCTACCTTATATGGGTATAAAAGAGATAAATCAAGAGGAAAGGATCAAAAAGCATATGATGATTACGATGCTAAATATAACTTCTTTGATAAGTTACACGATAAGTACCAATAGGTCTAATCAGATTATTACATCATGTTAAATACATGATTGTATAAATAATTTAAAGCCTCCAGGATAAACATCTTGGGGGCTTTTTTTATTGTATTGAGTGGGTAATGATTCATTTCATAGGGGTTAATCAAGTGTATATCATAGTAAGGTTTTTATCAAAGCTTTTGGTTACCTGGGTAGTAATAGGAATAGAGACTCATTCATTTCAATATACTATTTAACATAATGTTAATTATAAGCAATAATATAGGTCAAATATGACTGTATAGATAGGAATAGATAGATCAAATAGTTATTAATTGTATTTAAGTGCGAGATATTATAGTAGATCTTATAAATGATCATTGAGTGTCAATTAGTGTAATATTTATATGCTAAGTATCACATTTACATTAACTTATATCGTGCTACTTCATTATTTAATTTATCCTAATTGGTTATAGGCTTCCAATAATCGAATTTGGTTTAAAGTACGCTGGTAATTTTGGCCTTCATAGGATGC
>CAIWBA010000278.1 GCA_903910765.1 uncultured Bacteroidota bacterium
AGTTAAAACAATTGTGTATTTTTGAATCATTAATAAAATCAATTAATTATGGCAATGTTTAAATCTAGCAATCCAACACTAACTGCAAAAATTTTTGATAAAAGTTTGCATGAAAATGCAAGTGCTTTCGGCGTGATGAGTATTCGTGGTACCATGAATAAGTTTGGATTTTTATTATTGATGGTGATGGCTTCGGCAATGTATGTTTGGAATATTTATTCTGAAGGAAATGTATCAACGGCAACTACCTTAATGTTGGTGGGCGCAATAGGTGGTTTTGTTTTAGCGATTGTCATGATGTTTAAACCTACTTGGGCTGGTTATATTGCACCTGCCTATGGAATTTTAGAAGGTTTGTTTATTGGCGGTATTAGTGCATTTTTTAATGCCATGTTTCAAAAGTCATATCCAAATATTGTATTGCATGCCGTGGGCTTAACCTTAGGTGTTGCATTAGCGATGTTTTTATTATATAATTTTAGAGTTATTAGTGTGACGAATCGTTTACGTTCCATTATAATGTCAGCGACCTTGGGTATCGGTTTGTTTTATTTAATCGTATGGATACTAGGGATGTTTGGGGTAGATATGGGATTTGCATTTGACAGCTCTCCATTAAGTATTGGGATTAGTTTGTTTATTGTAGGAATAGCAGCATTAAACCTGCTTTTGGATTTTGACTCCATTGAAAAAGCGGCTGAAATGGGTGCGCCAAAGTACATGGAATGGTATAGTGCCTTTGGCTTATTGGTTACTTTAGTATGGTTATACCTAGAAATTTTGAGATTATTAAGCAAGTTGAATTCGAGAGATTAATTGCAAACTGCTTTTATTATATATACAGTCCCGAGCAACACACTCGGGACTGTTTTTTTTATAGTCGGGAACATAATTGAAATTGGACGCACCCGATGTTGTTGATTAATTCAATGAATTCATTTCTTAGCTGTTATTAAAAATGGTAAATTTGAATCACAACCCAGTATTCCATGAATTTTAAGCGCGGAAAATTAGATAATGACCTGCTGATTCATTTTTATCGCTCCTTGCTTTTGCCAAGAATGATAGAGGATAAAATGCTTGTATTATTAAGACAGGGAAAAATTGGCAAATGGTTTAGTGGCATTGGACAGGAAGCGATTTCGGTAGGGGCAACATTGGCTATGGAAAAAAATGAGTGGATCCTGCCTTTGCATCGAAACTTAGGGGTATTCACCACTCGAAATATGCCATTAGCCAATTTATTTAATCAATGGCAGGGAAATGCATCAGGTTATTCTAATGGGCGGGAACGTAGCTTTCATTTTGGGAGTAAGGCACATTATATATGTGGTATGATTTCACACTTGGGGCCACAATTGGCTATTGCAGATGGTATCGCTTTGGCCTATCAACAAAGAGGACAATTAAAAGCAACACTTGCATTTACGGGTGAAGGCGGAACGAGTGAGGGTGATTTTCACGAAGCATTAAATGTGGCAGCTGTTTGGGGACTTCCTGTTATTTTTTTAATTGAAAATAATGGATATGGATTAAGTACGCCTACGAATGAACAATACCATTGTGAATATTTAGTAGATCGCGCTAAAGGTTATGGCATGGAAGGAGAGCGCATTGATGGAAACAATATTTTAGAAGTGTATCAAACCATTCAGCGTGCTAGGGAATATTGTATCAATACGCAAAGGCCTTATTTAATTGAGTGTAACACTTTTAGAATGCGCGGACACGAGGAAGCGAGTGGTGTAAAATATGTTCCGAAAAATTTGATGGAGCAATGGTCTCGCAAAGATCCCATAAAAAATTACGAACAATTTTTGGTGCAGGAAAAAGTGCTAACCGAAATGCAGGTGGCAACCATACGCAATGAAATTAAAGATCATATTGATGCAGCATTAAACGATGCAATGCAACCCCAATCCTTTGATATTTCTATTGATCAGGAATTGGCTGATGTGTTTGCTTCAGATGAAGGAGTCGCCATTACGCCCTATGAAAAATTGAATAATCCTATTTTAAATTCAAAGCGATTTATTGAGGCTATCTCGGAAGCATTAAAACAAGCGATGGTATTTTACCCTGAATTAATTTTAATGGGTCAGGATATTGCAGAATATGGCGGCGCTTTTAAAGTAACGGAGGGTTTTGTTACGCAGTTTGGAAAACAACGCGTTCGTAATACACCCATATGTGAAAGTGCAATTGTTGGTGCTGCACTTGGTTTGAGTTTAGAAGGAATAAAGTCGGTAGTTGAAATGCAGTTTGCGGATTTTGTTTCTGTTGGGTTTAATCAAATTGTAAATAATTTGGCTAAAATAAATTACAGGTGGGGACAAAATGCCGATGTGGTGATTCGAATGCCCACAGGAGCAGGTGTTGGTGCTGGTCCATTTCATTCGCAATCCAACGAAGCCTGGTTTACCCATGTGCCAGGATTGAAAGTAGTATATCCTTCTAATCCTGTTGATGCGAAAGGCTTGTTGATGGCTGCTATTGCAGATCCCAATCCAGTTTTATTTTTTGAACACAAAGCTTTGTATCGAAGCATAAGTGCAGATGTGCCAGATGAATATTATCAAATTCCAATGGGTAAAGCAAAGTTGGTGACTGAAGGTGAAGATGCTTGTATCATCACGTATGGCATGGGTGTAATTTGGGCGCAGCAATACCAACAAAATCATCCAGCAGTCGCTATCAGCATTTTAGATTTACGCAGTTTAGCACCTTTGGATGAGGACGCGATTCGAGAAGTTGTAAAAGCAACAGGTAAGGTTTGTATCCTGCATGAAGATAATTTAACAGGCGGTATCGGCGGTGAAATTAGTGCTTGGATTTCAGAATATTGTTTTGCATATTTAGATGCACCCATTATGCGTTGCGCCTCATTGGATACACCAATTCCTTTTAATTTAGCATTAGAAAAACAATACTTAGCCAATAGTAGATTGGAAGAAACCATGCAGAAATTGCTAGAATACTAATTCGGGTTATTAATGCGATAAACGCGGAGAAAATTTCCACCCAATACTTTGCTGATATCTTTATTGGAATAACCCCTAGCGATTAACGCTTTTGTAAACACAGGGTAGTCCACCACTGTTTTTAATTCCTTGGGCGCAGAATTAATGCCATCAAAGTCGGAGCCTAATCCAACATGATCAATGCCCACTAATTTTACAATATGATCAAAGTGTTGCATGAGTTGTTCTAAATCAGGTTTGATATTTCCACTCTCAATCGGGTATTTGTCTGATACCATTGTGAATGCATATTCGCGTTGAATGCCTGTTGCTAATAATGAATCAATTTCATTCGCATGATTTTTTCGGAAAGCCGCATCTTTTTTTGAAAAGTTACTATCTACAAAGCCAGAGAAAAAATTTAAATGTATTACGCCACCATTTTTTCCAATTGCAATAATTTGATCATCTTTTAAATTTCTTGAAACAGGACAAATGCTATAAGCATTACTATGTGAAGCAATCACAGGCTTGGTAGTGGTTTTAATCGCATCCCAAAAAGTGGCTTCGCCCACATGAGATACATCCACAATTATTCCCAATTGATTCATGCGATGTATAATTTCTTTACCAAATGCGTTAAGTCCTTTTTTTCGGGTGAAATTTGGATTTTTTTCATCTGCATGCGAACTTGCCCAACTCGGTGAATTATTCCAGGTAAGTGTCATGTATCTAACACCACGCGCATAAAAAGTATCCAACCTGTTAATATCATCTTCAATCATATGACCACCTTCCACACCATACTGCGCAATAAACTTATTTTCCTTCAACGCTTTTTGAATTTCTTTCCAAGTTTTTGC
>CAIWBA010000279.1 GCA_903910765.1 uncultured Bacteroidota bacterium
AGAAACAACAAAGGACCCACGATTTAACGTAAGTCCTTGATTTTCATGTAGCGAGACCGGGATTTGAACCCGGGACCTCAGGGTTATGAATCCTGTGCTCTAACCAACTGAGCTACCTCGCCGTATGGTTATTACCCCTTTTAAGGGGTGGCAAATTTAGTTAAAAATTTTGATAATTAAGGGTTCACTTTAATGCTAAATACTTGATTTGCTTCAAAATAGCCCTCAAAAACATCTCCCTTTAAGGTGGGGCCCACCCCAACTGGTGTGCCTGTATATATTAAGTCACCTGGGTATATCGTAAAATATTCAGTGATACTTTCTAATATGGTGGCTAATGAAAATATCATTAACGAGGAATCGCCATCTTGAACAACGGTCGCATTTTTATGTAATGAAAAGTGGATCGGCTGATCTAAAATTGCTGCAGTTAATGGTGTCCATTTACCCAATACAGCTGAATCATCAAACGCTTTGGCTTTTTCCCAAGGCAATCCTTTTTCTTTTAGTTTGGCTTGTAAATCTCTTGCAGTAAAATCAATACCAACAGTAATGGCATCGCAATAATCTAAAACATTAACAGATTTTAAATTTTTTCCTTGTTTACTTACACGTAAAACCAACTCACCTTCATAATGTAAGTCGTTGGTGAAAGAAGGGATATTGAAATTTTTTCCGTCGGCTAATAATGAAGCAGATGGCTTCATAAAAATAACAGGTGACGTAGGAACTTCATTTCCTAACTCCTGTGCATGCGCAACATAATTGCGTCCAATACAAAATATACTCATAAAAATATTTTTTAATTAAGCTACAATCTCAAGTGCATTTGCCATGGTCATGGTCCTTGATAATCCTATGCTAGCAAATGACTCAATCACTTCAACACTTTTTTCTATTTTCAATTCCACCATCTTTTTTTCAGCAGCATTCCATTTGCCTAAAACAAAATCAATCTGTTGCCCTTTTTTAAAATCATTACCTATACCAAATCTTAATTTTGGATACGCATCAGTACCCAATGTTAATTGAATATCCTTTAATCCATTATGCCCAGCATCAGACCCTGATGCACGTAATCGAATTTTTGAAATAGGTAATGCCAAGTCATCAACAATCGTCAAAGTATTTTCGATCTCAATTTTTTCTTTGTCCATCCAATATTTAAAAGCCTTGCCGCTTAAATTCATAAAGGTGGTGGGCTTTACACATATAAATGTTTTACCCTTCCACTTTACTTCTGCAACATCAGCCAATCGATCTGATTTAAAAAAGCCACCTTGCTTTATTACAAAAGCATCAAGTACATCAAAGCCTATATTATGCCTAGTGTGTGCATATTCGGGACCGATATTCCCTAAGCCTATGATTAAAAATTTTGACATTTACTTTTATCGTTCAAATTCAAATTTAAGCAAAAATTACCCTTTATTTAAAACTAAAATCCCCTCCCGAAACACGGGAAGGGATTTGTATATTCTTATACTATAAGATATTATTTCTTCGGAGCAGCTTTTGCAGCAGCAGCTGGTGCAGCAGGAGCAGCAGCACCCGCAGCAGGAGCAGCAGATTCTTCTTGCTTTAACTGACGTGTTAAAACTACAGAAGCAACTGGTATACGTGGCGGATTTAAAATTTCCATATTTGGTGCATTTACATCCTGAACACGAATGTTTCCATTCAATTCAAGGTTAGTAATATCGCACTCAATAAATTCTCTCAAATCCTTTGGTAAAGCTTTCACTTTTAATGACTTCATTTTAACGATTAGTTTACCACCAGCTTTAACACCG